>NZ_JBFUGG010000001.1:0-468555 GCF_056403035.1 Flavobacterium sp. P3_A6 | reverse complement strand
GCATTATATACTCTCCTGTTTTTAGGACATTTTAATACCTTGGAACGTTCACCAACATGACCTGAACCAAGATAACTTTTATCTTTAGATTGAAAAAACTTTGAAATGAACATCAAAGGTCACTGTTATCCAAAATATATAATTCTTCAGGCAGTATATTTCAAATTAAGATTTACATTGAGTTATCGAGGCGTTGAGGAGATAATGAAAATAAGAGGTGTTCCGGTTGATCATGCGACGATCCAGCGCTGGGTATGCAAATTTGCTCCGTTTATTGAGTCACAGATGATGATGAGAAAGCGCCGAGTTGACACGAGCTGGAGAATATGGATGAAATCTATATAAAAGTCAAAGGTATTTGGTGTTACTTGTATAGGACTATTGATAAATCAGGAAATACAGTAGATTTTCTTTTAACTAAAAGAAGACAAAGAATGAGTGTCCAATCATTTATGATTAAAGCTATTAATAATAACAAAAGTCCAAAAATCATCAATATTGATAAAAGCGGTTGTAATACCAGTGCTATAAAAGTTTATAACAAACGTTCCTTAATTTCCCAAAAATCCAAAAATGGCATAAGGTCATGCTTTAAACACAGCAATATTAATAGTTTCGCCACACAGTAAAAATTGTTAACACCACTATATTTCAATATTTTACATTATATAATTTTTAATATGTTTAGCTTGAAAAAAAATATTTAAAAAAAAATGAACGTTGTTCAAAAAATATACATACATTTGCAAAAGAATATTATTTTTATGAGTACAGCAGAAAGAAAAGCACGTGAAAAAGAAGCCTTAAGATCACTCATTTTAAAAGGAGCAAAAAAGCTCTTTTTAGAAAGAGGAATTGAACAGACTACTATTCGAAATATTGCCGATGAAATAGACTATAGCGTGGGAACCGTATATGTCTATTTTAAAGATAAAAATGCCATTCTCCATGATTTGCACTCTATTGGTTTTCAGGAACTAGGAGGGTATTTTAAAGAATTATTCGCGATTGAAGATCCAATGGAACGCCTAAGAAAAATGGGCTTTACGTATATAAAGTTTGCCATGGAAAATTCTGAAATGTATGATTTGATGTTTAATGTTAAAGCACCAATGGAATTTCTTGAAAACTCTGAAAAAGAAGGATGGAATGAAGGTGTTGATACCTTTGGAGCTTTAAAGACTACTGTGGAAGATTGTATGAGTAAAGGACATTTTGAAGGGCATTTATCAGAACCATTGTCATTTATGATTTGGAGCTTAGTACACGGAATGTGCTGTCTTGAAATACGCCAGAGAACAAAAGGTGTGAAATTTTCTAATCCCGATACAATTCTGTTTGACGGATACAATGAATATTTAAAAATAATAAAGAAACTTTAAAAATTTTTTGATTTAAAAAATGAACAACGTTCAATTAAAAAACAATGTATAATATGATAAAAAAAACACTAACTCTGACACTGGTCTTATTTGGATATCTGGGATATTCACAGAGTAAGCTTGACGGCTATATTGAAGTCGGGCTAAAAAATAACGAAGTAATAAAGCAACACAACTTTGATATTAACAAAAGTATGTATGCCTTAAAAGAAGCGCGCTCCCTGTTCTACCCTACCGTTTCCTTAAACGGAAGTTATACCAGGGCTGAAGGAGGAAGAACAATTGATATTCCGATTGGTGATATGCTGAATCCGGTATACAATACCCTGAATCAAATTACAAATTCGAATGCTTTTCCGACTCTGGAGAACCAGTCTGTTCTAATTAATCCGGATAATTTCTATGATGCTAAAATTCATACCACAATGCCTTTACTGAATTTTGAAATTATCTATAACAAGAGAATCAAAAACCAACAGACTTCATTACAAAAAATAGAGCTGGAAATATATCAAAGGGAATTAGTCAAGGAAATAAAAACAGCCTACTACAAATACCTCCAATCGGTTGAAGGAATTAAAATTTATGAGGATGCTTTAGCATTGGTTAAGGAAAACCAGCGAGTAAACAAATCCTTATTTAAAAATGAAAAGATAAACCGTACGGCTGTCTTGCGAAGTGATAATGAGGTAATACGTATACAGGCAAACCTGGAAACGGCAAAACAAAACAGTAATAATGCCAGGTCTTATTTTAATTTTTTACTTAATGAAAAGCTGGATGCAGTAATTGAAGTCGATGAAAATGAAGCGCCACCAATTGACGCTGTTTCAGAAAATACCCAAAACAGGGAAGAATTACAAAAACTTACCCAGGTAAAAGAAATAAACGATAATGTAAGCAAACTTACGCAGTCGTATTGGTTTCCAAAGGTAAACGGGTTTGCTGATTTTGGAATTCAGGATTTTGATTTTGAAGTAAACAAACAATCACGTTACTATTTTGCAGGAGTAGGTTTGGAATGGAATATTTTTTCAGGCAACAAAAATAAATTCAAACTCAAACAAACAGAAGAAGACAGTAAAAAAATCAGTTCGCAGATCGATAACGTAAAACAGCAGTTATTGCTTCAGTTTCAGGTTTCACAGAATAATTTAAAATCCGCTTTGGAGCAATTCTACGCCGATAAAAATCAAAAAGAATCAGCCAAAAAATATAATGAGGATATAACCAAATTATACAAAGAAGGTCAGGCCATCTACATTGAACTTCTGGATGCACAAAATCAATGGGTAAATGCCCAGCTTAATACCAATATTGCCCTTTATAATTCCTGGATCGCTTTTGCAGAATTAGAAAGAGCCAATGCAACTTTTACTTTTAATTAATCAAAAAAATAATAATTATGAAAAAATCATTAATACTATGCCTTCTTGTCTTTCCTCTTTTTTATGCTTGTAAAGAAGAAAAAAAAGAACATACACCATTCGAAACTGCTGATATTATTCCAATTAAAACAGCAACTGTTCAATCTTTGGCACTTACAAATAATATAAGTGCATCAGGATTAGTAACCACAGAAAACCAAGCCAATTATGGTTTTAAAATAGGTGGTGTAGTGAGTCGAATTTATGTTGAAGAAGGCCAGTTTTTTAAAAAAGGCCAGCTTTTGGCAGCCTTAGATGCAACCGAAATTAATGCCGGTTTAAATCAAACGGATTTGAATGTAAAAAAATACGAACGTGATTACAACCGCGCCAACAATTTATACAAAGACAGTGTATACACCTTAGAACAGCTTCAAAACACAAAAACAGGTCTTGACATTGCTAAAAAGCAGAAAGATGCTGTTGCTTTTAATGCGCGTTATGCTAAAATATATGCTGCTGCCGATGGTTTTGTAGCCAGTAAGATAGCTAACGAAGGGGAAGTAGTTGGCGCCGGATCTCCTATTCTGGCAATAAATGAAACAAACAAAAATAACAACTATTTATTAAAAATCGGTTTGACAGATAAAGAATGGGCATCAACAAAAATTGGTCAGAAAGCAACCGTTACTCTTGATGGTTATCCCGAAGAGTACTTTGATGCCTTTGTTTTTCGAAAGTCACAGTCTGCAGATGCGGCAGTAGGTTCTTTTCAGGTAGAATTGAAACTGAATATGAAAAACAGTAAACCGGCAGTTGGTATGTTTGGGAAAGCCGAAATTAAAGCAGAAAATGCAGAAGATTTTATCATCATCCCTTATAATTCACTTATTGAAGCAGATGGAAACAAAGCCTTTGTATTTATAGCAGCCAATAACAAAGTAAAACGTCAGCCTGTTACGATTAGTAAATTTGAAAATAACAAGGTATTCATAAAGGACGGCCTTCAGAAAACAGATCAGATAGTGATCTCTAACAGTGCTTATCTAAACGAACAATCGACGATCAAAATCATTAAATAACTAATAGTATGAAAATTACAAACTTTGCCGTCAAAAATTATCAGTTTACACTGATCATATTTCTTCTGGTAGCCGTTGTGGGGTATCTTACCTTATTTTCGATGCCAAGATCAGAAGACCCTTCCACTCACCCGCCCCAGTATCTTATTACGGTTATTTATCCGGGTACCAGTCCAAAAGATATGGAGGAACAAGTTGTAAAACCTATCGAAAATAAAATTTACGGACTTGAAAACATTGATAAAATATTAACTACCGTTGAAGATGGTGTAGCCGCTTTTCAGGTAAAATTTAAATATGGCGTAGACGTTGATAATAAATATCAGGAGATATCTACTGAAATGAATGCGTTGAAAAACAGCGAACTTCCAAAGGATATTTACCAGATTAAAACCGAGAAAATTGCATCTTCAGATGTGAAAATTCTTCAGGTAGCATTAGTCTCAGAAAATGCCTCTGACAAAAAACTGCGTGATGAGGCTGACAAACTGAAGACAAAAATAGAAAAAATTACCAATCTTAAAGATGTAAAATATGCTGGAATTCCTGAGCAGGAAATTCGTATTGATTTGCAATTGGATAAACTGGCACAATTAAAAATTCCGTTAAATCTCGTGATGGGAAGCTTACAAAGTGAAGCAGCCGATATTCCGGGAGGAAGCATCGATCTTGACAGCAAAGTATTTAATGTAAAAACCAGCGGTAAATTTAAGAACGCAGAAGATGTTGCCAATACCGTTATTTACAATGCAAACGGAAAAATAATCTATATGAAAGATGTTGCCGAAGTGGGCTACAAATCTCAAACAGTAGATCATATTACCCGTATAAACGGACACCGATGCATTTTGGTTACTGCCGGAATGAAGGACAATGTAAATATTACCGATGTTCAGAAAGAATTTTCACCAATCGTAGAAGAATTCTCGAAAGACTTACCTCAAAACATCAAGCTGATTAAAAACTTTGATCAGGCTAATATGGTATCACAGCGTTTAGGGCATTTGGGCTTTGATTTTGCACTTGCAATCATTTTAGTTATTATTACATTGTTGCCATTAGGGTCAAGAGCATCTCTAATAGTGATGATCTCGATACCATTATCATTGGCTTTGGGACTGATCGCAATGAATGCTTTAGGGTATTCCTTAAACCAGTTAAGTATTGTTGGATTAGTGGTAGCTTTAGGATTATTGGTGGATGATAGTATTGTGGTGGTAGAAAACATCGAGCGCTGGCTTAGAGAAGGACATTCTAAAATGGATGCCGTTTTAAAAGGCACAAAACAAATAGGAATTGCTGTTGTGGGATGTACGGCAACACTTGTTATTGCCTTTTTACCACTGGTTTTTCTTCCTGATGTTTCGGGTGAATTTATTAGAAGTCTTCCAATGGCGGTTATTACAAGTGTATTGGCTTCTATGATTGTAGCCTTGACATTAGTTCCATTTTTGGGAAGCAGATTTTTAAAAACACACGAACACGGAGAAGGAAATGTCTTTCTTCAATATTTGCAAAAATTCCTTACCAGAAGTTACAGAGATATAATGCCTAAAGCATTAAAATTCCCAAAAACAACTATTGCTATATCTATATTTTTAAGCATTACCGCTTTTGGATTGTTTAAGGCAACCGGATTTAAATTATTCCCAACTTCTGAAAAACCAATGTTTTTAATTAATATAAAACTACCGCTGCAGGCAAATATATCAGAGAGTGACAGGGTTACAAAATTGATAGAATCTGAATTAAAAAACCATAAAGAAATTGTGTTTTATACTGCCAACGTTGGTAAAGGGAATCCGCAAATTTATTACAATGTACATCCACAAGACAGAAAACCCGACTTTGCTCAGATTTTTGTTCAATTGGACGATGAGGCAAACCCTAATGAAAAAACAGCTTTGATTGAAAAACTTAGGGAAAAATTTAAAACGATGCCCTATGCCAAGGTTGAAGTTAAAGACTTCGAACAGGGAACACCTCTTGAAGCAAATATTGTAGTGAGACTGTTTGGAGAAGACCAGGAAGTTTTACGTAAATTATCTTCTCAGGTAGAAAATATTTTACGAAATCAGGAAGGAACGGTTTACATTAATAATGAGTTGAATACGTATAAAACAGATGTTAAAGTAAAAATCAATAAAGAAAAAGCAAGAACACTTGGCGTATTAACAAGCGAGGCTGATAAAGTAATTCGTCTTGCCGTGGCAGGATTAACTGTTGGAGATTATATAGATGACCGTGGCGATGCACGAAATGTTACGCTCACACTCCCAAGAGATAAATTTTCTAATCTCGATGCACTTAAAAATTTGTATGTAAATAATATTCAGGGAACGCCTATTGCACTAAACCAAATTGCAACAATATCTTTTGAAACTTCGCCAACAGCAATTAATCATTTCAATAAATCGCGATTTTCAAAAGTAACGGCATTATCAGGAAAGGGGTATTATGCTAATGATCTGCTGGTAGAGATTATTCCTAAATTGGATAAACTGAAAATGCCAAAAGGATATTATTATAAATTGTCCGGAGAAAAAGAATCTGAAGGTGATGCTTTGGGAGGAAATTTTCTAGCGGTAATTATTCTGAGCACGTTCCTTTTCATTGGTGTATTGCTGTTGCAGTTCAAAACATTCAAAGGAATAATAATTGTACTTTCTATTATCCCGTTAGGCGTTTTAGGAGGTGTTGTATTACTGCTTATTACCGGAAGTCCTATGTCATTGGTCGCTATTATTGGTTTTATTGGTCTTTCCGGAATTCAGGTTAAAAATTCGCTTCTTTTGGTAGATTTCACCAATCAATTGCGACTGGAAGGACATTCAATTGATGAAGCCATTGCTATTGCCGGAGAAACCCGTTTTTTGCCTGTGGTACTGACTTCCATTACGGCAATCTGTGGTCTGATTCCTCTTGCATTGAACTCAAATCCTTTAATTGCACCATTGGCCATTGTATTAATTGGAGGACTAATAAGTTCTACCATTCTTTCCAGAATTGTGACTCCTGTGATGTATAAATTGATTCCACCAACAATTGAGGAAGTATAGGCGTTTAAATCAATAATAACTTTCCAAAAAAAGTGATATAATAATCCTGGATATAATAAAAATTTGTAAAAATAAAAAAATAAAATTATTACTACTTTTACCTTTCATAGGGATTAATATTGCACATAATCAAACAAATAATTAAAATAATAATTCACTAAAAACTACAATTATGAACTTCAAAAATGTAAAAACACAATCCGTAAATGTTGGAGGAACAGATTTCTATTATCGCAAACTTGGCGAAGATAAACCAGGCTTACCAATAATTTTTCTAAATCACTTAACCGCTACAATGGATGATTGTGACCCGAAAATTATGGAAGGCTTCGCTTCCGAACATCCAATCATTTGCTTTGATAATCGAGGCATAGGTTCTACAGGAGGAGTAACTCCAAAAAACGTTGCAGAAATGGCTACAGATGCAATAGCTTTTATAAAAGCACTCGGTTATCAAAAAGTTGACCTTTTCGGGTTTTCATTAGGCGGTTTCATCTCACAGGAAATTTTACTTCGTGAGCCACAACTTGTACGCAAAGTAATTCTTGCTGGTACCGGACCTGCTGGTGGTGCTGGTATCAGCAAAATGACACCCGTAGTTATCAAAGATGTAATCAAAGGGAATTTTACCTTCAGAAATCCAAAATTCTATTTATTCTTTAACAGCAATGCCAATGGACACAAAGCGGCAAAAAGCTATCTTGAAAGGCTAAAAGAAAGAAAAGAAAATAGAGGCGAGAAATTGAAAATGAAACACCTGACACATCAGCTCGAAGCAATAAAAGCTTATGGATTGCAAGCTCCGCAAGACTTATCAGTAATTACACAAGCTGTCTTAGTTGTAAACGGTGACAACGATAAAATGGTTCCTGCCAGTAATTCATACGAATTAAAAAATCGCATAAAAAATTCAGAGATAATTATTTACAAGGATGCAGGTCACGGTTCAATATTCCAAAACCATGAAGATTTTGTAAAAAGAGCATTAGAATTTATAGCAAAATAAGATGGAAAACAAAAGACTTCAACTACTTCAAAGTTTGGTTGGTAAACCCTTTTCAGAAAGCCCGTCCCCATTCGCCAAATGGCTGAATGGGACGGTAGTTTCTGTTGATGAAAATTCAGTTGAATTTCAATTTGAGGTAAGAAAAGAGATGACCAATCCTGTAGGAATGCTTCATGGTGGCGTTATTTCGGGTATGATAGACGATTGCATGGGCGTTACATTTTTTATTTTAGGTTTGGAATACTTTTATCCTACCATAAACCTAAATGTAGAGTTCTTCAGTTCAGCTAAAGAAGGAGAAACAGTAACCGTTCAAACCAAAGTTGTAAAAAAAGGAAAAACAATCATAAACTTAAAGGCAGAAGTGATGAATGAAGAACAAAAAGTAATTGCTTTTGCAACTTCTAATTTAGCAGTCAGCCAAATAAAAATTCCCTTTTAAATGGAAACCTATAAAAAAGGTAAAAAATAATATTGTACTACTATTGCAAGAGTTCTAGTAGTACCTCAACAATTATAAGCATCGGATAAAACTCAAATATATTTGCTATGGAAAATTATGATATAGTAGTAATCGGATCTGGACCAGGCGGATACGTGGCCGCCATACGGTCTGCCCAATTGGGGTATAAAACTGCGATTATAGAAAAATACCCTACTTTAGGAGGAACTTGTACCAATGTAGGTTGTATTCCTACCAAAGCCTTATTAGACAGTTCCGAACACTATGCTCAAGCAACTCATAATTTTAAAGAGCACGGAATTGAAGTTGAAGAAATTAACTTAAACTTTCAACAATTTATCGCACGTAAAAATA
This sequence comes from Flavobacterium sp. P3_A6, assembly GCF_056403035.1. Lineage (NCBI taxonomy): Bacteria > Pseudomonadati > Bacteroidota > Flavobacteriia > Flavobacteriales > Flavobacteriaceae > Flavobacterium > Flavobacterium sp. P3_A6. The sequence continues at coordinate 459,842 of NZ_JBFUGG010000001.1, read as the reverse complement.
ATGTAATCTCTCAAAATACGAGAGGATTGAATTATTTAATGGATAAAAATAAAATTACTGTCATCGAAGGCAAAGCTCAATTTTTAAGCAACACCTCTATTAAAGTCATTAAAACGGATAATTCAAACCAAGAAATTCAAGCCAAAAACTTTATAATAGCAACAGGATCCAAACCTGCTTCTCTTCCTGGAATTACAATCGATAAAAAAAGAATAATCACCTCCACCGAAGCTTTAACGTTGAGCGAAAAACCTAAAAGTATGATCATCATTGGCGGTGGAGTCATTGGAGTTGAAATGGCATCAATTTACAATCGAATTGGAACTAAAGTAACCATCATCGAATATGCCAATGAACTAATTACCACCATGGATCGTGAATTGGGAGCAAACCTACGAAAAACACTTATCAAGGAAGGTATTGATATTCAGTTGAATAAAAGCGTCTATAATGTAGAAAACAAAGACAAACAAGCCATCGTATATTATAAAGATGAAAATCAGTCCGAACATAAGCTGGAAGCTGAATATGTATTGATGGCTGTAGGACGCAAACCCTATACGGAAGGGCTGGGGTTAGAAAACACCACTATCCAACTCGATGAAAAAGGAAGAATTATAACCAATGAAAAACTGCAAACCACTGTACCTTCAATTTATGCCATTGGAGATGTAGTAGCAGGTCCAATGCTTGCTCACAAAGCGGAAGAAGAAGGTGTCTTTGTAGCAGAAATCATAAACGGACAGAAACCACATATCAACTATAATAGAATTCCTGGAGTCGTTTATACTTGGCCCGAAGTTGCTTCTGTAGGCTATACCGAAGAAGAATTAAAAGCTAAAGGCATTGAATACAGAAAAGGAAAATTTCCATTCTCTGCAAGTGCCAGAGCTAGAGCTTCTATGGAGAAAGAGGGCTTTGCTAAAGTATTATCAGAACCCAAATATGGTGAAGTGCTTGGCGTTCATATTATTGGGCCCAGAGCCGCAGATTTAATTGCTCAAGCAGTTGTGGCTTTAGAATATGAAGTAACTGATAGAGATATGTTCAACATATCTTACGCACACCCTACCTATTCAGAAGTATTAAAAGAAGCCTATATGATCGCTTCTGGACAACCAGCAATAAATATTTAGAATAAATAAGCAATATGCAATCTAATAAACAGCATAATAGTTTTAATAGACATCATTTTTTAATTCTCTTGCAGAAAGTCAAACTGTTTTGGTTAAAACAGAATTAATCAAATTAGAAAAAACAATTATTCATTTCAATGCGGTAGTTACAAATCAAAATAACAGCAGAATTGTTGCTAAAGCAAGTTCTAATCTGGCGGTTAGTTCTACTAAAATACCTTTTTAAAATTCCGATCAAATTTTTAATAGAAAAACCGTTGGATGAAATTAGTTTTTAATGATAATTTTTCGTCAGTTCGAGTGATTTTCGATAGAAAATTGTATCGAGAACAAGAAAGATTTCATTAAAAACGGTTCTCGATACATTTTTTGTTCCGTTTTACTACACAAAAAACACTCGAACTGACGTTTTTAATAATTTCACCCAACAGGTTAAAAAAAAATATGTGATTACAGCCACAATAGGGCTTAACATAATGTGCAGTTCTTATTTGCATATCCTAAATACCTTTAATAATTGATACGATTTCGTTAAAACGTTTCATTATTACCCACTTTTGTATCATACTATTTATCACCAATTGATGGAAATTTGTCTCAATAATTAAAACAATAAAATAATAGTACAATGAAAAAGACAATTTTTATAACAGGTGCATCCCGAGGATTCGGTAAAATTTGGGCTGAAGCTTTTCTTAAACGTGGCGATAATGTTGTAGCAACAGTAAGAAATACAGAATCATTAAAGGATTTAGCATCAGAATATCAGAAAAATTTATTGGTCTTACAATTAGATGTAACCGATAAAAAGGCATCCTTTGAAGCAATTTCAAAAGCAAAAAGCCATTTTGGAGCAATTGATGTATTGATTAATAATGCAGGATACGGACATTTTGGTGCGATTGAAGAATTGGAAGAGCAGGAAATCCGTGCACAATTTGAAACCAATGTACTTGGACTGATTTGGCTTACGCAGGCAGTTATTCCTATTATGCGCGAACAAAAATCGGGTCATATCATCCAGCTTTCAAGTGTTTTGGGGGTTATTGCATTGCCTACTTTAGGAATTTACAGTGCTTCCAAATTTGCTGTTGAAGGTTTGACTGAATCTTTGGCTGCAGAAGTTGCAGGATTCGGAATCAAAGTCACTCTTGTAGAACCAAATGGTTATGAAACCGATTTTGCTGCATCTTCTGCAGTACAAAGTAAACCTTTGCCACAGTATGATGCCGTAAGAACAGCACTTTTCGCAGGAAACAAAGAAGAAGATAATGGCGTGCCTGAAGCGACTTCAGAAGCTGTTTTAAAACTGGTAGATGCAGAAAACCCTCCATTAAGATTGCTTTTAGGCAAAGCTGGTGTTCAATGGACTAAATATGCTTATGGCGAACGTTTGAAAATCTGGGAAGAATGGCAGGACGTTTCTGAAGCGGCACATGGAAAATAAAGTTTAAATTTGCAGAATCCGATTCTTCGGGTTCTGCTTTTCTTTTAAAATTAAACAGATGAATCATTTCGATAAAATAAGTAGTTACAATCAGGCTATCGGACTTAAAGCTCCCGAACATCCGTTGTTTTATATTTCGCGGGGCAATATGGAATGTTGTAATGTTGGCAAGGATTCTGAATTTACGGCTGATTTTTATATCATTATTTTTAAAAAGGTCGAATCGGGAAGCATGCAATACGGAAAAACAAAATACGATCATAACCGAGGGAAAATGTCATTCATCAAACCAAGGCAGATTACTGGATGTAAAAACATTCGTTTAGAGGAAGACTGTTTCGTAATTCTTATTCACGAGGATTTTTTATCTGGAACAACTATGCATAATGAAATCAAGAAATATGCTTATTTTGAATATGAAGTAAATGAAGCATTGCACCTTTCGCCCAGTGAAGAAGAAACAATTTGGAATCTGGTGTATGCGATGGAAAAAGAATATCATAACAATACTGATGATTTTAGCAAAACCATTATTCTCAGTCATCTTGACACGATGCTTAAATATGCACAGCGCTTTTACAAACGACAGTTTATCAATCGTGAGGAATTATCCGGGGCAACATTTACAAAGTTTAATGATATTCTTTCTTCATATTTTGAAAATAGAAAAAACAATGATTTAGGACTTCCTACTGTTAGTTATTTGGCGGAAAAATTGAATATTTCTCCACGTTACTTGAGTGATATGCTAAAACAGGAAACCGGAAAAACTGCTTTGGAGCTTATTCATCTCTATTTGATTTCAGAAGCAAAAAATTTATTGAAAGAAGGAAAAATGAATATTACTGAAATTTCTGTTTCTCTGGGATTTGAAAATCCTACTTATTTTTCCCGTTTGTTTAAAAAAGAAGTTGGAATCCCACCTAATATATTCAAAGAGCAAAGTTTAAATTAAGTGATTAAACATGAGTTTGATCAATTCTGTTAGAATACTTGATGGAAGCATATAACACTTTTTACTTATTTGATATTAAGTAAAAATCCCTAAGTCGATATAAAAGTTCCTCAACTAAAAGAACTAAAATATATTAATAATAGAATCTACTGAGTGTAATTCAAAACAATTACACCCAGCGGGTTACTAGAATCACAAACTAATTTCCTTTGTTTCTAGCTCCAAGAATATCTAAAATCATCATAAAGAAAGAATTAGAAATCTGGCTACCCATCCAATTACAAATAAAATTTCGGCATTAAAACTGGGGAACTTTAGCCAAAATTTATGCTGTTGAGCAGAAAGGTTCTTGGCCAGAAACAGGAATATCATTCAAGGAAATTTAACAGTAGTACAGTGCTAAATAAACTAACTCTATACTAATGCAATTTATGATATTAAGATGTCCTCCCACTACTTTTTCATAATCTTAAATGATTTTTTCTCGATAGGTGTCTGAACATTTAAAATGTAAATTCCCGATAGGTAAACCGTTAAATCAATATACTTTTCTGTGGCTTTCATTAAAATACTACCGTCATTACTCCTTATGAAGTCAGAGCATCAGAGATTGAACGGTAGTCAGTACTTTGATCTGAATGTCTCGAGACGAATAAAAATTGTTTTTTTTTTTTAGAAATGTCGAACCAAAAATTGACTACGCAATTTGGGTTACTGAAGAAGAATTAACAAATATTGCAATCAGCAATAATAAAATGTAGATTTTTCTAAATCCAGAATAAAGTAATAGTTCCAAAATTTAATACTGCTAATGAAATTTATTGAGTCCTCAATAAGGCCTATTACTTTTGTTCAATGGCCAGATTTATAATATTTGAGCACTATTTTAGATATATATTTAAAAATAACACATTCAAGTACAATATTGAATACATTTCCAGCCATTTTAATTTTTTCTTAATTGATACTTTTACACCGCAGTATTATGTTTATTATTGAAAAGATTATGACAAATAGAGATAATCTATTAATCAATAAAGAATTTAATTTTCAAGCTTATACTATTTTAGTAAAAAAATGAACGCATTTATATTTAGGAATCATGCCTTCTTTTTACTGTTTCCATATATTTTTACATTAAGAAAAATTATTAATCCTGTTTTTTTGTAATCAATATTGATATAAAACAAGCCGAATGATACTCAGAGTTTCGAAATAAATTAATTATGAAATAATCGCAAAAGAAAATTGGTCGCAAATACCAATGAAGATATGCGAATTAGATATGACCAATAAAAAAAATATCACCTATGAAAGGAAATAAAATATGTTTAGGCTTAATCACCGGATTGGTATTCGCATCTTGCGCTACTAAACATTACAAAAAGACGGATAATGGCATAATTGTAAACATAAGCCATCCTAAAGAACACCAATTAAGCAAATTACGGTTACAGGTTTTAGGAAATGATTTGATTCATGTGTCTGCAACACCAGAAAATGAATTTCCAAAAGATTCTAGTTTAATTATTGTGCCTCATATTGACAATGTTTCTTTTAACGTTTCTAAGGAAAAAGATTCTATTAAATTAGTTACCGAAACTTTAAATGTAATGATTTCCCCAAAAGATGGTGGCGTTAAGTTTAAAGATAAAAACGGAAAACTTATTTTGTCCGAAAGTGCCGGTGGTGGTAAAACATTCAGTCCGGTGGAAGTTGAAGGGACTAAAGGGTATGCAGTCCGCCAAATTTTTGAATCACCAAAAGATGAAGCTTTTTATGGCTTAGGGCAGCATCAATCAGACGAGTTTAATTACAAAGATAAAAGTGAAGAATTATTTCAATACAACACTAAAGTTTCTGTACCATTTATTATTTCCAATAAAAACTATGGTCTTTTATGGGATAGTTATTCATTAAGCCGTTTTGGGGACAGCCGTCCTTATGAACAATTAAATGCTGTTTTTAAATTATATGATAAAAATGGTGAAGCTAATAGTTTAACAGGTACTTATAATACACCTGATAATGATAAAATAAATCTGGTTCGAAAAGAAGCATCTATTTTCTTTGAAGATGTCAAAAGTTTTAAAAACTTACCGGAAAATTTTCCTTTAAAAAATGCTAACGTCACTTATGACGGTGATATTGAAGCACCACAAAATGGAGAATACAAATTTACTTTGTATTATTCCGGTTATGTTAAAGTCTATTTGAATAATCAATTAGTAGTTCCAGAGCGTTGGAGAACCGCCTGGAATCCTAACAGCTACAAATTCTCAATGAATTTAGAAGCCGGAAAACGAGTTCCTTTACGAATAGAATGGAAACCAAATGGAGGTACATCTTACTGCGGATTAAGAGTAAGAACCCCTCAACTAACTGAAGAAAAAAGCAATCAGGTTTGGTGGAGCGAAATGAATAAAAAAATAGATTATTATTTTGTTCATGGCAATTCTATGGATCAAATAGTTAAAGGATACCGTACTTTGACCGGAAAAGCTCAAATTATGCCAAAATGGGCAATGGGTTATTGGCAAAGTCGTGAGAGGTATAAAACCGAAGACGAAATTTTGAGCAATCTTAAGGAATTCAGAGAACGTAAAATTCCGATTGATAATATTGTATTGGATTGGAATTACTGGGAAGAAGATTCCTGGGGGAGTCATCAATTTGACCCAAAACGTTTCCCTAATCCAAAAGCGATGGTAGATTCTATCCACGCAATGAATGGCAAAATGATGATTTCGGTATGGCCTAAATTTTATAAAACTACCGAACATTTCAAAGAATTTGACCAAAAAGGATGGATGTACCAACAAGCCATAAAAGATAATGTTCGTGATTGGGTTGGTCCAGGCTATGTAGGTTCTTTCTATGATGCTTATTCAAGCGGTGCGAGAAAACTATTTTGGAAACAAATTTATGAAAATTTATATCCGACAGGAGTTGATGCATGGTGGATGGATGCCAGTGAACCAAATGTACTGGATTGTACAGATATGGATTACCGTAAAGCATTGCAGGGACCAACCGCTTTAGGCCCGGCGACAGAATATTTCAATACCTATGCTTTAATGAATGCTGAAGCCATTTATGATGGACAACGCAGTGTAGAACCAAATAAGCGGGTGTTTTTATTAACCAGATCAGGTTTTGCAGGATTACAACGTTATTCAACAGCAACATGGAGTGGTGATATTGCAACACGCTGGGAAGATTTGAAAGCACAAATTTCGGCAGGTTTAAACTTTGCAATTAGTGGTATTCCATATTGGACTATGGATATTGGCGGATTCTGTGTCGAAGATCGTTATGTAGAGGCTCAAAAGGAATATGATAAAAATGGAATAGAAAATTCAGACAACAAAGAATGGAAAGAATTGAATACACGCTGGCATCAATTTGGTGTATTTGCACCATTATACAGATCGCATGGACAATTTCCTTATCGTGAGCCTTGGAATATAGCCCCGAAAGGGCATCCGGCTTATGAGTCTATTTTGTTTTATGACAATTTGCGTTACAGATTAATGCCATATATCTATACCATGGCAGGGATGACTCATTTTGACGATTATACGATTATGCGTCCATTAATTATGGATTTTTCTAATGATAAAAAAGTTGTCAATAGTAATGATCAGTTTATGTTTGGCCCAAATTTTATGGTCTGCCCCGTTTATAATTATGGTATTCGTAAAAGAGATGTATATTTTCCTGCGGGAATTAATTGGTATGATTTTAATACCGGGGATTATATTAAGGGAGGTCAAACTTTATCAGTAGATGCACCATACGGCCGCATTCCACTATTTATCCCTGAAGGAGCCATTATCCCTGTTGGACCAGAAATACAATATACCGATGAAAAACCGGCTGACCCTATTCTTCTGTATGTATATAAAGGCAAAAACGGAAGTTTTAATTTATATGAGGACGAAGGTGTAAATTATAATTATGAAAAAGGATTCCATTCCAGCATTCCAATCAGTTATAATGAAACAAATAGTGTCTTAACTATTGGCGAGCGTAAAGGAGAATTTAAAGGAATGTTAAAAAACCGAAAGTTTGTTATTATAGTTGTAAGTAAAGAAAACCGTAAAGCTTTTGTATATGATGCTCAGGGGCAAGTTGTCAATTATGATGGGCACCTGCAAACCATTACATTAAAATAACTGCAAAACCATAAAGCAAAATAAAAATAATCGAAATGAAAAATAAATTAATCATTTTATCTATTGCCGTTTCATCATTTATTGTTGATTCTTGTAATAATGGTAATGTATCACCTACAGAAGGGAAAACTGAAATAGTATATAAAGGAAAAGAAATGACGACGGAGTATGATGCAGAAATTGAGAAATTGATTTCTCAAATGACCCTGGAAGAAAAAATAGGAATGCTGCACGGAAACAGTATGTTTAGTACAAGAGGAGTTGAACGTTTAGGTATTCCCGAATTAAAAATGGCCGATGGTCCCCTGGGAGTCCGCGAAGAAATTTCATTATTATTTTATCTGGAAATGGTAGTCATGCTAAATGAGGTGCTCACTCCCCACCTTTCCTTTACCCGCGAGACAATGGAAAGCCAAATGGAATCAATGTGGTGGTGGATTCTCCCTCATGCTCCAAAAGCGCTTGAAATTCTTTTCACAGGAAGAGAACGTGAGTTCCTGACTTATTTTCTCCAAGAATTCTATCAAAGGAATTGGGAGAACTTGAAATAAATGGTTTAGTAAGCAGAACTGTCTGCGACACTAAACCAGTCACAGCAGAACATGCTCTAACCCCTTATAGTGAAACACTTACCGAAGTTGTTTTAGCACTACATAAATGGGGAATAGAACATCGCAAAAATGTGGTTGAAAATAAAATTATAGTTGAGAAGCACTAATTTTAAGAATAGCTTCTTAGTTAAAATCTTTATATAAGACAGCCTCTTTTGGTTAATTCAATTTTGAAAAAGAGCCTCCATAATTTTGGCATAAATTTCAGTGTTCTGATACACTCCCCTAAAATTTTGAGCTCCGGACCCATAAGCAAAAACCGGAACAGGTATAGCTGTATGGTCATTTGTACTAAAACTTCCATGAACATATCCTTTTGTTATACTGCCGTCGATTAATGATAATCCGCCTGTTTCGTGGTCAGCTGTTACAATCAATAGCGTTTCAGGGTTTTTATCTACAAATTCCATAGCTTGCCCTACCAATTTGTCAAAATCAAGCATTTCGCGAACCACATATTCTAAATTATTTTTATGTCCGCCATGATCAATTTGTGCACCTTCAGCCATAATAAAAAATGGATTTTTTGTTTGAGAAAAAACACTTGTTGCTTTAGCTAAAGATTTGGTTAAAAAATCTCCCCTTCCCTCTTTTATAGAAACGACCGCCGAATCATCTAAAACTATAATTTTATTGTTTTTAATGGTATCCAAACTGATGAATTTCTCCGAAAAAGTATACCCTTTTTCAATCAGTAATTTAGTCAAGTCTTTTCCGTCTTTCCTCGCTTTAAATTCATTTAGTCCGCCACCTAACAAAATATCAGATGGATTGCTTAAAAAATCATTGGCTATTGGCTCACCGTAACTTCTTTCAGGCTGATGTGCGTAAAAAGCCGCGGGAGTTGCATCGGTTATATTTCCTGAAGAGATTATGGCCGTTTTAAAATTTTTCTTTGCTAACTGCTGTATAATTAATTCTAAGGGTTTTCCATTTTCATCCACACTAATAAATCTGTTATTGGTTTTGTTTCCTGTTGCCATCGCTGTTGCTCCGGCTGCCGAATCGGTAATATAACTATCCAATGCTTTCGTAATTGAAAATCCTTGCGTAGGAATATTAAAGAGACTTAATTGTCCCTTGTTAGCTGTGTAACCAGCATAAATCTGAGCTAATCCCATTCCGTCACCAATAAGAAGAATCACATTTTTTGGCTTCTTATTAAAGAAAGCTACCACGTTTTTAGGCATATATGCTGTATGGAATTCTGTATTTTGATAAAATGCTGTTTTAATATTATTGATAAATTGTGCCAGTGCCACAACATTATCCGTGCCAATAAAATCAACTTTTAAATTCATCAAAGTCATCCATGTATTGACATTGTCCTGCGTGTCCCAGAATCTAATTTTTTTATGCTGATCATGTACTTTTTTAATTGCTGTTTGCACTTTTTGCAAATCAGCTTGTGTCAAACCACCTTTACCATTCCATATGGCTAGCTTTTTTAAATCCTCACTGATCATTTCAACGCGGGACAATTCTTCCGGCGAATAATTTTCATTAAGTCTTCCGTCAAAATAGATAAATTCCGGATATGCTGGCCAATACTGTGGCAAAGGCCTGTTCCCTGAAATAACAATTTTCACATTTTTGTTTGAGATTATTTCCGGAAATGCTTGTAACTGCTGCACAATTGCTCTTAGGGTAACATCGGCATCAGACTTAATATCTATCATCAAAATTAAAGGCTTATTATCAGGATAGACTTTGCCTCCCAGACTTTTTAATTTATATGAAAGCGTCTCAAGATATAGACTTTTTAGCGTATTGTCCTGCGCAATTTCTTTTGAAGTATGGGCGACAAACAGCTCATTGTTAATTAAAAAAACATCCGCTTCGATGACGCCAGCCTCATTAGAATACGCTCCATAAAAAGGCAGTGAAGATGCATAATCATTATGCGAATGAATATTAGAAGAATTGTATTCCTGTGCTTCTGTAAACAGGAAAAATTGGAGGCAAAAAAGGGTTATTATTTTTTTCATCGAAAATAGAAGTTTATTCATTTGCAAAGCCGTAGGTAACTTTGGATAGAATTTTATTTATTACAGTAGTATATAATTTGTCTTTTATCTCTTTTTACAACTGCAGACTTGAGGTAAGCCTGCAGTGTAAAAACTAACAAACAAAACAAAACAAAACAAAACAAAACAAACATTACCAGTGTCTTTTATCAATTTGACTTCCAACTGGCATTTTTTTAATACATTATTTGGTAAAAAATTTGAAGGCTGATTAGTATTTCTTCAAAGAAAGCTAATAGCCCTCAAATTAAATTAAATATATAATTATCTGAATTAATATCCCTGATTTTGTATTAAATATCCGGGAGTATTAGACGCACCATCAATTGCTACCTGAGGAATTGGAAACAATCTATGATTCACATCAGTATCTAACTTTTCTGTCCATTTATCTTCATAATGTCCAAAACGAATTTGATTGGTTCTTCTTAAACCTTCCCAATAAAATTCAAAACCGTATTCTCTGTACAAAATATCTAAATTGATTGACGGAAGCGCTACAGGAATTGGAGCACGAGCGGTTCTGGAGGTTCTTACTTTATTCATATCGGCCAATGCCCCTGAATTATCTCCTTTTCGTAATTTAGCTTCAGCACGCATCATAAAAATTTCAGCATATCTAAGCAGTACCATGTCTACACTGCTGAAATAATTTCCATCGGGAGAAGTATGGCTAAATTGGTATTTAGACACTCTATATCCAGCAGCATGCATACTGCCTTCCTTAGTGAAATCAACTTTCAGAGTAAGATTCACATAACCTACATTTTTATCAGGTCCATTTCCTTTTATCTGTTTAACAGGATAAATTCTGTAACCGCCGTCACATTTAAAAAAAGCTCCATTAGCATCTTTTCTTGGAGACCAAGGAATACCTCTCAGGATTCCTCTGTCTATTTCAAAGGTCTCAGCTTTTACACAATAATAATGATCCTGATCGTTTAATGGTGAAAATCCTGTAAGATCTTTTAAATTTGCCGGTACTTTTGCATTATTTTTGTAAAATCGGGAATCAGCATCTGCAGGATCTACATTGCCATAGGCACTAACCCATGTTTGATAAAAATCTGATGTTATAGCCGGTCCATCTGTTCCATCTGTCTCAATTGATTCAGGTCTAGCGAACATTGATCCTGGTATTGACCAATATGCCCAACGATTGTGCTCATCTTTTAAAACACCACGCTGATCTATTGCAAAGATTAATTCTTTATTTGAATTGTTAGCATCATCAAATAAATCAAAATACTCAGAAGATAAACTGAATTTACCTGAATTTATAATATTATCTGTATACTTAATGACCTTATCCATATCAGCATCAGTAAATGTTGGTTTACCATAAGGATCACGGTAAACAGCCGCATTTAGATTCAATCTTGCAAGAAGCCCCCAAACTGCAGCCTGAGTCATTCTTCCTGGTCCTTTAGTAGTATTAATAACATCGGCTACAGACAATAACTCACTTTCTATATAAGAAACAGCATCTTGCCCTCTAAGTATTTCTGAAGTACTAGCTGATGATTCTTTTTTAAACACAAGTCCCCAGCTGTCTAATGTCTGCATATTCAAATATGCTCTCAGTGCTTTCATTTCATATAAAGCTCCTTTAGCTTCTGTATTTCCTCCCGCAGCAAGAGGAGTCAATACTTCAATAGCAGATAAAGTTCTGGAGATGTTTTTAGTAAGAGCATTCCAAGTACTTGCAACCAAGTCATTGGTAGAAGTCGTTGTATGTGCGTGTACTGCTAAGTATTTACCTCCATCATACCAGTCTGTTCCTCCTCTGTAAGGCAAAATACCTTCGTCGCTGGCAACTAACTGCAAACCAAAATTGTTTGTATGATACCATGTAGATTTTAATTGTCCATAAGCGGGAGCAATTGCTCCGCTAATTGCTTCTGCCTTTCCTGCGCCGTTTAAAGATTCATCAAGCACTTTTTCTTCTAAGTCAGTACAGCTCCAGTTAAAGAATAAACTGAATGCAAGACCTGCTACTATTATTTTATTTTTCATGTTCTGTATTTTTGATTAAAATGCTGCGTTTAAGCCAAGTGAAATGGTTCTGCTTCTTGGGTAACTGAAGTAGTCAATTCCAAAAGACTGAATTTCGTTTACCGAAGTTCCTGTGTTAATTTCAGGATCATAACCACTGTATTTTGTAATTACAAATAAGTTTTGTCCTGTTACAGAAAAACGTATGTTATCCATTACATTATCCAGTCCAATTAATTTTGGGCTCAAATTATAGCCCAGTGCTGCATTATTTAATCTTAAGAAACTGCCATCTTCTAAATATCTTGTGGAAACTGTATTGGAATTAGTAGTTGCTTCATTTAAATATTGTGAAGCTCTGTCAGTAGTGTTAAAAGAATTTGCTAAACTTCCTCTATTGAATGATGTCATTGCTACGTGGTTGTAAATTTTATTGCCGCCAGTACCATTAAAATTCAATCCTAAATCAAAATTCTTATATTTAAAATTCAAATAAAAAGCATAAATATAATCTGGTAATGCGCTGCCAGCTACAATACGGTCATTGTCCTGAATCTTACCGTCCTTATTTGTATCTGCAAATTGGTTTAAACCATCAGGGCCAATTCCGATAAAGTCAAGCATATAAAAAGAACCAATAGGATGTCCATTTAGCACCCCGTTTATAGTAGCTCCAGATTGTCCGCTTCCTTGAGCTCCTCCTGTAGTTAATATTTTATAAGGTGAGTCTTCTACTTTGTTTTTTGTAAAAGATATATTTCCACCAATGCTATAAGAGAAATCTTTGCTCTTGTCACTGCTGTAATCTAACGCAACTTCGATACCATTGTTTTTGATCTTCATATTCGGAATGTTTGTCCAATAGGTTGATGCAGGCTGAATAGGATCTACAGGTGCTACTTCTAATAAAATATTATCCGAAATTTTGTTAAAATAATCAACAGTACCCGATAATCTATTATTGAATAAACTAAAATCTAAACCTATATTGGTTTGTGTTGAAACCTCCCATTGAAGATTTGGATTTGCTAAACGAGTATATATTGAACCATAAGGATACCCGCCTAAATCTTTAGTCGCAGGATCTAATGGATAAGTATCATATCCACTGTTACTTTCTGTATAACTTGTTTTGGTTTTTTTAGAAGGAATCTCTTGAGAACCGGTCTGCCCCCAGCTCGCTCTTAGCTTAAGATTGTTAACCGTTTCAGAGTCTTTTAAAAAATCTTCTTTCGTTATATTCCAGCCCAATGCTACAGATGGAAAGTATCCATAACTGTTGTTTGAGCCAAATTTAGTAGACCCATCGGCACGGATGGTTGCTGTAAGCAGATATTTATTTTCATAGCCATAATTTAATCTTCCGAAGAAAGACTGAAGCTCATTTTCTGTAGCGGATGATGATTTGGCTGTAAGCTCAGTTGCTGCTCCTATTTGATTTTTTGGTTCTACACCATTATTCGGAAACCCCTTAAAGCTATAATTCTTTTGATTTAATTGGATTTTCTGATATGAATGGCCTGCTAAAACTGTAAAACTATGAACTTTAACATTAAAATTATACGTTAATGTGTTTTCGTACAAAACATTATTATTGGTAGTGACAATATTGTTCAAAGTACTTACGGTAGTGTTAGTTGCCGATGTATATGGCAAAACCTGTATATCTCTTACAGACATAGAATAATCTACACCAAGATTAAATTTATAAGTTAATCCTTTTATGAATTCATAAGATGGTGCAATATTCGCCAAAATACGATTGTTATTCGTTTCATCAGAATAAATTCTCTGACTGATTATAGGATTCAAAATATCATTACTCAAATTAACATTTGGTTCACCATTAACATAAACTGCATCAGTCGGGTTCATAGTCAGCATGTTCCCCACTATAGTTCTGGCATCTGGTCTTGAATTTTCAAGTTTTGAGGCTGTCATGTTAAAAGCAACATTAAACTTATCGTTCAGTGCTTTTTGACTTAAATTTAAACGTCCTGAATAGCGTTTTAAATCACTATTACTCAAAATACCCTGCTGATTATCTATACCAACTGATGCTGCATACGTTGATTTATCCGTTCCACCGCTCATCGATAAATTAACATTTTTAGAAATGCCGGTTCTGGTCAATTCATCCTGCCAGTCTGTATTTGCTCCGCCATCTTTCAAGCTTCCATTTACCGCAATAACTTGTTTTCTAAATTCATCAGCACTAAAGACATCCACTTTACTGGCTATTGTTGAAAGTCCTGTAGTCATAGAAAGGTTTATTTTAGCCTGCCCTTTTGCTCCCTTTTTAGTTGTTATTACCACCACGCCATTTGCAGCTCTCGAACCGTAAATAGCAGAAGCTGATGCATCTTTAAGTACTTCAATACTTTCAATATCCTGTGGATTAATAAAATTTAGGGGATTTGAAGCAACACCATTACTAGAATTGTCAAGGGCAAATCCGTCTACCACATAAAGAGGTGTTGTTCCTGAACGCAAACTTCCAACTCCTCGAATAATAATATCTTGTGAAGCTCCCGGTTCTCCGCTTGAGGCTGTCACATTAACACCGGCAACTTTACCTTGAATCAGCTGTCCAGCATTGGCCACCACCCCTTTGTTAAAATTTTCACTTTTTACAGAAGAGATAGCTCCGGTTACATCAGATCTTTTTTGGGAACCATAACCTACCACTACTACTTCATTTAAAGTACTAACATTTTCAGTTAGCGCAACAGTCAATTTTTGAGTGTCCGAATAAGGAACTTCTTTTGTTTTAAATCCTAAATAAGAAAAAACTAAAACACCCTGGTTTTGCTGTACTTTAATTTTAAAATTACCGTCAAAATCTGTTGTAACAGATCCTTTTGGCTCTCCTTTTACATAAACAGAAACACCTGGCAATGGTGTTTTTTCGGTATCAGAAACTACAGCTCCTGATACTGAGACCTGCGAATAGGAATATGACATACATCCTAAGGCAAGAATTAACAATGCATAAATTTTTTTCATTTAAATACTTTTTTATGTTTCGCCAAAAGTATTTTAAGCGCCTTGCTAAGTGGGGTAATTTTGATTCATAAAAGAGGATTTTAGATTCAAATTAGGATAAAATTAACGGCAAAAAAGGGGTGTTTTGTTCACTAACATTGAACTAACTTTATGTAAACACAGGGCTAACAAAAATTTTAAGAGAATGCTTTGTATTCTTTAGGACTTTTTCCAAAATATTTCTTGAAAGAGCGCCCAAAATACTTTGGATCATTATAACCACACTCAAAACTGATCTCAGAAACATTTAATTTCTTAGTCCTTAATAGTATCTCCGCCTTTTGTAATCTAAAAGAAGTTATTACATCTGAAGGAGATTGATTTAATGTTTCTTTAAATATACGGTAGCATTTTACCCTCGAAATTCCTAAATGCTCTACGAGTGTTTCCACATTAAAAGATGAGTCCTGAAGCTCCTTTTTTATCATTTCCAAAGCTTGTTTAACCAGCTTGTCATTATTAGTTATCAAAGGATCATCCTCAGTTAAAATTTCAAATATTTTTTGCTGCATTTTATTTTCCTGCTGCGTTTCTTTATTTTTATCAATCAGTGAGGCTATCTTTTTTGAAATAAACGAAGCACTGGCAGGCAATTGAATAAGAGTTTCTATTCCAAGCTCCAATAATTGTTCATGCAGTTCATAATTAATATCTTCAGATATATAAATCAGGGGCATTTTCAGACCTGAATTTTTTCTATTGGAATTTAAAAAATGAACCAGCTCTTTTGAGAATGTTGCTTGATAAAATACCAAGGCAGAAAAGCTTATCTGTTTTACGGCGGAGTTTAAATTAGCCACTGTATTCTCAAAAAGCAAGTGATAATTACTACTCTCCAATACCTGATTTGCGGCAGTATAATCCGATTGATCGCTAAAAACTAAAAACAATTCTTTATCCGAAGATAATTGGTCCTGACTGTTAAAATGCTTCCACGAAATTGTTTCTTTCATTTTTAAATTTTCGAAAGCAAATTCTAAAGGAATTTGCAAAGTACTTTTAAATTTCCAATCCGAATTATCAAAAAATTCCCCTTTTAAGTCTTCCAATAATACATGCAGCGCTTTTAAATAAGGACTGTAATGTAAAATATTATGCCAATTATTTTTTAAAATTATGCTATCAGAAACTACAGTGACTTTTAAAAAATTATTTTCATACCCAATTTCGATATTTAAAGTACTGTCTGTTTCAGAATATTTACTGATATCATTGAAAAAATACTGCAATAATAACTTTAATCGCAATACATCTATGGATACAAAATTAGGCGAATTGTCAATTTCACAATTTAAGTTAACCTGATTGCGCTGCAGCTCTTTTTTTAATTTTTGAATGCTATTCTTTAAAATAGGAAACAGATTAATTGCTGATTTTTTTACAGGACCAATATCTTTAACATAACTTAAATAATTCCATCCCGAAATAAGATCGGCCAGTTTACCTGATTGAAAAAGTAAATCCCGCTCTGCTTCGTTATCTTTTTTATGTGAACTTGAGATTTTAATAATCTTAGCAATTGGATCTTGAAATTCTGCCAGCATAAATGCCCTGAATTTTTCTATTTCAAAATTTTCGTTTTTAAGATCGCTATGAAGCCTTAAAAGTTTTTCTTTCTGCTCTAGTATTTTTTTGTTCTTTTCATCCAGTTTTTCATTAATTGCCTGCAAATCTTTTTTCTGACTTTCAATAACTGCAGTTCGGGCCTGTATTTTTGCCACCAGATATTTTTGCTGCGCTGCAGCAGTTTTATTTTTAAGATAAATCAACAGCATACTGCTAATTAGAATAATAACCGATAGTAAAATATAAAACAGAACAGTCTCATAAAATGCTTTACTGATATGGAGAGTAAAAAATACCGGTTTAACAATTCCATTTTCGCCTTGTTTAATCAAAAAATGATAATCTCCTGAAGATAAATTGGCATATTCTATTTTTTTGGCATCTTGCAATAAAATCCAATTTTTATCTCTTCCTTCTAATTTGTAATAGATTACAGCTTTACTTTCTTTAGGAAATACAATAGGCATTATTTCAATTTCTAATTCATTATTAGTGAAACTTTTTTCTATTGCAGGTAAATAATTTTCGTTGCCATCGACAGTTAATTTAATTTTTTCGTCAGAATTATTGGAGTGTATATTGATAGGATTGAAATAATTAAGTCCATTTACCCCACCAAAAAATAAAAGCCCTTTATTATCCTTATAGTAGGCTCCTTCTGAAAATTCCGGTGCCTGCCAACCATGATTTGGATTATAAGAAGTGATTTTAAAAGTTTTTTTATCAATAGATGCAATTCCTTTAGTGGTACTAATCCAAACCTTATCTCCGTTATCGATAAGACCATACACCATATGACTTGGAAGACCATCAGCCTCAGCAATATTTTTAACCAATCCCTTTTTTTTATTAAAAATACTGACACCGCCTAAGGAAGCAATCCAATAATTATCTGTAGTCTTGTCAATCAGGACAGAATAAACACTATTACCTAAAATCCCCTGCTGTTTTGAAATTTGGTTTACACCATTAGTATTTAAATTAAAGATGATAACGCCATTATTTTCAGTGGCTAAAATTAAATTCTGTTTATCTTTTTTAACGCACCTAATGTGGTATTTATTAAGCGTTTTTTGTCCTTTAAAGCTTTCAAATTTTTCAGTTGCCAAATTATATTTAGCCAAACCTCCCCAACAGCCTATCCAAAGCTGTTTATTTTCATCTTCATAAATAGAATACGATCTGTTATTGGGCAGTTCTTTGATGTTTTCCGCCTCATAACAAGTATATTTAGTTCCGGAAATATGTATTATTCCTTTATATGTTCCCACCCAGATTGTTCCGTCACTCGCCGTAAACAAACTCCTGACTCTTTCCCAATCCGGATTTAAAACTGCTTCATTTATCATATACTTTTCGTAACAATGACTTTTTACATTGTAGTGATAGAGCCCATTTGTGTAATAACCAAGCCAGGTCTTTCCATTTGCGTCTTTAGTAATGGCTCTAACAGTTTCCGTTGGTAAATTAGGATGTTTTACAGGATGCGGCACTATTGTATTTATCATTTCTGACCCCGCATAAGCCATACTTAAGCCACCATCTTTTTGCCCTAACCAAATGTTCCCGAAAGCATCTTTGTGGAGCGTTTCTATTTCATTGCTGTTAAACGAATAAGGCAAATATAAATCAGATGTCAAATGTTGAATGCTTTTATTAGCATCATTAGCAATAATATACAGTCCATTTTTTCGGGTAGCATACCAAATGTTTCCTGCTTTATCCCTTAAAACGTCATTGATAATAAGTTCAGGATATTTTTTTAACAAGATGCTTTTCAAACTTTTAATGTCATTTTTTTTTATAGAACTGTAAGGCATCTCAAAAAAGGCTCCTTCTTTAAATTCATAGTAAGCAGCACTTGTTTGCACTACGATATTTCCCTTTTGAGAAAATTGAAAGTTTTTTGGAATGTCTTTAAACTTGAATTTAACAAATTCACCATTTCCAATATATCTGTTTACATCACCTTCTTTAGTTATGAGCCAGATAAAGCCAGTATTATCCCTTGCTAGTTTCGCGATATAATCGCTGGATATTGCTTTGGGGTCATTAAAATTGTGCTTGAAAATTTTAAAATTATAGCCATCATAATAATTTAATCCATCCCATGTAGCAATCCAAAGTCCACCGTTTTTATCATTTTCAATATCAATTACCGAATTATTCGATAGCCCTTGATTTGTTGTAAAATTCTCAAACTTTATTTGTTGTCCAAATGACTGTACTGTAATAAAACATAGTACAAATAACCTTGTAATCATTTATTTGTTTTTAACCAACAAGGATACAATCACAAGTTTATCTGAACATAAATTGTGTGTTAAATTTTGAAATAGGTATCAATTGATCCAAAAAGTCATGAAGAGGAGCATCTGTAAAATGGAAAAAACATATATTATGCAATACAATATTTTTTAAATACATGAAGCATCTTCATTTATAAGTAAGTTATAGCGGGAGTTCGTTATTCTTTTATAATTATACTATTTAGTGATATATAATCATCACTGCTTCCATAGTCCGATTTCCTTTTATCGCTCCATTTACTGTGGACTCCCCTGACAGTAACAGTTAAAATATAATTACCTTTTTTTAATATTGGACTGAGGTACAATAATGATTGGACTTCATACTTACTATAATTATCTATAATCGCCGATGCCATAACTTTTCCATTAATATCAGTAAGAACAACATCTGCGTACCCCCCGACTTGGTTTGCGGTACCATAAAATCCTATTTGTTTTCCTTTAAAAGAAAGAGAGAAGTTATCACCCTTCATTTTGGAAGTTGTCTGTTCAGGCTCTTTTTCTCTGCTTTCCCAAGAACCTTCATATTTAATTGACGTATCTTTATGACCTATAGTTTTCATTTTGAAACCGGAAGAAATTACTTTACCCGTTTTTATATCAATCTGCCAAGATTCTTTATAATCTGGTAAAGAAATTGTCTCACCAGATACTATTAGTGGCTGCCAAACGTAAGTAGCTGCCGATGCCTGATAAGGATATGACCATCTATCACCCATATAAAGAAAGGTAGTCTGGTTAGTTCCAACAACTGGAAGTACAAAGCTACATTGAGAATTCCATGTTAGCGTGCCCTCGGGTGCAAACTTTCCATGTGATATCCAAGGACCTTTAAGTGAAGTTGAAGTATAATAAAAATTATCATTGCGTTCCCAGCTTGTAAGATCTGAAGCAAGCCAAAAATAAACACTGTCTTTTTTAAATATAACAGGTGATTCACTTCCATACCATTTATTATCTACAACCTCTTCAGTAATACTTTTATAATCATCATTCAATTTATACAGAAGTCCGCTGTGTATTATAAGGTATCCCAAACCATCGTTGTCTTGAAAAGTCCCCATATCCCATTTTCGAATAGATTTACCGTTAAAAAGTAATGGACCTTTAAATTCATAGGGGCCAGTAATCTTTTTTGCTGTCGCATATCCTACAAACTGATCTTTATAATTGAGAGTATCAACATGCATTAGCATTATATACTCTCCTGTTTTAGGACATTTTAATACCTTGGAACGTTCACCAACATGACCTGGACCAAGTTTACCTTTCTTTTGAACAGGAAGTGCAAGACTTTCAAATTTCCAGTTGTAAAGATCATCAGATGAATAACAGTTAAATCCCGCAAACTCAGGACTATCATCAAAATGTTTCTCCCCAAACAAATAAAACTTGCTGTTATCTTTAATAATATTAGCCCCATGTGCACTTACTGGGTTACTCTTTTGATCAAACCATGTTATACCACTATAAATAGCTTCATACTTTTTGGTTTGTGCATAGACAAAAGCACTTATTAATAAGGTAAAAGAAAACGCGACGATCTGTCGTAATTGTTTCATGTGAGTTTAAGCAATTTTACAAAATATAAAGAATCTTTTTCAATAGAAGATCTTAATAAATTTTATGTATAACTAAGAACAACTCAAAATTAAACCATTACCTGTTTATAACTATCATGGTCTGTCATGGCAGTAATTTTTATGAATGTAATAATTTAAAATATTGCTTAATATCAATAAAAATTTAAAGACTGGATTTATGGGGTTCTGTCGCACCTAACAATTTAAAACATAAGAAATCTGAGAATAAAATTTTACGACGCTAACTTACAGATAGATTTAAACATAGTTCTCCCATGATTCTCCAGCTCGTGCCAACTCGGTGTTTTCTCATCAATCATCATCTGTGACTCAATAAACGGAGCAAATTTGTATACCCAGCGCTGGATCGTCGCATGATCAACCTGAATACCTCTTATTTTCATTATCTCCTCAACGTCTCGATAACTCAATGTAAATCTTAATTTGAAATATACTGCCTGAAGAATTATATATTTTGGATAACAGTGACCTTTGATGTTCATTTTTAAAGTTTTTCAATCTAAAGATAAAAGCTATATTTTAAATGCAACAGAACCACCATTTACGGAAGAACCGATGCTACAGAGCAATTAATCCTGTCATTAAAAAAGCCCGAACATTTCTATTCGGGCTTGATTAAATAACCTAATGCAAAACCAAAACACTAATTATTGTTTTATAAATGACCTGTTTACAATATTTCTTCCTGTTTGAATTTTTAACAAATAAATGCCTTTAAGCAAATAATTGCAGTTGTATGGGATATCAATTTTGCCTTCGTCATAAATCTTATCAGTAATAACATCTAATTTTCGTCCATTAATGTCGAACAATAAAATGGTTACTTTTTCTTTTTGAGTTTGCATAAAAGAAATGGTTAAGTTTCCTTCTGTTGGATTTGGATAGACCTTTAATTCAAAGTCAAGATTCTCTTCCACTTTAGAAGTAGAGATCTTATTTGTTGCATTTGAAACAAATTCAATGTAATCCAAAATACAAGGATCTGATGAACTAACACGCGTTGCATAAATTTCAATACTGTCACCATTAGCAACAGCTACATTAGAGAAATTCTTCAAATACCAACCAACACTTGTTGCATTGCAATTCCACGACTGATCCAGTTTTATAGTAGCACCCGTTTTAATAACAAGTCTAAAAGTTCCGCTGTAAGCAGTTGATTTATCATACCATGGGACATTTATATTGTAATTGCCTGTAGCTCCGTTAAATGTTGTAGCGCTTCCACGAACACCACTACCGCCACTGTATTTACCATTTCCTCCTGAAAATTGGCTGGATGGAAGACCGCTTATCCCATTTGATAAATTTGAATATCCCGATACAGCAGACAAATTTTCAAGTTCTATACGCGTGGTGGTGCCACCAGTCTGTATCAAGTTGAAATTTGCAGTAATGCTTTGGTTTGCAGTCATACTAACATTTATAGATGTGGTCGTTCCTAAAACAGTCGCTCCTGAAGTCCAATTTACAAACTGATAACCTGTTGTAGGAGCTGCAGTCAAAGTAACATTTGTTCCGCTGGCATAAGTGCCCGAAGATGGTGAAACGGTTCCTGAACCAATTGGTGAAATGATAGTAGAAAGAGTATATGAGCTACTCGTACATGTAGGTGTTGCAGTAAGGGCCATTTGTGTGGCTGTAAAATTTGCGAATGTTGTATTAATGTCAATATTAGAAGAGTCAGTAGCTCCTTTCCCATCACAATCTGCTCTACCATTTCTCCAATACGGAAACTGCAAATAAACACCTGCGGTGGAACAACTGCCAATTTCAGCATCACCACCAACTACAACCGAACCACCAAAATCTCCTGCGAATAACATCGCATTTCCTTTAATATTGGCTGTATTTGTAACTGATCCCCCTTCCATCCAGGCATTTCCTTCAACTATTGCACTACTTGATAAAGTTGCATTGTACACACATGCATTATCTCTGACAATAGTATTACCGCTAATAGTACCTCCATCAACCATTGCATACCCATCTATACGAGCATTCCCCGAAATAGTCCCGCCTCTAACAACTGCATAAGGACCAACATATACTGTTGAAGCTACAGTAGCATTATTGGATACCCATCCGCCACCGTTAGAATGCAAATGTCCATTTGTTTTTAGAAACGACCTAAAATCGGCAGCTGGCTGATATCCTTCAGGAGTTGCATTAGCAATTTTTAATTCATAAGGATATCTTCTTTGTTTCGGATAACCCTCATCCATATTATAGTTTACGTGTACTTTTGGTGCAGAAGACACTACTAGGAAAATATTAGATTCAGTTGAAGTGTCAAGACTAAATGATGCTTCTCCATCTGAATTATACATGGGACTGTAGCGAGATATTGTACCATCAGATTTAGTGGTTACAAAACCATATCGCCACCCCGCTTGGGTCGGATTTACCTCTGCATGCCCTTTGAATTTAATAGTAACTTGCTTTTGAGTGCCCGCACATGTCGGATATAACGGAATTACATTCATTCCATAATCTTGTGGAGCCCAGTCGTTATTTGTATAAAATTGATCCGTTGTACCCGCTACTTTTGTAAGAAGAGTATATTGTCTGCTTGTATAACGAGGCATATTATCTTTTATGCTTTTATATACATTTCTGATTGTCATTCCAAAATTACTGGTTGTATTTATTTGTGAGTTCCATTGAATAGGATAGTCAAATGCAGGTTGACGTTGCGCATAACCCCAGAGATAATCGTCGAGTTGTTCCTGTGTAAAGCCTTTTAATCTCTTAATTGTTTCCAGTGGATGTTCTTCATTTTTGGATTCTGCCCACATTCTTCTTGTGAAATCAAAGCCCTCTTTTTCCTGAACATAATACATGAGATGAAAATTCGTATAATGATGTCGATTTGATGACCACATAAAGTGCCTAGTCTGTATCCATCGAGTTAAAGTGCCATCAATCTCTGACCATTGAGGGTAAGCTTGAGCACGCATAAAATTAGCATGGCCTTCAAAGAAGGGACCTGCCCAATCATAACCCGTAAATGCAGTTCCATTACCAGGGTTTTCCTGAATATGCATCATCATTTGTAGCGTGTGGGCAAACTCATGAGATAATGCCCCGCCATCTCTAGTTGCCTCAGGGTGTACAAACATAGCACCGATGGTATTACTAAATGAACTAGCTTGAGCAAAAGCTTCTAATCGAGGATCTGTTGAATTCCAAGTATTCATCATCATAATAATGATTTTGTACTTTCCTAAATTTGTTGTGGCAGCATTATTAACAAAATGCAAATCGGTTATATACCTCTTAAAAGTATATTCAAGTGTATCCGCAACCGATTTAGGAGTAAACCGTAAAGAAGCATCAGAATAGGTAGATGGATTGGTACCAACTTTATCACCCCAGTAAACTACAAAATTTGTAGATTCATATTTTCTGGTGTTTGATACTTTATTATAAAATTCATTATTTGGGTCGCTCCATTCTGTGGGAGTAAAAAGCGTTTTCTGAGCAATTGCAAAATAGCTGCAAAGAAAAAGGACGACTAGCAAAAAAAGTTTTTTCATAGTATATCTAATTATTTAGTTAAGAACATAAGTTCTTTGTAAATATAAATATCAAATTATAGTTTTTATAAGACAATATTAACCATATTTAATACTATTTTACTTAATTATATTAGTTATCCCTATTTTAAATTATTCCCTTACTAACTACCAATCAATAAGTTAAAAAACTCATATCCTTTAAAAGCAACTAGAGATCAGAAGAGTTTGTTCTAATATTTTAGTAAGATTAAATCTATTATTTTTCATCAAAAAGTATATACTTACCACAAATTCCTTTTTCGTGATATATTAGGAACTGGACAATTAATTTCAATAGAATTTGATGACAAGAAAGATATCTTTAGCGGTTTTCTTATTAATTGGACTGAAGATTGGATTTTAATAAAAAATAATCCTGCTGATTTCATAATTGATGGCTATACAATATTAAAAAACAAAAATGTAAAGTCAATTATTCAAGACAAGGATCATGAATTCACAGAAAGAGTAATTAAGCTTAAAGGTTTAAAAACATGTGCGGAGGAAATAATTCCGCTTAAAGATCTGCCTTCAATTATAAATTTTATAGCAGACAAATATGGGATTTTTCAGATTGCAAAAAGCGGTTTATCTTGGTAAGCTCATAGAACAGAATGAGGAAGAACTGGTAATGGATTTTTTGGGAACCGAAGGTAAATGATTAAGCTTCATAGATAGACCGTGTATAGGACAATAAAAAAAACTTTGGAAAAATCCAAAGGGCTATAAGTTGGAATCTTATTTTTTTTGATTCCTCAACAGAAACTTTTCTAAACTCTTTCAAAAGTTTTTCCAGCTCCAAAATTGATTTACGGGCTCTTGTCCCTGATGCTCTATTTTCTTTGATAGAGTGCTAGCTGTTGATCTTTTGGGTGAAAACAAGCACTGAACCCCAGTTTATAATTCATGACTGTAATTTTCACAAGGCATAGTTTACTCAAAATATATACCTTTATAGCCGTCTAGATTACTAAGAAAGATTGCAATATGATATCAAAACTGCTATATTTTATTTCAGCTAAAGTTAAATTAACAGATAGAGACACTGAGCTTTGCAAAAGATATTTTGAAGCGGTATCATTTCCCAAAAACAGTGTGATTGAAGAGGACGATAAAGTTCCAAAATACTTATATTATATTGTTTCTGGCTATCTGCGCTTATACCATTACAATGAATCGGGTGAGGAAGTGACGACGCATATTAACTGCCCGCCGGGATTTTTCACCTCTTATTCCAACTTTATAAGCCAGCAAAAATCCAATGAGAAAGTTGAATGCATAACAGCCTGTGAATTGTTGAGAATTACAAAAGATGATTTGGACAGCTTAACAAGCGAAAGCCCTGCAATAAAAGATTTTAGCATAATAATCTTTCAGCAGTCCATTGCCTACAATGAGAATCGCTCAAGAGAATTAGCGGTTTTATCCGCTGAGCAGCGGTATCGTAAACTCATGGCACAACAGCCCTCCATACTCAAGTATGTACCCATCGCCCAGATTGCTTCCTTTCTTGGAATGAAACCCGAAAGTTTAAGCCGCATACGAAAAAAAATAATTAACTAACAAATGTTAACTGTAAGCCTATAGCCTTTAAAGATCTTTGTGTTATCAAATAAAAAAAAATAATGATGACACAAAAAAATTTAGCATTGGTATCAGGGGCAAATGGGCATTTAGGGAATAACTTAGTTCGATTTCTTATCAAAAAGGGAATCCCGGTTAGGGCGGCTGTCCGCAATAGTAATAATAAATTGCCTTTTGCCGGCATAGATTGCGAAGTGGTACAAGCAGATATAACTGATAAAGCTTCATTTGTAAAGGCCTTGCAGGGAGTGGAAACTTTTTATGCAGTGGGTGCTGCCTTCAAACTGTGGGCAAAGAATCCGAGAAAAGAGATTTACGATGTTAATATGCAAGGAACACGCAACACCATTGAAGCAGCTGCCGAAGCTGGTGTTAAAAAAATTGTTTATGTAAGTTCTATTGCTGCATTAAATTATTCCCAATTACCTACAAAAGAAAGTTACGGCTATAATCCTGATAGACGTGATATGTACTACAATTCTAAGAATGACGGCGAAAAATTAGCTTTTGAATTAGCAGATCAATTAGGTATAGAGTTGGTAGCTGTTATGCCGGCAGCAATGATTGGCAGCGAAGCATTTCTTCCGTTGAATGTTTCTTATGGCATATTGAAATTAATCTTGAACAAAGAAATTCCCGTCGATACAAAGATCACCTTGAATTGGATAGATGTTAAAGATGTGGCAGAAGGTTGTTATCTGGCAGCGGCAAAAGGACGTAATGGAGAACGATATATTTTGGCTAATGAACAGTGCATGACCATTACAGATACGACCAAATTAGCCAATACGCTGTATCCTGAATTACAACTGAAAGTTCCGCGTTCAGTTCCAAAATCCATTCTCTTTGCTATTGCGGGTATGATGGAATTCAGTGCCAGACTAAATGGAAAAGCTCCAGTATTAACCAGAAAAGATATTGCAATGTTTTCAGGGCTGCAACAAAATTTTGACATTTCAAAAGCGAGAACAGAACTGGGATTTAATCCGAAAAAACCGGAACAGGCAGTAACCGAAGCACTGCGCTATCTTTCTGAAATTAAGCCATTATTGATGAAGCAGTAAAAAAATCAGCTAATCGGAGTCCCATTTTACTGCTAGTAATAATGGACTGAGCCTTATAAGGAAGATGTAGAGAACAATAAAAAAAGCCCTCTGGAAAAATCCAAAGGGCTATAAGTTGAAATCTTATTTTTTTGATTCTTCAACAGAAACTTTTCTAAACTCTTTTAAAAGTTTTTCCAATTCCAAAGTCGATTTACGAGCTCTTAGTCCAGCCGCTTTAACACCTTTCTCAATAAGAGACTCAGATTCTGTTTTGAATGTTTCGAATTCGGCGTTGATTTTTGCAACTAAATCTTTCATAATAATATTTTATTAAATTAGCCCGCAAGTCATATTTCCAATACCTTGAGCGAAGAGTTCGCGGTTAACCAGCAACTATTCGGTTGCTCCTGTCTAATTTGTCGACGGCTTCAATGCAAAGTAAAGTCTCTAAAGTGGCAATTAATCCAATAATAAGCCCGTTTTTCAATTGCTACAGTAGAAAATAGTTTCATAAAATCAGGGGCTAAGCTCTTAAAAAAATATTGGTTGTAATTCCTTACAACAACCAAAAGCGGGACAGGGATAGCCTTCATTTTTTTTTTGCAAAAGGCTGACCGGAGTAAAAGAAAGATAATCAGGGAAATTACTGTAATAAGAATTGCTCACTTTGTTATATGATGATTTAATTGGCTAAAATTTTCAAATGAATGCTGCAAAGAAAACAAATTAAAGAAACCTCTTGTCCAAAAGTCGGGCTGGTCATAACCGAGAGCTAAAGGAATTTGCTTTAAAATAAGCATAATTCCAATTGCTGCCAACATTCCCTTAATAACTGATGACGGAAAATAATTGGTAATAGCCCCGCATAAAGAGACGCCCCTGATGCCTAATCTATCCCCTGACAAAACAGGAATGCAACAAAGAAAACGGAAAGTCCAGCCGGAAAGTCGTGTCTAAACCAAATTATTCGATAATTTTAATGGCACGCTTCATCGGGTTATTAAAATTATTCCATTAAAGACAGAAGTCCAAAATTGTTTGAATGTTCCTTATGGAGTTATTTTCCTAAAACGCATCATAGGAATATCATCGATCATCAAGTTTAATTTTCCCTCCTTATCGATGTTGTACTTGCTTATTTTTTTTATGGTATTTAAAAAGAATTTTTCTCCTTCACCACAATACATCATTGTTGTTGGGCCCGGATCTCCGAATGAGATTTTGTCACCGCTGAATGTATAGTCTGCGGAATAACCATTACAACTGTCATTTCCTTCTACTTTTTTTAAAGTAGGATTAAATGAAATTTGTGGTTTTTTGTCAGGAAACAAGCCGTCGAAAGCAATCAGGGGCTCCGAAAGGTATTCCAACTCCCAGATATTATTAAAGAGACTTTCGCTTGTCATTTGCCTCGTTGAGGAACAAGAAGCAAAAAAAAGTACCAGCATAAATAAGACAATATGTTTTTTTGGTTTCATAATTAAGCGGTTTCGGGATTATTTTTTTTAATTCCAATTAGAGTTAAAACGCTCATTATAAAGACCGTTAAAATCAAGACCAATGTAGCATTTATCAGGGTATTCCCAAAGCCGATTTCAGATATATTCAAAAAAGGATAGGGATAAAAATCAGAAAAATAACCCCTTATAAAAATAAATATAATGTAAATTATCGGGTAACAGAGCCAAATAATTACAGATTGAATTTTGGAATCGTTTCGTTCCGCATAAAAGAACCAATAAAGAAAGGTACACAACGGAATAATTGTATGTAATAATTCATCTACAACGAGTTGAAGTCCCGTTGGCTCCCAAGTGCTTCTCAATACTACCTGATAAACAAGACCAACTATAAGAATAAATGCGGTTAGAGCAGTAAATATCCCACTTTTATAAAATAAGCCAAAACTCTTTTTAGAAAGGTTAAATAATTTGACTGTAAAAAATAATGCCACAAGTATATTTGTCAATATCGTGAAGAAACTAAAAAAACGCAGGATGGTTTCAGGAATGTCAGCCTGTCTATTTTGAATTATCAGCACAAATTGAGCCACAATGGAAAACCATCCAAGAGAAAAAACAATTACTTCATATACTTTTTTCATTTTTTTATTTAAATATATGGCCTCTTTTATATAGTGCAACTTTACTTACTACTAAGATATAAAATTTTAACCCTCTAATACGCTCTTATTTTGATACATTCAAAGATTCTTTTTTGCAAACGCCAGTTAGCAGATACCCTCTTCTATCCAAAAACTTTTGCTCCCTTTCCTGTGGTTATCAAACTAAATAAACTTTCTTGTATAAGTTGTCTCCAAGCGTTTGAACAGTCACCGAAACATTCAACTTCAGGAACTAAACCCAAATGAGTGAAACGGATTTGGGTTTTGTTATTCATTTCAGAGATTTCAAAAATAATTTTTGTTCCTGTCCATTCGCTTTTGGTTTTAGTAAAACTCAGTTTACTGTCAGTAATAAGCCATACTACTTTTTCGTTTGGGACAACCTCAACTACTTTTTGTTTTGAAAAATGAATATCTTCCATACGATAGGCAAACTCATCATTGAGCTTGTCTGTGCTGCCTTCAATTTCCCCTTGCCACCAGCCACGAACATTATTGATGGCATTAAAAACTTCTTTTACCGAATTGTCAACTAAAAGGGTTGTACTATAATTTGATGCTGTCATTTTTTTATTATTTAAGTAATTGCAATTGCCCCAAATGGTATTGTAAATGCGATGTTCTTGTTATGATAATGTTTAATTTATTGCGATGTGGCTCCTTTGCAAAGTCTT
Source organism: Flavobacterium sp. P3_A6 (assembly GCF_056403035.1). Classification (NCBI taxonomy): domain Bacteria; kingdom Pseudomonadati; phylum Bacteroidota; class Flavobacteriia; order Flavobacteriales; family Flavobacteriaceae; genus Flavobacterium; species Flavobacterium sp. P3_A6. The sequence continues at coordinate 429,977 of NZ_JBFUGG010000001.1, read as the reverse complement.
CGGCAGAAACAGCGGTATGCTTATCAAACCATTCCTCAGGTTTCAAACGGTCAAATTTTTGTTTTAATACCTCACATTGCTTAGACCAAAAAGTTCTTAATTCACTTGCCGATTGAATTAGAGTTGTTGTTTTGTCAGGCGATTTTAAAAACGGATCATTTAATTCGGGATACAGTTTTTCACCCATATCTAATAGTATCAGCATATCATCGTGCACCGCAATAAGATGTCCCAATAGATAAATCCCTCTGTTTTTGCCTGGTGCAATTTCTTTTTGCAAAGTTTCGTCAGTCAAAGAATTAAGCAATGCATCACAACTTGCTATGGATGCATTCCATCTGTCGAATACCATTTTAATGATTGTCTCTGTTGTTGTCATTTTTTTTGATTTTTAATTGTTAAATTTAATATCGTGGTTTTATGTTTATTCATTTATTAGGTGTTTTTTGTGTCGTACAAATAAATCTGAACATCTTCATTGTTCGCTAAAATTTTTCTGTCAGCGGCACATTTTTGTCCAATTTCTGATCGAAAAGCGTTCATCATTACTTCAAGTGAATCAAAATATAAGTTGGCAATGCGATACGTTTCTGAATGTCCAGTAAGTGAAACAATCGAGTTGTCATTTATTTCATATTTTATTAGACCGGGTAATTGTTTTGCTAATGGAACATGTACCTCAAAATAATGTCGTTCAAAAAATTCTTTGTCCTTTGGTGTTTTGTAAATTACAGTCATTTTTGCCATATTAATTATTGTTTGAGTTTTTTAAATAATTTTTAAAAAAAAATTACACTGTAAAAATATTGTCTAATATTGACATTATTAGGGTGCGAAATAGACATTGCAAAGGGTGTTTTTGGACAAGTGTAATTATTATCTTTGCATAAAAAAAATGAAACATCTTACTATTATAGTTCCTAATGGAGAAAATAATCTTTCAAGCATTACAGGTGCCTATGAAATTTTTAAAAAAGCAAATTCTTTTGGTAAAGAAAACGGCAGAAAAGAATTATTTACTATTCAATTAGCTGGTATTTCTGAAAAAATAGATTTTAACGAGGGATTATTTACTGTAAAACCACACACTAACATATCAGCTATTACTAAAACAGACCTTATAATTATACCCTCATTAAATCATAACTATAAACTTGCACTACAAGGTAATGAATTGTTGTTAGAATGGCTTGAAAAGCAATACAAAAACGGAGCAGAAATCGCTACTATTTGCACCGGGGCATTTATGCTGGCAGCGTCAGGATTGCTAGATGGAAGAGATTGTTCTACACATTGGTCGGTAACTGAAAATTTTAGATTAATGTTTCCGAAAGTAAATTTGCAAATAGACAAATTAATTACCGATGAAAAAGGAATTTATACTAATGGTGGAGCATACTCATTTCTTAATCTGATGATTTATTTAATTGAAAAATATTATGACAGAAATACGGCCATTTATTGTTCAAAAGTGTTCCAGATAGAAATGGACAGGAATACACAGTCTGAATTTGCGATTTTCACAGGACAAAAAAAACACGATGATGAAATGGTGCAACAAGCACAAGCATACATAGAAAAGAATGTAGAAGAAAAAATATCCGTTGAAAAGTTATCCTCAAAGTTTAATATTGGCAGAAGAAATTTTGATAGAAGATTTATAAAAGCTACTGGAAATACTCCAATTGAATATTCCCAAAGGGTTAAAATAGAAACTGCAAAAAAAGCATTTGAAACAAACCGCAAAACAATTAATGAAGTAATGTATGAAGTTGGTTATGCCGATGTAAAAGCATTTCGAGAAGTGTTTAGGAAAATTACCGGAATGTCTCCGTTGGAATATAAAAGAAAATATTATAAGGATGCAGTTTTAAAAAACCTAATACTAGAATAAATCTGGTATTAGGTTTTTACTTTATTTACACTCTGTACATATATTTTAGCTATTCTGGTTGACTCTCAATATCTTTTGGCTTCCAAAATAGGTTTTGTAATGATTTATAGCCAAAGGTTTTCCTAAAAAACTTATAACAGAGTATTTCCATGCAACGAAAGATGAAGGCGTGTACTGTTATATGTTTGCATATCGATTTTCAAAGCAGTTTCAAGTTGCTCTTTATTAGGTAAAATTGATATAACCTAAAATCATCTTTGGATAATGATCCATTAAAAAGTGAACATACTGTTTTCTGCTATCAGTAGTTTTCAATATTGTAACATCGGCACACCAAATTTCATTGGGCTTATAAGTCATTAATGATGCCTATTTTCTTTTTCGCTGTAAATGCCTTAATTTACTATATCCTAAAAGTTTTAGTTGCTTTCAAAAGTTTAATCCATAAATTAAAGAATTTGAACCGAAAATAGATAAAAATAAGGGCTTTACCGACTTTTAATTTTTATTGTGACCTATTTGATAATGAAACCAAATTTGCAGCTGGAGCTATTGTCAATAATATAAAAAGAAAAAATCTTCCTTGTCTGAAAATGCTTTTTTCAAACAAGGAAGACTGTAAAATAAATGTTTTTTTATATCAAAAATTATCGTTCCAGTTTAACCTCAGGCAAAATTTTAGGACGTTCCGTTTCATTTGACAGCATCCAACCGGTACGGTAAATCCATTCTGTCATTTTATGTAATTTTACGTAATCAATATTTTCAGATTCATCCATTGGCGTATGGTATTGACTATGCAGAACACTAGTAAAAAAAACTGCTGGTATTCCTTTTCGAACGTAAGGAATATGATCTGAACGGAAGAAAAAATATTCTGGATGTTCTGGTTTGTCCCACAATTTATCTAATTCAAATTTTGGTCCTTCATCATTTGCTCTTTTTGCAATAGCTACCAAATCTGATGAGTTTTCGTGAGGTGCGCTTGAACCTAAAAGTGCAGCTTGATTGACATCATTTCTTCCTATCATATCACCATTTAAAACTGCAATAATATCTTTTTCGGGAACGGTAGGATGTGATGAGTACCAGCTTGAACCTAATAAACCACGCTCTTCTGAACCATGAAACACAAACAAAGCAGTTCTTTTTCCAGGCTGTTTTTTATATGCTCTTGCTATACCCAGCATCGCAGCACACATACTCGCATTATCATCTGCTCCGTTGTAAATTGAATCCTGACCGTATTTTTGTCTTACTCCATCATGATCCTGATGACCGCTAAATAAAACATATTCATATTTTAATTTTGCATCGGTACCTTCGATTTTTCCAACTACATTAACAGATGGGTATTTGTACGTTTCTGAAATAACTTCAGCCAATAAATGTTCTTTTGTATTTTTTAAAAACTCCAATTGATCATTATGTAACCAAAAAGCCGGCATTCTTGCCGGCACAGGTATTTTATCTCTATTACCTTCAATTCCATAAATGCCTCTTGTCATTTGAGGTTCGACTTGAGACCAGCTTTTTTCACCTAATTCATCTGCTACAATAATAAGTGCTGCAGCTCCTTTTGATGCTAAAAGTTCATAATATTTTTGCTTAAAAAGTCCTGGATAACGCCTGTCAAAGAGAGAAATCTCATCTGAAATCCCTTCTTTAGAGGCTAACATTACTACAGCTTTTCCTTTAACTTCTGCTTTTTCAACTGCATCTTTTGTAGTCTCTATAAATAATAATGGCGCTTCTACTCTACAGTTTGTAGTTTCGGCAATTAAAACTTCACTCCATAATTTATATTCTTTTTGTCCTATTTTGAATTTAGTATTGGAAGTAACCTGGTGTCGGTATAAATCAAAAAACTGAAAAAATGTTCCGTCATCTCCTACTGGTGACATACCTGCTTCTTTCGCTTTATTGGCTAACCACATTGACACTTTTAATTCGTCTAAAGTTCCTGCTTCTCGGCCGTTAAAATGATCACCAGCCATTTGATACAGATCTCTCTTAAGGTCTTTGACTGTAATTGCTGAAACCAAAGGTTTTTTGATTGTTTGCGAAAAAGCAACACTGCTAAAGGCAAAAAAAATTAGGATCAATTTATTTTTCATATATAAATATTAAAAGTTGTAATTAAAAAAAATGCTAGCGGAAAATAAGTATTAAAAGGGTATGATTAGGAAATTCAAATCTATAATTTTTTTACACATTATTCAAAAAAACTTTTATTGCTTATTTAATCACACTATTATTCTTAGCAAAATTAAAAGTTAACATGTAATTATTTAATTAAGCATTTAGTCTGCAAGGAAGATTTCTGTAAAACACAGGCTTATATTTTAATGATTTTATATTATAAAGCTTATTAAAATAAAAAATCCAACTCATCATAGTTGGATTTTTTAAAATTAAGATAAACACACTAATATATCTACTTAAATAATAATTGTGCGTACTTATATAAATCATGTCTCCAAACAGGCCAGCTGTGCCCTCCTGAATATTCACTGTATTTGTATTTAATTCCCATCTGATCGAACCTGCTCATCATTATTTTACAATTTTCAAAAGCAATGTCTTCCTTGCCTCCCATTGAAATCCAAAATTCTTTAATATTTGAATTAATAACTATGGTATTATTTTTCATAAACTCATATTGAGGTTCGGATAAATCTGGATTATTTGCCCACCATCCAGAGCTAAAAACACCTATACTGGAAAACATCTCTGAATTTTTAATGCCAGCATAAAGAGTCTGCATTCCTCCCATAGACAAACCGGCCAAAGCTCTATTTTTAGCATCTGCAGCAACTTTAAAATTACTTTCTACAAATGGTATTGCTCCATTTTTTAATTCATTTTCAAAAGCCTTCAATGCATTTTCATTAAAATCTGCAATTCCGCCAGTATTTCCCATATTGCCGTCCAGCATTGCAATCACCATTGGTTTTGCTTTATTTTCGGCTATTAAATTGTCCAAAATTAAATTAGCTTTGCCTTGTGCAGCCCAACCTCTCTGATCTTCACCTCCTCCGTGCAGCAGATATAACACCGGATATTTTTCGGTGGAATTATCATAGCCTGGCGGTGTGTAAACATACATTTCGCGCCAGGAATTAGTAGCTTTTGAAAAATATTTTTTCACGCTAATGTCACCATGCGGCACATTATTTAAAGCATAAAAATCTCCTTCTTTGTTTGGAATTTCAATACCACTGGCCATACGTCCCATGCCATAGAAAGTTTCACTTGCCGGATCAGCAACGGCTACACCGTCAATAAGCAATGAATAATAATTAAATCCTTTATTTATAACATCGGTAGTAACGTTCCAAGTTCCCTCATCGTCTTTTACCATGTCATACTTTTTACCTAAATCGATTTGAACCTTTGCGGCTTCTGGTGCTTTCACTTTAAAAACAACTCGATTATCTGGCAGTATTTGAGGATATTTAGCATTTCGGATATTAGTTTCTGCTGGATTTCCCAGAATGGTATATTTTGCAAAACCTGTCGGATCTACCGGCTTAAACAAAAACTGTGAGAACATATATAATCCGTTTTTCCATACCTTAAAATCATGAACTCCCGGTTCAATATAATAGATGTGAGGTACATCATTTTTATACAAATAATCGTGAGTGCGCTTACTATTATAGATAAGCCCATCATTATCGCCGCAGGAAATCCAAAGCAGTTTTAATTTCTTTTTTGCTTCTTCAGGATTAGGAACTAGTTCTTGTGGCATCTTAGTATTAGGTGCTGATGAAAATCCGCCTACCCAAGCAAATTTATCTAAATTCCCCAATCCAAAATTTAAAGACTGGCCTCCGCCCATAGACAAACCTGCAATAGCACGATGTTCTTGATCTTTGAGAGTTGTGTATTTTTTCTCGATAAAAGGAATCAGATCATTTAGCAAGTCTTTCTCAAAAACAGCAAAAGCCTGCACTTTATCGGAAGCCATTATATTGCCTGTGGCACTGTCATCTTTCATTGCCCGACCGTTTGGCATGACAACAATCATAGGCTCTACCTTGCCTTCGGAATAAAGATTATCTAATATCACTTGCGGACTGCCTCCATTTAACCATTCTTTTTCGTCACCGCCTATCCCGTGCAGTAAATATAAAACCGGGTATTTTTTATTTTTGCTAAAACCCGGCGGAGTATAAACAGTCATTTTTCTGGTAGCCCCAACAGTTTTAGAACTGTATTCTAAACTCTCGACTTTTCCGTTAGGAATTCCTGTTCGAACTTGGTCAAAGCCTTTCGGGCCTTCTTTTTCAATTTTTTGAGCCAATAAACTGCTGGTCATGATGACTAAAGCAATAATTGACAAGAAATTTTTTTTCATCTTAAATATATTTTTAGTTAATAGAATATTTATTTACCTGAATAATAAACTTGCATATTGATGTAAAGATCTTCTCCAGGTTAACCACTCATGAGCAGTACCTTGAGACTCATAAAACACATGCTTAATTCCCTGTTTATCCAACATTGCTCTAAAAGCACCGACAGAACTAGGAAAAGGATTTGGTTCTTTTGTTCCAAGTCCGAGCCATAAAACTTTAAGCTGTTTATTTATTGCTTTTGCATCATTAAATTTCCCTCCTAAAAATACAGCGGGATCAATTTCATCTGAACTTGGATAATTTGAAGTTCCGCTGAATCCTCCATAATAGGCAAACTTATCAAGATGATTCATTGCAATCCTCATGGTTTGGTTAGCTCCCATAGAAAGTCCAGCAATTGCTCTATGCTCCCGATCTGAAATGGTTCGAAACTTCGTATCAATCATTGGAATAATTTCATTCATCATTACCTCTTCAAAAACAGATTCCGGACGTTCCTTTTTTTCGACAGCCTCCTTACTTTGTGGTTTATAAGCATAACCGTTGTCCATTACAACAATCATTGGAACTGACTGCTTTGAAGCAATCAAATTATCTAAGATTAAATTTGCTTTACCTTGAGAAGACCAGCCCGTTTCGTCCTCAAAACTCCCATGCTGTAAGTAAAGAACGGGAAAACGGGTTTTGGTATTCTCATTATAATTGGCAGGAGTATATACAAAACAGCGTCTAAACGAATTGGTTAATTTTGAGAAATAAATATTTTCGCTAACTAAGCCGTGCGGTACATCTTTCAAAGCATAAAAGTCTTTATCTGAAGCTGGAATTTCTATGCCGCTTCCTGAGCGTCCTGCTCCATAAAAATATAAAGTTCCCGGATCTGGAACTGAAGCTCCGTCAATATTCAACTGATAATAATGAAATCCTTCGTCCTGCGGAGCCGATTCTCCTGTCCAAACGCCATTGTTATCCTTTACCATATCATATTTTACTCCGCCAATATCAAGCTGGACTTTACTGGCATTTACCGCCAGAATACTAGCACGCACTCGGCCTTGAGAATTAACCTGAGGAAACTGCTTTCCAAGCTGGTTTATGGATGAAGGTTTAAAATCTTCAATAATCCCTTTTACTTCCTGCCCCCAAGTTGAGCAACAATAGAAATTAGAAATTAAAAGGACGGCACTCATAAATCGTTTCATATATAGCTTCTAAAGTTTAATAAATTATTTATTTTGTTCACTCACTGCCAATTCGTTTACAGCATTCGTCAGAAAAACATACCAAGCTCCTCCATCAATAATGCACTCATTTTCTCCCCAAAAAAAAGGCCAGTCATCTTTATTTTCCAAGTAGTCAGGCTTAAGGAAAATTAGTCCTGGAACTACTCCGCCTGCAATAGTTGTAAAGTCAGCCCGATTGCCACCGTAAGCAACCTTTTTGGATTTATTTCCTACAGCGTTTACAAAAGACAGATTAGAATACGGATGGCAGCCAAAAATATAGTTAAGCCCTTGGTAAACATATTCTTTATCAATAATATCCGGATAAAATTTATGAATATAATAATTTGTACTAGCCCAATTAATCACTTGAGAAGTGCCTCCCCAGCCTCGTTTAACTAAAGGAACACCGTAAGGATTATCAGCATTATCTTTATCAATTTTTGCTTTATACTTAACTGCATAACCACGTAATTTTTCTTTATAATTATCATCCATAGATGGCAAAGCCAGCAGTGCTGAATTAATATTAAATTCCAGATTCTCATCCAATTGATTCCAGATTTTACTCAGGAAACCAGTTTTATACTGATCTTCTTTTGTGCTTATATACAACTGCAGCATCGCAATCATATCACTCCCTTTAGTCCATCTGGACATCGGACTATCATCAGGTTTTGCATTTTTTTCCGCTTCATTAGCTTCATTGAATAACTTTACGGCAATAGACAAACATTTAGCAGAAAGTGTGTCATTATAGCCTTTTAAAGCCCTGCTTGCTGAAGCTAATGCTCCTGCCGTTCTGTAATCAAGAAATGAACTCCGGTTTGTAAATGCCCATCGATCATCTAGTGTGCCACTAGAAACTCCATCAGACTCATATGGTTTAAGCAACGGATTATAAGGACGATTGTCCGTTTCGGTGGACGCGTCTCCCAAATGGTGGTACTGATGCAGGTTTGGCACAACTATTCCTCTTACAGGATGTCCAATATTTTCAACTTGCGCAACGAGATTCAAAACTCCATGCTCAATCTGCTGCAATAAATCAGGCTTGCCGTCAGGACGGTGAATATCCACATATTGCGTTTTTTGATCAATATATGTTTCATCTCTATTCACTTTGAATGCTTCCCACGATTCAACAAAACTATTGATTACGCTGACATGTGAAAAAGTCTGTATATCAAAATCACCCGCATCAAACCAGCCTCCCACCGCCATACCAGGAATACGTTCAAGAGGTTTGTACTTAGTATCCGTTGTAGAACCTTGTTCATATCCGTCAAAATGTTCATGATTCAGCGGTGCTTGGAGACAATCATCTAAAAATGGTTTTCCATGCCAAACTCGATACGCCTCGTTTACTTCCATGTGATCCATCTGAACAGGAAACCACACATCCATGGTAGGATACCATACTTTTGAATAAATATCATCGGCAATCTGAAAAGTGTTTGTTTTTTGCTTTCCATATTGGATATAATAAATCCCTTTTTCTTTAACTGAGCTAAAATCAACTTGAGCATAATTGTATCTTAGATATTTTCCCCACACCTTAACATCAGCTTTTAGTTTTTCGACAAATTTTCCATTCTCATCAAGCATAAAAATTGATGCGGCAACTAACGGTTTATCGTTTTTATCAAGTTCAATAACTGCATTTTTCTTTTGGTTTGGCATATAACCCACCTGAGAAAATCCTATCACTGGCTCTCTTATCCAATCTGGAATAGCATTGGGTTCGACATACCAGCTTAACACTTTACCCATTTTATTTACAGGAAAAATACTTCTGACAATAAACCATCCGTTCTGCCCCAGATTTCTTCCGTCAAAAAGCATAACATCCTGATCAGACTCAATTTTTATACGATGCTCTGGATTTTCAGGTGCAAGGATTATTTTTTTACCAGATTCTAATGGCAGAGTTACTATATATTCTTTTTTTCCGCGGTCATCAAATGTAGTATGTCCCGCAAACTGTGGAATCTTTTGAGCTGAAGACCTAATTTCGGTATTGCTGGCAGGATATCTTGGAAATGTTCCCGCCCTTCCGTCGACTAAATAATTACTTTCAAAATAAGAGGTTGGTATAAATTCTAAATTAAATCCTGCCTTTCCTTCCAGCTCCTTAGGAACAGGTTTGTCCAAAAAGACTGTGATAACAAAACCTTCCCCTTTAGGAGTAACAATGAGTCTGGAATCAAAATCAAATTCTTCATATCTTAACTTAACTTCGATAGTGTTATTTGGCCTGTCAACTTTTCGGCTTATCATTTTTGGAATTAAATCCCACTGTTCCGGCGTATTGTGGAGTCTGACTGCTCCGCCTGTTACTGTCCTGACACCATGATGGATGAATTCAATACCAGCCGTTTTTTCATCAAAAAACATCCCATTGTATTCATTATTAAAAACCAAAACATTTAGACCTTGAGTTTCAAAATACTCTTTTTCATTTAGCACTAATTTTTGAGCCAAAGCAACATTTGAAATACTGCAGAAACAAAGAAGCACCATTATTTTTTTCAAGAAAGTGCTATTGAATTTTAAATAAAAGGATAAAAACACGCTAAATTTATTCATGGCTTATTTTTAATTGGTTAAGCTATTTAGGCAGTTTCTGAGCTGTTTAATTTTGTCATACTTCCAAATTATTTTATGGTCAAATTCAAATTCAAACAGATACTATTCTACTTATTTTGCTAAATGGATTAGTTACTCGTTTTATTAAATCACTGCTCTTTGAATAATAGTGGTGCCAGTTCTTTCAAACTGCGTCGCCAAGTTTGAAATTCATGTCCGGTGCCTTCTGAAACATACGAAACAGCATTGAAGCCTGCATTTTTAAGTGCAGTAGCTGCATTTTTGACGCCATCGGGATTTTCTTTGCTTCCACAGCTTAAAAAGACAAGTTTTACTTTAGATTTATCTTTAATATCTTCTGGGCTGTAAAGTCCTCCGCTAAGAAGTGCATACTGAGAGAAAACGTCTGTTTTGTTAAGCGTAATCATGCGCGTCTCTATGCCTCCCATCGAAAGACCTGCCATGGCACGGTGAGACTGCTTAGCGATTGTGCGGAAATTAGCATCCACATAAGGAATTAATTCGTCAACCATAACAGTCTGAAAAGGAGTAATATCAAAATTTCTTAATCCGCCAAACTTAATTTCGTTTGTCATTCCATAAGTCATAACAATAATAAAAGGCTTAATTTTTCCTTCGGCTATAAGATTGTCCATAATCAAATTGGCATGGCCTTGATTGCTCCATGCAGTTTCATCTTCACCCCAACCGTGCTGTAAGTATAATACCGGATATCGTTTTGACTGCTCTTTTTCATAACCCGGAGGTGTATAAACAAATGCACGGCGTGATGTATTAGTACTTTTTGAAAAAAAAAGTATTTGCTGTACATCTCCGTGAGGTACTGCTTTTAATGTATAAAAATCTTGGTCGTGGGCAGGTATTTCAATACCGCTCTCCCAACGGACAGAACCATAAAAATTTAATGCTCCGGGATCGTTAAATGTTCCCCCGTCTACATTGACGTGATAATAATGGAAACCCTCATCCATAGGGCCTTGTGTAGTTCCAGTCCAAAAGCCATCTGCCGATTTCGTTAGTTTTGTCCCTCCTTTACCTCCTAATCCAAGACTTACCCTAACACTGTCTGCAGCGGGCGCCTCAATACGAAAGCGGGCATAACCTTGTGAGTTTACTTGTGGAAAATCTTTTCCGGGCTGATTGACTGAAGAAGGCTTAAAATCTTCAATAACTTTTGATGAAGCTGTCTGTGCCATCGCTATTGAACTAATTAAAGTCATTGATAACACCAAAACAATAGAATGCTGTTTCATAATTTTGTGATTTTTTATTGGTTAATAAATAATTATTTGCAATATGTTCTGAGCTTATTCTAATGCTCCAATATGAAATGAAATAGAATTTACTTTGCCCAAGCTTCTCCTTCTGGAGATCGTCGCCAAGAAAAATAGGAATCTAGAACCTCCAAGGATTTTGCACTTGGAACCGGACCTGTGTAAGCAGTGGTATTGAAGTACATTAACTTAGGATTTGAATCGCTAAAGGCTGGCCAATTAGGAATATCTTTTCCATTTGGGTCAGCATATTTCGCAAAGTTTGTCCAATAAGTTCCCATTAAATTTGAAATCTCTAAATCTGACTTGCTTGTTTGCGGATTTGATTTATCTAAATTTTCGAAAACATATGCCACTTCTTGACCATGATAAGAACCAAAACCATAATAAGGTGAATCTTTAGGGTGGTCTGGATGCTGATCAAAATAATAAAAAAACACTTTTGACTTTCCTGTCTTTGCTTGAAGTCTAGCCCAAGACCAAGTTTGCCAGCCAAAAGCCACATCCCTGGATAAATCACGAGCCGTTTTAGGAACTGAAGAATCACTGACAGGATAAGCTTTTAAAAGACTTTCAGCAAATCTACCGTAACGCGTTTCAACACTGCTAATAAATTCCTTTGGGTCTTTGGTTCTGGTAAAACTGGCTCCTTCATCTGAATTGTAACCAATAAGAATGGGAATATCATTATATTTGCCCACTTCATACAATTTGTATTGATCATCAGGAATTACCCATCCATCAATAATAGGCCATCCACGTCCTGCGGGCAATTTATCAGCCTCAATAGATCGCAGTTTTTCAATTGAAGTTACTCCAGCAGTTTTCATGTAATCTAATCCTTCATTTTCGGCAACTTTAAGTGTTTTCATATTTTCACCTGGATAAGTAGTAGCCCTTGAAGGTCCAAATGAACCTCCGCTCTGTGATATAGCCCCATTAAAAAGACCTTTAGCTAAAGGCGAAGCACATAACATGCTTACAGCAATCCCACCGGCTGATTCTCCAAAAATGGTTACTTTATTAGGGTCACCTCCAAATGCAGCAATATTCTCCTTTACCCACTGTAAACCCGAAATCATATCCAGTAATCCATAGTTTCCTGAAGTATTTTTTGAATTTTCAGCGCTTAATTCTGGATGTGCCATAAAACCTAACTGGCCTACACGATAAGCTATGCTTACCAATACAACACCTTTTTGGGCTAAATTTTTACCATTATAAGTTGCTTCAGAAGTTGCTCCTGCTCCAAATCCTCCACCATAAATCCATACTAATACTGGAACTTTTTCTTTTGCAGATTTAGCAGGTGTCCATACATTTAAGTACAGGCAATCTTCACTTTTCCCAGATGGAGGATTACCTCCTTGTATTGGACCAGGAGCAAATTTATTTGCTTGCAACACACCGTCCCATTTTTTTATAGGTTGAGGAGCACGCCATCTGAGATCTCCAATTGGCGGTTTTGCAAATGGAATACCTTTAAAAACTAACAAACCCTCCTCAGCAGTTCCTAATAACTTGCCTTGCTTTACTTGAACTTCTGTAGTAAGAGGTTCAAGGATTTTATTTGCAAAAGCAAAGCTTACTAATATGGCAACAGTAAAAAAAATATTTCTCATAAGTAATTATTTTTAATTAAAATCTACTTCTCTAATTATGTAAAAGCATGCTTAAGGGGTATTTAAACAAATCTAAATCTATGGCTTCGACCATTCTTCGATAACCTAAATTCATTTGGATACAGAAAATCTTTATCATGCATAGCTGATAGAATAGTTTTAGATCCAGACTCTGAAACCATTGCTTTATCAAAATCGATTATAGCATAAAAACTGCTATTATTTCTAATCCAAATATTTACAATATCTCTTGTTTCCTGCCATTATCAGTATTAACAATAATTTTTCAAGTGCTGCTTTTTAGATTAATCCTGTCTGTTTTTTTACTGAGGCTGAGCATCATTAGCAGCTGTTGCATATAATCCTACCAATGCACCCGTAAAACCTCCTGCAGCATTAGTTGAAAGAATATCTCCAGAAACTGGCCCTCCTAAGTTTTCAAAATCAATTCCATTTATCGAATAGCTGAATTCATAGCTGTCCCCTGTCGCTTTTACCTGCAGGCGAACTGGCTTTTTGACCTCAATTTTAGCGCTTGCAATAATTTTAGACTCCCCTTTTTCTGTTCTTTCCAGAAGGATGTAGGTATCGTTACCTTTTTTGGTAAGGCCAAAAACATAATTAAAACGTTCGTTTTGCAGACATGTAATACCTGCCAAATCTTTTTCGGAAGCCGGCTTGTAATCAACGGTTGTGGCAAAAGTGAAACTATTGTGCTGCTGTCTGCAAAAAAGCGTCGAAGTAGGCTTAACTTCTTTTATATTCACTGGAAACGGATTTATCTGCAGCCCCTTTTTAGTCACTGCAATAAAATTTTCGCGCGGTCCTCTTAACCCTATCCATCTGTAATCTAATTTATTGGAAGTGAAATTTTCTTCAAAAGTGAAATTGCCATTTGGAAAAAATCCATCCTTGCCTGTTTTGTTTTCTGCTCCGTTTGGCGTTTTCATTTTTGGCTCCATCGGAACTAATCCGTTTTCAAAAACTGGAAACGTTCCTGACCAGTCTACAGGAAGCATAAACGTTTCTCGTCCTGCATTTACTCTGTCTTTTTCATTAGGGCGTATTCCTAAAAACACTCCGTAGTACTTATTATCCGGCCCTAATACCAAATCGGCATGTCCTGCCCAATCCACTTTATCGGCTCTGTCTCTTGGGAAATGTCTTTGGGTAAGGATTGGATTATTTGATGATGGCTTAAAAGGCCCTTTGGGGCTCTCGCTAACAAAAATAACTTCGCTATGATTGCCGCCAGTACCACCTTCGGCGCACATTAAATAATAATGGCCGTCTTTTTTATACAAATGAGGCGCTTCAATCCAAATAGGTCTTTTAGAAAGATCTACTCCTCCGTCAACTATAATTTTATCAGTGCCCGGAATTACTTTATCAGTGGCAGCGTCATATTCCCAAACTTTAATTACGCGGTGTCCGTTATAAAGCTCTTTCCCCTTATCTGGAGCATCATTGTGAACGATGTACCCTTTACCGTTATCGTCAAAGAAAATACAGGGATCGATTCCTCCAAAATCTAATTTAATTGGGCTTCCCCACCCTTTCATTGGGTCTTTGGTTTTTACTATAATATTTCCAAGACCTCCTGAAAATGCTGTTACGATCATATAAAAAGTATCATTATGCGGATTGTAAGTAATCCCTGGAGCATAAACTCCTGCACTAATACCTGTATCATGCGGATTGAATTCGTTAACATTGTTCAATACCCCGCCTAAATCTGTCCAGTTCACTAAATCCTTAGAATGAAAAATAGGCACTCCGGGAAACATAGCAAATGAAGAGCAAACCATATAGTAATCATCTCCTTTTCTGGCAATAGCCGGATCCGGATAACAGCCCTGTAAAATCGGGTTATAAAACTCACCGGCTTTCAATGGATTTCTTTTATATATCTGATCATCTCCCTGATAAACAACCTTGGAGAACACAGGCGGATTTTTTGCCAGTTTTTCTTTGGGCTTATCTTTATCGCCTATCCCTGTAAAGGAAAACAAGCCCATTATTAATGATGAAAACAAAGCTATCTGTATCTTTTTCATTTCTTCTATTTATTATTGATTTTATTATAATTACTGTTCAAATTTTATCCAATCACTCCATGAGCCTCTGCCATAATCATTTTTGCTATTTTCTAAATTTAGTTTATTGTTGTCCCCCAGTATTTCATGAGCATAATTAATAAGTTTCCAATTGACTAAGTCGGTGGATTTACACTCAGATTCACATGCATTCGGGTACTGCACACATAGTATTATGCATCGCTAACCATAACAACATAAAAATCAATAATATAAAGCTAAACAATTGAATTTTTGGCTGACTTTTTTTGAGAAAAAGTGCCGTTTGCATAATTAAAATTAGACAGGTAAAATGAAAATAATTCTATTTCTCATAGTATAAATTTGGACTAAAATGTATATTTTACTTTATTTTGGCCACGCCTTCAGTAGTTTGCTTTATTTTTTGAATGGTACCATCCTCGTTATAATACATATAATCTACACAGATTGAGCGTCTGTAACTGCCCCCCGTTGGCAAACTCCCATTATGGTAAAAAAAGTATGATTTGCCTTTATAATCCACAATGCCGGGATGTGTAGTAAAACTGTTAGATACATTTTCCTGAATAATACCTTGATATACCCATGGTCCTGTTGGATTTGTGGCTGTACAATATTCAATCATTTCTGGTTTTGTACCTGCACTAGCATATACTAAATAATAAAGTCCTTTTCTTTTATATACCCAAGGTCCTTCGATATAATTTTTGGGCTTAAAAGTGCTGATTGGACCGTCCATTTCAATCATGTTCTTTTTTAATTTTACCCATTTACAGCTTCCATTACCCCAGAACATGTAAGCTTGTCCATCATCATCCACAAATACAGTAGGATCGATATCATCCCAAGCGTGAGGTAAATCTTTAGTCATTTCATTAACTACAAGAGCTTTGCCAATAGCATCCTTAAAAGGTCCGGTTGGTTGGTCTGAAACCGCAACGCCTATAGCAGCACCGCCACCGCTAACCTCATCTTTTTTATGAAATGTAGAAACAAACCAATAAAATTTGCCATTTCTTTCGATACATTGCGCTGCATAGGCATCACCAGTAGCCCATGAAAAGGTACTGGGCGAAAGTGGTGCTCCGTGATCTTTCCAAGCTGCCATATCAGTTGTAGAAAACACATGCCAGTCAGACATTTTATAATTAGTATCTGTTTCGGTGGCAACATCATGTCCTGTATATAAATACAATGTGCCTTTATGCACGATAGGTGCTGGATCGGCAGTAAAGAGATTCTTAATGATAGGGTTTTGTGCTGTAATTTTAATCATTGACAAACAACAAAATGCCAATAGAATCTTAGGGTTAAATTTCATATTAATCGTTTTTATGTTAGTTATTATTATTGGATAATAGTATTAATCTGTCTTTATCTCTATTTTACTTTAAATTCAATTTTTTTTATCACTGTCTTCTTACCATTATATTGTATTGTTTTAGCCACGGTATTTTTCTGTTTTCCAGATACCCATACAATATTCATAGTATAAATAGCTGTTTTATTTCTATAATTACCTATTTGATTTCCTAGAGTTAGGCTTTGATTCTTTTCATTCCAAATTATGGGAATCTCAATATATTTTCCTTTTTCATAATTATAATTATCTCCTTCATCATTATAATAGGTAAAACTGGCATCCTTGCCTGTATAAACCCGAATTTCAAGTTCGTCTTGCTTAGCATGAGTATCCTGAATTATATTTCCCATAGGCACAATTGAACCTTCTTTTACAAAAACTGGTATTTGATTTAAAGGAGCTGGAGTTAAAATTGTTTGCCCGCCTTCAAATCGTTTTCCAGTCCAGAAATCATACCAAGCATTTTGTTTTGGCAAATAAACATTCCACTCAGTCACATCAGGAGCCGTCACTGGAGCTATCAAAAAAGCTTTTCCAAACATATACTCATAGGCTTGACTTACAGCAATATCATCAGCATTAAAATCCATAATTAACGGTCTCATCAATGTCGAATTATTGTTCGATATTTGCCAAGCTTCCGAATAGATATACGGCAATAACCGATACCTAAGATTCATCATAGAACGCATATTATTCTCTACTTTTTCACCATACTTCCAAGGTTCGGTTTCCGTTTGATATCCGTGTATTCGGAATATTGGATTGAAAGCTCCCCATTGAAACCAGCGAGTGAGTATTTCATGATACTTTTCATCGGTATACTGTCCTTGACCAGGGCGAAAAAAACCTCCTATGTCGGTAGTCCAATAAGGCATGCCGGTAAGATTATAATTCAAACCTGCAACTATTTGACGTTTATAGGTATCCCAATCCCAGCCTATATCACCCGACCAATTGATTGTAGCGTAACGTTGCTGACCCAAAAAAGCAGAACGGGTAAGAATGGCCACTCTTTTTTCTGGATTAGTATTTCTTTGTCCTTCATAAACGGCTTTGCTAACGAACAAAGGATAGGTCAATCGATAAAAATCACCTAAACCAAAATAAGTTTGTTTGCCTCTTAGTGCATCATTTTCAGGTTCAGTTGCATCCATCCACCAAGAATCTACTCCAAGAGTAAATAAATTTCTGTTGAGTGCATTCCAATGCGTTTTTTGGGTTTCCGGGTTATAAATATCTATCCAAGGACTATTAGCAATGAACAATTTTTTTGATAAATATTCTTTTGCGACTTCCGATTCTTTATTCAGATTTTCCCAAACAGAAATGGAAAAATGAGCATTCAAATCATGAATTTCCTTTATAAATTTTTCAGGTTCAGGATAATGTGTTTCATCAAATTTAGGTACTCCCCAGCCATATTTCCCCCAATATTGCCAATCTTGCACAATTACGTCCACCGGTAAATTGCGTTTTCTAAATTCTTTAATTGTAGAAACCAAATGTTCACCAGATGTATATCGTTCGCGGCATTGCCAAAACCCAAATGCCCATTTAGGCAACATGGGTACATTACCGGTTAAGTTTCGGTAATTAGCTATAATTTCGTCTGTATCTTTTCCTTCAAAAACTACATAATCAATGGATTTGGCATTAGGCGAATTAAAAACCGTTTCATTATCAGAAAGTTTTAAACTAAGAGACGGAATATTACTCGATTTACAAACTACTTTTACAGTATGTTCTCCTGCAGTTAAATGAACTAATTTACTCACTGCCGGCGGCAGCCATAAATTAGATTGGTTGATCACGTCTATACCATCAATAAGTACTAAATGACGGCTATCCATATCTCCGAGATCAAGCATCAAAGAATATTCACCCTCTTTAGCAGTCGAAAAATTTCCGGAATATATAGATTGCTGTTGTGAAACTCGCTGAGTGCCTGAAGTCGTTGTAACTTCAGCTTCACGTTTTTCATTTTCTTTAACATTGTTTTTAACCAAAAAAATGTCTTGATTACTTGGATTAAAATAGGTCAGACCATATTGATGCCATAATAATCCATAACCTTTATTAGAAACCAAAAATGGAATCGCAATCTGTGTATTGACTTGAATTAACTTTCGAGTTGCATTCTTTAGATTATAAAACCCATCCTGAAATTGTCCTAATCCAAACAAGTATTCATCTTCTGGAGATTCAAAACCTTGTTGGGCTGCAAAACAAGATTCCCCCATAACAGTACTAGGTTTCATTAACCTCGTATTTGCCTTTTCACTAAGAAATACTTTTCCTGATTTATCGAAATACTTAAGAACTCCTGTTTCTTTATCAAATGTAACCGTCATCGCTTTTGTTATAAGCTGCAAACTTGTTGGGCTTTCTTTCAATGCAAAACTGGGTGCATTAGGTTTGTTTATTAAGACAAACTCTTGCGCTTCTTTCATATCTCCGATTTGATATTGTACCCGTATTGATTTATCGGTAAGAGGAATTATGTTTAGCACTCCTTCTGATAAATCTATAGATAATTTATCTTTCGTTAAAACATAACTTTTATATTGCTGTGCCCTAATGGATACAGACAGCAATCCTAAAAATAAAATGCATATGAATCTTTGCATATAAATTGTTTTTAAAAATTATGAGCTATTTATATATTGGAATTAAAGAAATGACAAAACCTCCTCTGCGAAGCAGTTTTACCTCAATAGTGCTGTTTTTATTTACTGCCATTACTTGTGAAGAAAAATCCTTGTCATGTTTTCCATCTGCAATGATAACTGCGCGATAACTAACCCCTTCTTTCAAAAAATCCAGCTTTATTTTTTTTGTTTTTTCTTCGCGTTCAGAGGCATTAATACCTCCTATATACCAAGAATCTCCTTTTTGGCGAGCCATAGTAACTTCCTGCCCGGGATAACCATCAATAAGTTTTGTATTGTCCCAAGCTGTTGGTACTTCTTTCAAAAAAGTTTTGGCCTCATCCGGCAGTTCATAATAACCTTCTGGTCTGTCTGCCAAATGCTGCAAAGGAGATTCAAAAATTACAGAAAGAGCCAGCTCATGTCCATAAGAAGTATGATGCGGGAACTGAGAATTCGTAAAAGTAACAGGTGTATAATCCATCGCTCCAACTACATTTCTTGTAAAAGGTAAAACAGTATTATGCTCTGGAGCTGTGGACGAAAATTCTGGTCCATTATTATACCATTCGGCTCCACGTACTGCTTCATAAGTCATTAAATTAGGATACGTTCTTGACCAGCCTCTAGGGACAATACACCCGTGAAAATATACCATCATTTCAAACTGGGCTGCATCTTCCAGAATATCAAGATAATATTTAATCATATCTTGTTTTTCGCTTTCAAAAAAATCAACTTTGACTCCAGCGACACCTAATTTTTTAAGCTTTGTAAATTCTTCTACTCTATTTTTATGAGTAAGCATTCTGTCTTTTGGAGTAGAAGGCACCCAAGTATGATCTCCGCCTGAGTTATACCACATCAATGGTTTTATTCCTTTTGAGTGAATGTATTTTAGAGCATCTTCAAGATTTCCGCCATTACCCATTCCGTCCCATTCCCAGTCCAAAAGTGTATAAGGCCAGTTCATATTTACTGCTAAATCAGCAAACTCGCATACAGTTTTATAATCTTTAGTTCCGTGGTTACTCGACCAGTAATTCCAGGATACTTTTCCAGGTTTTATCCAGTCAGTGCTTTTGAAACCAGTAGGAGCTGACACATCTTCAACCAATGTACTCTCCACAATATCCGACAAACTGCCGATGCTAATTACCCTCCAAGGCGATTGCCATGGAAGTGAAATGCTTGGTTTTGATTCTCCAGTCCCTCTGCCGTCTTTAGGGTCTGGAAATGTAAGCTTATAAGTATTTATATCATGGGCGTTACTGAGTTTTGTACCACAATAACTGCGGTCTAAATCAGCTTCGTGGAGGAGATACCAGCATGATTTGTCGGCTGAATTGAATAGTGCTGGATAACACCATTCCTGCTGTTGTATTTTATCATCGCTGGAAACTGCATATAAGCCCTCATTAGCAGGATTCCATTTTTCTAACCATCGTTTGCTTTCTTTTGGTATCTGATAAGCGGTGAGTTCTTCTTTTATACTAAACGAGCCTTGTTTTTCAGGAAATTCATATCGAAAAGTCAATCCATCATTATAGGCTCTTATAATAAGATTCAATTTGGCTTTACTTGGATTTTCAAAAGAGACAATTACTTCATTGGCTGTATTTTCACGTAAAGACTTCTTGCCGAATGGAAGTTCATAATGCTCCTTTATCATTTTTGGTTTAGACGCTTTTAAAAAAAGAAGTTCTTTTGAAAAATCCTGATCACTTCTTGAAAGCCCTAAATTTACCTTTGGAAGAATTTCAGCTGACTTATTATCTGCTTGATAAGATACTTTCAAATACCATTCACTATTATTACCGCTGCTGGCATACAATGCTGTCTCAATTTTTTGATTTGGAGATTTTAATGTTATTTTTTGTGACCAAGTAAGACAAGGAAAAAATATAACAACAAGCACTAAAATATTTTTTAACTTCATGATTTTATCTAATTCATTTTAATTACTCTTCATTATCCCGAGCATCTTTGAAACATATGGCTTTCAAAACAATCTGCATCCTTCAGCTGTAAAATGAAAATTATCTTCTGCATCAGAACATCCGCTTGAAGAAATCACAGAAGAATTTGAGCTTGTTAACAGAAGAATGTCTATAATTTTAATTATATGGCACCTTTAAATACTATTATCTTCAAAAAATTAAACTTTCAGAAATTTAAACGACTCTTTATTTTATATTCCAAAAAATAATAATTCAAATATATTTGTTAAAACCAGATAAGAATTACTAATTTGTTACATATGCTTTACACTACGTAACATAAAAATTAAATATCCATAATTACCAATATTAATTGTCTTTTCCTGAAAATTATACCGTTTAAAAAGAGCTTATCTCAATAAATACTGCTAAAAACACAAAATAAAAAACCGTATTAATCATTATTTTTATTTCGAAAAAAATACTTAGAATACTATTCTTTATATGTAGATAATAACCCAAGTTCAGCTAAAAAAACTCAACTCTTTTTTCAATAGAAATCTACAGCAATAAAAAAGAAACAAATATTTACACTCCTTTTAAAACCGTTTTATTTACTTACCAGCGAAATAATATTCCCCTTATTAGTGGATATATCAACAAGAATAGTTGGTTTTATATCCAATGGTTTTATTTTTGATTCTGCAGATATTATTGCGTCTGGCGTTTCATTAACAAAATAAAACGGATTCGAATTTTCTCCATTTGCCACTGCCAATTCAGCTCCTGACTTTAGTTTCATAGCATTTGGCAGACGCAATCTTAAATTTCCGCCAAGTGCTGATTTTACAATTAATTTTGTCAGTTTAGATTTTTTCCATTCCATTTCAACAATTTCAAAACCGCCTCGGGTACGTATTCCTTCAACACTGCCATCTGGCCAGACATCAGGTAATGCGGGAAGCAAATGAATTGCTCCATCTGAACTTTGAACCAGCATTTCAGTAATTCCTGAAGTGCATCCAAAATTTCCATCAATCTGAAATGGAGGATGCGCATCAAAAAGATTATTATACGTTCCGCCGCCGCCAGCATTTACCCCCAAAGGAGTCAATTGATTTTTTATAAGAGAGTAAGCATGATTTCCATCCTGCAGTTTTGCCCACCAGTTTATTTTCCAGCCCATACTCCATCCTGTTGATACGTCTCCACGCTGCAGCAAAGTGTTTTTTGCTGCTGCAAATAATTCAGGTGTTCTATAGGCAGAAATTTGATTAGAAGGAAATAATCCATACAAATGGGAAACATGGCGATGATTGTCTTTAGGATCATCAATATCGTCTAACCATTCCTGAAGCTGATTGTGTTTCCCAACATGCATCGGCGCCAGCCGGCTGCGCAGCTGCTGCAGCGTATCTATTAAAGCAGTGTCTTCTTTTAAAGTTTGTGCAGCCCGAATTGTGGCACTAAAAACATCATAAACAATTTGATTATCCATTGTTGTTCCAGCATCAAGTGATGAGCCGTTATGAGCTTTTGGTGCATTTTCGGGAGAATTTCCAGGATTTACTACCAGCCATTTATATTTTGGATGTTCGACCAGAAAATCGGCATAAAATAAAGCAGCACCTTTTATTGCCGGGTAAACAGCTGCCAAAAATGCTTTGTCGCCAGTGTAAAGATAATGTTCCCACAAATGCTGGCTGGCCCATCCGCCTCCAGCAGTCCATAGCCCCCAAAAAGCACCGTCAACAGCACCTGTAGCGCGCCAAATATCGGTATTATGATGTGCCATCCATCCTCTTGCTCCATACATCGTTTTAGCAGTTTCCTGTCCCGTTACTGCTAAATCTTTTACCATTTCTAAAAAAGGAGCATGCAGCTCTGAAAGGTTTGTTTTTTCAGCAGGCCAATAATTCATTTCAGCATTTATATTAATGGTATACTTACTATCCCAAGCAGGATTGATGCTTCCATTCCAAATGCCCTGCAGATTAGCCGGCTGTCCTCCGGGCTGTGATGATGATATAAGCAAATAGCGCCCATACTGATAATATAATGCCACAAACTGCGGATCATTTGTATTTCTAAAATTTTTCAGACGTTCATCTGTTGGCAGATCTGCAACGGGAGTTGTTCCCAAATCAAGTTTTATACGATTAAAATATTTTTGATAAGCCACAATATGAGCCTTTTTTAATGACTCATAAGATTTACCAAAAGCTTTATTCATATAATTGGCAGCACGCTGTCCTTCATTGCCGCTTACATCATGATAATTATTAAAATTAGTTGCTATTGATATAAAGACAGTAACAGCATCAGCATCTTTTACAGTAAGCATACCATCAGATTCTGATAATTTTCCACTGTCTAATTTAATACGGGTTATACCTTTAAATTTAATTAATCCTTTTACCCCTTCATGGTCACTCGCAGTACCCGTAATTTCGAGATCTTTTGAATTGTTAACTGCAAAATTCTTAATCTTATGAGGCGAAGTATAATTAGCCGTGAATGAAATACTTCCTTTTTTGTTGGCAGTAATTCTCATCACTATAATCCTGTCTGCAAATGACACAAAAGCCTCTCGGGTATATTTCACACCATCAGCTTCATAGCTGGTTTTCGTAACTGCATTTTCTATATCAAGTTCCCGTCTGTAATTAGAATACTTTTCATGTCCATTAAAATATAAATTGAGATTTCCAACTGGCTGAAATATCTGTCCTTGTGACTTCTTTGAAATAAATGCTTTATTTCCTAATTCTTCAGCTTCTTTATAATTTCCATCAAAAATCATTTTTTGAATTTCCGGCAAAGCTGCTAAAGCGTTTGGATTGTCATTCCTATTAGGACCGCCACTCCATACCGTATTCTCATTCAATTGAAGAATTTCATGTTCAACATTCCCATATACCATAGCTCCAAGAAAGCCATTACCTATTGGCAGAGCATTTTCCCATGTTTCTCCTGAAGGCTGATTGTACCATAATTTAAGATTTTTGTCCCCCTGCGGGTACGCTGAAAATCCTAAAAATAAAAATGTTAAAAAGAAAGTTTTCATCGCAAATAATTAATCTGATTCTAAAATATATGCATCATCTCTGAATATACTGACATCGTTTGGTTTTGGGTAATAACTCCTGATTTGTTCAAATCAAATTTATTGATACAGAAAATCAATATTTTTATTACTGTTTTGATACTATTCAGCTATAACAGCCTTAAAAAAAGTTATAAATGATTATCAAATTCTGGTGTTTTTCATAAAATTTACATTTAAAAAAAATAACATTTTTATAAATGAATTAATAAAATTATATACTTAAAAATAAATAATCTTTAAAAAAAACATCAACACAAACGATTGTGTAAAAATATATCATTTTTTTCAATGCAGAATAAATTAAGTATCGTGTCTACAATTATTACATTTTCAGCAAAAAAAAAGGACTAATTCCAACATTAATATAGTCACAGTGACAATATATAGTATGTTTTTAATATTTTTGCTTGAAAAAATTATACTACCCTAGATTTTATCTTACAAAAAAACAGTTCTTAGTTGTGGCAGAAAACAAAAAAAACAAAAAAATTGACAAAAATGAGACTACGTGGGTAATGAGAGACATTACCATTGACTGTGCAGTATTTGGCTATGACAACGGAAGCCTTAAAATTCTTCTTGTGCAACATGGCGAAGGAGTATCTATAGGTCAGTGGGGGCTTCCCGGCGGATGGATTACCGAGAAAGAACATATAAAAGAAGCCGCACACAGACTACTCAAAAAAGTTACAGGGCTTGACCAAATTTATCTCAAGCAGCTAAAAGCTTTCGGCGCACCAGACCGTTATCCAGCTGCTCGGGTTATTACAATAGGCTACTATGCCGTAATCAAACGTACAGACTACAACATCACAGCAGGCGGCAACATCTCTGACGCACAATGGTATAACATCAACGAAATACCCGAACTAGTCTTCGATCACAGTAAAATATTGAAGTATGCTCTTAAAAAGCTTCGGAAAGAAGTTAAAAAAGCGCCTATAGGTTTTTCATTGCTTCCAAAAAAATTCACTTTGCTTGAACTTATGCATTTATATGAAGAAATTTTAGGATACGAAATGGACAAACCTAACTTTAGACGTAAATTCCTGAATATGAAACTGCTTAAGATTCTTCCCGAAAAACGGCAAAATACAAAATACAGAGCTGCCCAGCTGTATGAATTTGATCCTGAGATTTACGAAAAACTGACTAAAAAAGGGTTCAGTTTCGAATTCTAACAACAAACCAATATTCTTATTTATGCAGTCTATTAACACCACCTTTTGATAATACCAAAATAAGATCTTATCAGCATCGTAGTTTTAAACAGAAATTACATATAAAAAATATTTAAAAAAAGAATTACACAATTTTCAATAAAAAACAAAGTTATCACACAAATTAAATGTGTTTTTTACATTTATCAATAAAAATTAAATATTATTTATGTTTTTTGTATTTTTTCTGATTAAAATGAAATTATAACACTAAAATTTAGAATCAAATACAAGAAAAAACAACCACTTATTTAAGAAAAATTTGCTGATATAAAATATATCTCTTAAAATTGTAGTCAATTAGACTATATATAAAAAACACTCCAAATATTATTCTCATTAAAGTAATTTATCACGCTCTATAATACTAGAATATATAAAAGTCCATTACGTTTTTCTTTAAGAGGATAGTAAACAATTCCGGATAGGTCTAACTTTTTTATCAAGATGACCGCCTATTGAGAGAATTCAAAATGGAATATTTTTTAAATTTAATTCATGCGGGAATTGCATCAGGTTCTTTATTTTTTACAAACTCTTTAGTACGTTTAAAGATTTCTATATAAATCATTTTATAACTTGTCTTCAATAAAACAGTTTTTTGAGAAGACTCCCGTTTTTATTTTTTTAGATCAATTTTTTCTAACTCATTATATTTCATGAAAACCTTTAAAATACTAATAATTATATCGCTGCTGATTTCCTGTCAAGCAAAGTCTCAATCAGGAATACTATATACTTCAGATTCGCAGTTATCAAGCAGTTTGATAAATTCTATGTACCAAGACAGTAAAGGATACATCTGGATTGCGACCGAAGATGGCTTAAATCGTTATGATGGAGCAAAGTTTGTTATCTACAAACGCAGAAAAAACAATGCCGGAACTGTTCTTAATAACTACATAAAATCAATTTTTGAAGACAAAAACAAAAATTTATTTTTTGGTTTTATCGATGGCCTTCAAATCTATAATCATGCAACGGATTCTTTTAGTGAGATTCTGATGACTGATAATGCTAATACGAAATTCAATCCTCATGTAAGCTGCATGATACAGCGAAAAAATGGTGATATTTTAGTAGGATCTTCAGGTTATGGCATTTTTAAAATTGATTTTAAAAAACAGACCCCAGTTGCAAATCATCTGAATATCCAGATTCCCACCACAATGATTCATGATCTTTATGAAGACAAAAATCAAAATTTATGGATTTTAACACAAGACAGAGGACTTTGGAGGATAGACAGCCATAATAACATAAAACAATTTTTTGTTTCAAAGGATCATTTGACCAATATTACCAGTATTTGCGAAGATAAAAAAGGAAACTTATTTTTAGGTACGCTTAACAACGGTCTTTTTATTTACAACAGATCTGAGCAGAAATTCGAGTCATTTACAAACTCAAAATCACTTCCTATTAAAAAATTATTTTTGATTAAAAACAATCAAATACTGATGGGAACTGACGGAATGGGATTGTATAATTATGATCCTGAAAAAAAGAAGCTTTCAGTCGCTAACTTTAATGTTGCCAATTTTGATTTTACAATGTCCAAAGTTCATTCCATCCTTAAAGACCGGGCAGGAAATCTATGGATGGGACTATATCAAAAAGGAGTATTGCAGCTTCCTCCCAAAGAAAACAATTTTAACTACATAGGATACCAGTCCGTTAACAATAACATCATTGGTTCAAGCTGTGTCATGTCCGTATTCCGAGACAGAAAAGGCGTTTTATGGGTAGGAACTGACGGAGGTGGCCTTTATGGCATTTCAGATAAAAATAAAAAAAAATATCATTACACTTTTGAAAAAAATGGTTTCAGCCGACTTGCAATTATGTGCATTTTTGAAGATTCAAATGATGATTTATGGATTGGCACTTACCTGCATGGATTGGCAAAACTTAACCGCAGCACTAACAACTTCGAATTCATAGATAATATTTTCAGTAAAGAAAATAAACCAGTAGAAAATATTTATAACCTAGCTGAAGATCAGAATAAACAATTATGGATAGGCACTCTGGGTTCTGGGCTATATTGCATGGATCTTACTACCCATAAAGTGGTTAACTATAATTCAAACTCAAAAGACAGTAATAATACTTTAGGAAATTGGTGTGTGAACTGTCTTTTACCTGCCCAAAATAATAAGCTTTATATTGGGACTTATGACGGACTATACTGTATGGACCTGAAAACTAAGACTTATATTAAAAAAGGCTCGCTAAACCATACATTTCCTAAAAGAATAATATACGACTTACATGAAGATAAAATCGGAAATTTATGGATTGGTTCATCTGACGGGCTTATTTATCAGCCAAAAAAAGGGAAACCCGTTATTTATACAACTGATAATAATTTGCCCAGTAATATAATTTCTGCGATACAGGCAGACAAAAGCGGTAATTTATGGATCAGCACTAACAGTGGCATATCGCGGTTCAATCCACAAAGCAAGAAATTTTTTAATTTCAATTTTAATGACGGCCTTCAGGGAAATGAATTCAGTAAAAATGCTTCATTTCAAGACAATAAAGGCCAGATTATATTTGGAGGGATGAAAGGCGTAACGTATTTTGATCCTGAAATGATAAAATATAATGAAAAAAGCACTAATGTTTATATAACTGGCTTTTATATTCAGAACAAATCGGTAAAAAAAGGGATGAAATCTGACCAGTTTGAGATAGTAAACAGTGCTCTTATTGATGCCAAAACAGTCGATTTGGGACATGAGGACAATTCTTTCAGTATTGAGTTCTCTACTATGGATTTTAACAATCAGCGGCATATAACTTACTTCTACTCTTTGGAAAATAACAAATGGAATAAACTGCAGCAGGGCATAAACAACGTCACATTTAACGATCTTGAACCTGGAACTTATAATTTTCAGGTAAAAGCAGAAGTCTATGGCAAATATTCAAATATTCGCCAATTGGCAATAACTGTACATCCCGCATGGTATTTTTCAATATGGGCCAAATTGTTTTATTGGGCACTCTTTTTTGGTGCGGCATATATTACTATACAGCAGATTAATCAAAGAAAATTAACTAAAATAAAATTACAGGAACATTTACAAAACAAGCAGGTAAATGAAGCTAAACTTCAGTTTTTGACAAACATTTCACATGATATAAAATCTCCAATTTCATTAGTTATCAATCCTTTGCTCAAATTAATGAGTACGGATCAAGATACCGCAAGGCAGAAATCGTACATGGTAATGCATCGCAATTCTGAAAAAATCCTTCAGCTGGTCAATCAGGTAATGGATGTTCGTAAAATTGATCAGGGACAAATATCCCTGAACCTTGAGCGGACAGAAATAATAAACTCCTTAAAAGAAAGCTGCCTGCTGTTCGAAGAGCAGATTCAGACAAAAAATATTAAATTAAAATTCCATTACAAAAAACCTGAACTCTATGCGCAGATAGATCCAAAATATTTTGACAGGATAATTCAGAATGTGCTTTCCAATGCGGTTAAATTTGTGCATAATGAAGGAAATATTGAAATTTTTATTGAGGAAGATTCAAAATTATATCAAGACAATAAAGAGATTTCCTGTTTTACTATAACTATTGCTGACAACGGAATAGGAATAAATGAGAGCGAACTGGCAAAAATATTTGATCGCTTTTACCAATCCAGCAACAGTAGATTAACCCATACTGAAGGTACCGGCATTGGTCTGCATCTCACAAGATCAATTATTGAACTTCACAATGGAAACATAACGGCTGAAAATAATATTGAAGCTCCGGGATGCCGTTTTATTATACAGCTGCCCATGGGAACTGAGTACATGAAAGAAGAAAAAGAGGAAGAGAATGATACTCATGAACAGAATAACGATTTAGTCCTATCCACTTTGCAGATTCCTTCATTAGACTATATTGATCAGCCATTTAGCAACAGTACAGCAGGCAGAAAAAGAATTTTAGTTGTCGATGACAATGACGAAATCAGAGAATATTTATTTAAAGAATTATCAGCACACTACAAAGTCATTACCAGTATCAATGGTAAAGAGGCTTTAGAAATAGTTTTAAAAGACTCCTTGGATCTAATTATAAGCGACGTTAAAATGCCTGTAATGGATGGTGTTACATTTTGCCGCAAAGTAAAGAGAAACATCAATATTAATCATATTCCTGTGATTCTGTTAACAGCAAAATCCCACGATCATGATCAATTAGAAGGACTCAACATTGGTGCAGATGCTTATATTACCAAGCCATTTAATATGGAAATATTAAAAAAGACGATACTAAATCTTATTCGGACAAGAGAATTATTAAAAAACAATTACAGCGGCAATCAGGCACAGGAGGATAAAATCAAAAAAATCACAATGGAATCTGCTGACGAAAAGCTAATTCAGAAAATAATGAATTTTGTCAATAACAATCTGAGTAATCCAGATTTGAATGTAGAAATGATCGCCGTGGAAATTGGAATAAGCAGAGTGCATCTTCATAGAAAACTAAAAGAATTAACCAACCAGTCATCAAGAGATCTTATACGCAACATTAGGCTGAAACAGGCTGGTGAATTATTAGCGTCCAAACAGATAAACATTTCGGAAGTCGCTTACTTAGTAGGGTTTTCAAACATTTCAAAGTTCTCAACAAGTTTCAAGCAGTTCTATGGGATGGCGCCAAAAGCATACATGGAAGAAAGGCTCAAAAAAAAAGAGCATACTAATAAAGTTTCATAATATTTAAAATAGTGATCAATAACCCGTTGGGTATAATTATTTAAGATAAAAAAATGAAGTAAATGAAGATGTTAGATACTAGTCAACACACTGAAAACAAACATACTGAAGTCGGAAAACAAACCAATATCCATGTAGATATAGTTAAAAATTATTTTAAGGTTTTAGAAATTATAAGTTCTTTGAATTTTTGAATCAAATTACAAATCAGACGTTCGACGAAAAGAAAAATGTCTGATTGTGTGCTTCTTGGAATCAGAGGCTATTTGTCAGAATCTATTCAGTTGGACTTATTTCAAACAGTAAACATTCAACTTGAAACGCCAAAAAGAATTAATCAGAAAGATTATAAACCACAATCGTATATTTTCAGGAAATCAAGAAAAAGAATTGAAACATTATTTTCACAACTATGCGGCCAATTCTTAATCAGAAGAAATTATGCTAAATCTTTCATGGGATTTAAAACTAGAATTTTGGCAAAAATAACAGCATTGACTTTGATTCAATATATCAATAATTTTGAATTTGACAGACCTATAAACAATATCAAAAACCAATACATTTAATTATACTCTTAATAAAAGAATTAACAATTAAAATTCCCTTAAAAGAGGTGCCTCAAGGCATTGCTGAAGCAAGCATCGTCCCGCTTTCCATTGCACACGAACGATAGCGAACTGACGAAGTAATCTATGTTGTTCTCGTCTTTTGGGACGAGACGATTCAAAAGAATTTCTACTTCTAACAATGTTCATTGAACTCCGATAAAAGTATAGTGAAGTAATCTGCTAAAAGGAAACATTTTGCTTTTTTCCATAATTTAAAGAAAGGCAATGTGGTCAAAATGGTTTGTGATTCTTTTATTTAAAAAAAAACAGATAATTTTACTTACATTCGAATCAAATAGCGATTTATCGGCTTTGCAGAATAATCATCAATAACATTTGCATGGCCTCTTTTATCTTCCCTTCATCTGTCAATACAACATCGCAAACAGCTTCTGTTTTCTTACTGTCAAAATTTCTACCTTTCGTTTCTTTTCCTCCAATTGCAAATTCATCAGCTTGTAGATTTCCTTTCATCGGATACTTTTTAGAAGCTTTCATCGCAAGTTTTACTTTTTGAATAAATAACCAAGCAGTCTTTTGAGTTATTTCATAGCGTTTTGCAATATGGATTGAGGATATCGATTTGTTTGTACATGCCATTTCAAAGACAATGCAAAATGCTTTTTGAATTCCAAATTTGACTCTATGAAAAAGAGTTCCTGCAGTTGAGCTCTCATTATATCTGCATTTAGTACATTCTCTTTTATTATGCTTCTCAAAATGAACATACTTTGTATTATTACAACGCTTACATTTATAACCGTCTTTCCACTTCTCATTTGCAATAAATTCCCGACAGCTTTCGTCGTCAGGAAATATTTTTATAAACTCTAAAACCTCTTCGCCATTAAATATAATTTCCATATTCTTAAAATTTTACTGTAAACAAAAAAGTGTTTTTTATGTATATAATTCGATAAATTATTTGATGTGAATCAATTAAGTCTGAGCATTATTTGCAGTGGTCGAATCAGTTTTGCCTGTCTGGTTCTCAACACCGGCAAGCATTTTTAATTTTGGTTTTAGGGGGGACAAAACCATTTTCTAATATTTGGAACTCACCGCTCCAGTCTGCAGGCATTTGAAAAGTTTCTCGGTCTGCCAAAACACATCATAATAATTTCTCCCGGGACTTTCATCCAAATCAGCATGGTCTGCTGATCAATCGATAGAAACAATAACAAAAAATTTAAATAGAATATCCCTTAAGCCCCTCTTATCCAGCAAATATTCTTCCGCTTTAATAATTAGAGCCTAATAGGATATCCAAACCACACTAACTAATTGTTAATCAAAACCAATACACAAAACAAACGTCTTTATTTTACAGAATTACATATAACTGATTTTTTTGCATATTCTTTAAACCATTTATGAACAGGAAAAGCACAAGCCTCAGGATCGCTATTATATGCAATTCCACCATTTAAAGATCCATTATCAATAAGATTTTCAGGAGACAGCAAGTTCCAGATAACATTTCCAGACTCATCTGCTAAAACTTTAAAATTAGCTCCAAACCCTTTTTGTCCTGCTGTTCCGGTTACTCCGCCTTTTCCCCATACATTATATCCTTCTGGAGCCCAATCAATTTCTGTAACAGCAATTGGAGCGAAATCAGCAACCGGTTTAATGTTTTCATTCCAATTTGCTCTAAAGACCATAGGGTCATTATTGTCTCTGCCCCAATATCCTGGATAGATATGTACAGCATATCCAATATTTGTCCCTTCAATCCGGTTTACAGCATATCCTTTATACTGCGATTGATATCCAGAACCAGGAATCCAAATAATATTATTTGCTCCATTTGACCGAATCTTATTAACCATTGGCTGAAAAAACAGTTTCAAAGCATCAAAATGAGATTGAGTATTACTGCCATAATCGCCGTTGGTGCTTTTGATGTTAACTGGCTCATTAGCCAATTCGAACATAACATTTTCAGCATTTTTTAAGCCTCCATGATTTGACAAATAATCCCAGATCTTAAATAAATAATTATAATAATCACCACCAACATCAATTTTCTGAGGACAAACACCAGGAGGACGAAGAATTACATACATCCCTCTTGACTTAGCATGCTCAATAAGCGGAATAATAACTTGATCAACAGCTGTTTTAAATCTTTCAAAATTAAATTGAGAAATATCATCTTCCCCTTTTGTAGCGGCACCTGGGTTATTAGACCAATATGGGTCAATATGCAGTCTAATATAATTTAAATACCAATCTTCATTCTTACTATTTGAAAGCTTGTCAATTACACCGTTATTGTACTTTAAACAGCCAGTTACATCATAGTTATCCCATCTGCACTGACCAGCCGCGCATCCATTAAACCAAGGACTTGGAGTAATGGCTACCCCATGCAATAAAACTTTATTGCCACAAGGATCTTTCAAAAACTTACCTTCTACCTTTAGCTGCGGCGTTTTTTGAGGCCACGATATCGCAGCCTCAATTGGAGATGTTTCTTTTACAGGAACATCATCCTTTTCACAACTTAAAAATACAAACAAAATTATTCCTGTAAATAATAAATTGACTTTCATAATTATTACTTAATTCCCTTAAGTCCCTCAGCAAAGCTTACATAAGAAGACTTACGATTATAATTAAGATCCCACAAACCTTGATGCTGACCTGGTAACCACGAAGAATCAGATTTACTATCCGTTAATCCCCATACAGTAATTCCGTATCTCTGATTTACCGGAATGTTTTTCACATACATATCCACAACATATTTATACATATCGGCTTGTTTTTTAAGATCTGATTCTGTTGGATTAAGACCTGCAGCTACATCTAGTTCTGAAACCTTTATAAGTTTACCTGTAGCAGCCAGTAATTGAAACATTGTATTAATTTTATCTTTATCAGAATTTATGCCAATATGCATCTGAGTGCCAATTCCATCAACTTTTTGCCCTTTACTTTCAATATAACTTACATACTGGATAAGGCCTTTACATTTATCCATACTATATTCAAGGTTGTAGTCATTAACAAATAATTTATCTGTTGGATTACCACTTTTTCTAGCAAGTCTAAACGCCTCAACTGCATAATCTTTCCCCAGATAATCTTGCCAGTAGAATTCATCGCCAGCCATATTTACTTTACCTACGCCAGTTTTTAATTCATACGGTTTTCCATCATCCATTGGCTCATTGACAACATCCCATGCATTAACATAGGGAGCACAGTTTTTAACCATCCCTGTTATCCATTTATCCAGTGCATCACCAATGATAGCTTTCTTCTGCTCTGGTGTTTTCTCTTTTGTTTGAACACTTCCAGTTGCGCTATACTTTTCTATTTTGAGATTATCATAGTAAAAACTGGTGGCAGTTTTTCCAAGATTAAAGGCAATTGTATTACAGTCTGCCATATTTGAAGTAACTGTAATCTCTTTAATATAAGTCGTCCATGCGGTAGTATAAGAAAGATTGCCAAAGAAATCCCAGTGCTTATAACCTCCAGGATTTAATTGTGCCTGTGTAGGAGAAGTTGCCGCAGCATCAGCACGAATATCCATAGTAAGTCTGTATTTGTCCCCCACTTGTACAGCTGGAGAAAACTTTATGTAAAACTGTGCATCCCATTCATTAGCACGCACACTGGCATTTGTTAATTTAAGTGCTCTACCTGTTCCATTTGCACCCTGACCTGCAGCTGTAAACGATGCTGTTACATTAGAATTGAACTGATAATTGGATGCATCAGCAGTCTCAAAATCATTTGCAGTTATCAGATTCCAACCTGGACCTGTTGATGATAGAACATCTGGAGCAATGAGTTTTTTAAGATAAGTTGCATTTTGATTCGCATGCCAGCAGAGTGTGTGTCCAAAAACAGAAACATTAGCTTCTTTAGCTGTTTTTAGCAGTTTATTGACATTGTCAAGAGCAAGACTCCCATCTGCTTGTACAATTGCGCCATGTTTCATTTCATAACCCAAAGTAATCTCATCAAAATTCTTGTTAACTAATCTATACATCAAGCTTTTACTTGTATAATCATTCAATGAAATACCAGCACCTAATTTAAAATTAGGATTAGCTGTTCTGTCTACATAGCTTTTTAAATCAGAATAGACATTAATTTCTTCCTGTTTGGCAATGCTGGCGGGTTTTTCATAATCGTACTTTAAAGCATTATCGTTTGTACAGGATGCAGCCATCGCCAAAACTGAAGACAATAGCAGTATTTTGTATAATTTATTCATCTTCTTTAAATTTTTAATTTTTAATTTTTAATAAAATTTTCAATTATTTTTTAACTGGACTATAAACAGCTGCAGTTACACCTCTATCACGCAATACTAATGTATCTTTTGTAGTTACATTAAAATCTTGGAAATTTACTTTATAATCAAGATAAAGAGCATCTCGGTCTTTACTTCCCCAACTATTTTTTTCTCCTTTTTTCACAAACTTACCTGTACCGCTTGCTGTAAATGATGCACTGCTTCCGGAGACTGTACATTTATTTTCGTTATCAAATGTAAGTGTCAGATTAAAATTGATATTAACCCCATTAGCATCTTTGACAGTAACTGGAAAATCAATCGTATTTAATGATCGGGTATTAATTTTGGAAACTTGATCAGTTTCTACATAGGCAGTATGTCTGACAACTGTTTTATTAAGAGCCGTATTTCCATTATTTCCAACAATGACATCTTTTCCTCTTCTTAAATAATTGCCGTCCCAAGGATTTACATACTTTACAGCATATAAAACATAATCTTTGGGCGCACTGCTCCAGTCTGTGCTTAATAGTTTTAATGGATTAGGCACTAGAGCCTTTCCAGAAAGGATAGTATCAGCATTAACTACTTTTTTCATTTCAATAGGAATAACATATGTCTTTTTTACTGATAGAGGATCCGCAAAAAAAGCATCAGACAATTGTACCTCAACACCTCCTGTAATCTGACCTTTTGGAATAACAATCTGATTGCTTGAAAGTGTATAATAGCTGCTTGGCATAGCAACAATTTCATTTTCGCCAGCATTAAATAAGAAACCCACAGGCAACGAATTTGCAACAGCAATATCAATGGTTACATCTTTATCATTACTATAAACACCGCCTAAAGTTCCCATTATTTTGCACTTGTGCTGATTGTCTAAAGTCGTATCAAATATGTCTTCTCCCAATGTTATTGTTCGGACAGGGTATTGATAAGCAAAATAAACCGACTGATGATCATAATTATCAAACTCTGCATCTTGATTAGTACATGAAGTCAGAGAGACAACCACAGCTGTTAGCATTAAAAATATTTTGTTTTTCATTTTTCTTTAATTATATTAAATTTCCTTATACACTAAGTAGAGCCTTATTGTTCTACCATCCCTTGTTTTGCAGTAAAGCATTAAACTTAAGAGCTTCTGAATATGGAATTGGCCCAAATTTCATATAGTCTTTATAAAGTCTGCTTTCAACAGTAATTTTTTGATGGATACCGCCTTGGATCTTATCCCCATCTGCTGAAACATTTAAATTTGAATTCCATCTGCGCAAATCCCAAAATCTAAATCCTTCAAAACATAGTTCCAAACGGCGCTCGTTTCTAATTAAGTTGCGCATTTCCGTTTTGTCTGCTTTAATAGATTCCAAGTAAGGATCAGGCTGCACAATTCCAGCTCTTTTTCTTAAAGCTTTAACAACATCATAAGCCGAGAATCCTATAGAACCTGTTGCTGTTGGTCCCCATGCTTCATTTGCAGCTTCCGCATAAATAAGATACAATTCAGTATATCTCATACGCGGTTTATAATGTCTCTGATTATTGATTGAAGTTGGATTTAAATTCACATCCTGGCGCAGTAATTTTCTCATATAATAACCAGTACGGGTTGAAGTACCAACCTTGTTTAATGCATCATTTGTAGTACCGTCACTAGCTGTAGTAATTACAGAATTACTTACTCCCGCAGTTGACTGGTTTACTAAAATGAATTTTTTCAAACGAGGATCACGGTTGTCATAAGGCTTTGTCGCATCGTAATTACTGCCAGCAGCAGAAATAGGATAACCGTTTGCCATTGGGAAAGCATCAACTAAATTCTGTGTTGGATTGATACGTCCTTTTCCAAAAAGAGTTGGAGGAAAATTATCGCTTTCTAAATTATTACTATCACCAATATCACCTCTCCAAAGAATCTCTGGAGGATTAACTCCAGCTCCCATAGCTTTTAACTCATCAACATCACTGAACCAGTTCAATCCATTAGAAGCTATCCCAGAAACTCCGCCATTCAGGTTCAACAATGCGCCGGCATATTTAGCCGCGTCATCCCAAGTTGTTGTATTTCCTGCGCTAAAAGCTGGACTAGCAGCCAATAAAGCAGCTTGCGCTCTTACAACTTGCGCAATCCTAGAAGACATTCTTTGTCTCGCATATTGTCCAAAAACGCGATTGTAATCACTTAAATTATCGTAACCTGGAGGCAGTGTTGCAGCATCTTCAAAATCTAACGGCAGTAATTCAGTAGCTTTTTTTACATCACTGTACAATTGTTTCATACAATCTTCAAAAGAAGAACGTGCAACATTAAAGTTTGAACTTGCCGTTTCCGGCGCCAAAAGTACTGGCACTCCTAATAGCTGATCATTAGTCGCTGTACCTGCATGAGCCTGAAGCAAATAATACATATATAAAGCTCTCAGTCCATACGCCTCACCCATCAAACGGTCTCTAAACAAAAGACTTACTTTTTCATCTTTTGCCCATTTTACTTTACCCGCTTCAGAAAGAAAAATATTCAAATACTGAATAGCTGCTCTTGAATTTGTCCATTGATCCAATGGGTTAAAGTTTGAAGTCCATTGACCTGTTGCTATCTTAAGATAGCCACTTGATATATCATTTGTTACAGCATCATCTGTTGCTGCATCATTAAATGACCAGCTGTTCCCGGGCAGTCTTGTATAAGCATTAAGAAGAATTCCTTGTGCATATTCAGCTTCAGCATACATATCTTCAAGCCCTCTATTGTTTTCTATTGCTGGATCAATCAAATCATCGCAGCTGCAAAAAACAAACAGAACGGATATAAAAATTAATACTTTTATTTTCATAATAATTAAATTAAGTGTTTTTAAAATTTAAAATAATGCTTTAACACCAAGATTATAATATCTAGTTTGTGGTGCACTTCCGATATTTAATTCCATAACATCTCTGTTTTGAGATAGCGTTAACAGGTTAGATCCAAGTGCATAAACACTAAGCCCATTAAAAAAAGTTTTTTGAAGTACCTTTTTTGGAAAGTCATATGTAAGCTGTATTTTGGAAAGATTTACTCTGTTAGTACTATACATCCAAAAATCTGAGGAACGG
Organism: Flavobacterium sp. P3_A6; assembly: GCF_056403035.1. Classification (NCBI taxonomy): domain Bacteria; kingdom Pseudomonadati; phylum Bacteroidota; class Flavobacteriia; order Flavobacteriales; family Flavobacteriaceae; genus Flavobacterium; species Flavobacterium sp. P3_A6. The sequence goes on along the minus strand of NZ_JBFUGG010000001.1, from coordinate 391,916 downwards.
AAATTATTATCGCTGTTCAATGAAGATAATCTTGGATAAATTGCCGTTTCTTTAGTCTCTTCTGTCCAGCTGTCACGCACATTAACTGAATACTTGTCTTCACCGTCCATCTGAAAATAAGAGCTATTTTTCATTGCATAAGCACCTGTTTGTCCTGTAAAAATCGTAAAAAATGTGAAATTATTCCATTTAGAAGTAAAATTAATACCAAATGTAAATGGAGCTCCATTCCAGCCTGCTTTACCTAAATAAACTTCGTCTTTATTGTCGACAATGCCATCACCATTCTGATCTATATATTTAATATCTCCTGGTTTAACTTGTCCAAAAGTTTGAGAAGGTGAATTAGTAATATCAAGCGCATCCATAAAAAAGCCGTCACTTCTAAGGCCCCAAAGCGCATCTAAAGGTCTTCCTTGTCTATTTTGATAACTGTCATCGTATAATTCGGCTCTCTTAGTTGCTTGAGTATCTAGATAAGTACCTGTTAATCCAAGTGCTAAATCAACATTTCCAACTTTTTTATTGAATCTTACATCAAAATCAAACCCAATACGTTTATCATCATTATAATTAATATATGGCAGGAATGAAGTGTTAGGGAAATTCGTAACAAAATAATTTGGATACAAACTTGAAGCCTGAATAACATTTCCATTAACTTCACTAACAAAAAAGTTAGTATTTAAGGTTATAAAGTTCTTAAAGAATGCTCCTTCTAATCCAGCACTCAGCTCATTTCTCTTTGCAAAACCTAAATCTAAATTTTCACCTCTTCTGGCATCAGTACTTCTGTTAAGAGCACCGTCTCTCCAGCTGAACCACTGTCCGTCTGTCTGGCTATATATACTTTCATATAAGTAATAATTTGAAACATCTAAATCTGTATTTAAAATACCTCCTGAAACACTCAATTTTAAATTATTAACAGCTGTCAAATCTTTCATAAAATCTTCTTCAGATAATTTCCAGCCTAAAGACATGGTAGGAGAAAATCCTTCACGGTTACCTTCTGCAAATTTGGCAGAATGTACAAATGCACCATTAAATTCTGCATAGTATTTCTGATCAAAATTGTATGATAAATTCAAACCTAAATTAGCATTGCTTGTTTTATGGTAAATACCAGAAAGACTCTGTTGATATCCTGAACCAATAAGCATTGCAGATAAATTATGCTTTTCATTTATTTTTTTCACATAATTAAACTGCCCGGAAAAAGCAACCGTTTGAGAAAGAGAACTCCCGCTGATGTTCTCAATACCTGTTTTTGAATCTTTTCCATACTTTGTCAAGGAAGTAATCTGATCCATGCCTGCATAGTTATTCCAAGATGCTTCGTATGTCGCATAAGTGTTATTATAGGACTGGTTGTACGAATTAGAATAATCAACTGCAAAATCAGTATGAAAAGTCAGCCCATTGATCACATCGCCTAACTCAACATTAATCCCTGTATTAAACTGAAACTGACGGCTTGTAAAGGTATTATGGCCTCCAGCATAAATACTTGCAAAAGGGTTAGTAGGATTAAGCTGTGTACCGCCTAATAAATATTGCCCATCAACTATATAATTACTGTTTTTTACAAGAGCCATTGATGCATCATCGCTTGGTTCAATCATACTGATCGGTACTAATGGGCTAAATAGATAAGGTCGCAGAGTAGCAGCACTATTCCAGTAGTTTGTATTTACCCCTCTGGAATTGCTATATATCGCATTTGCCCCAATTGTTGCTGAAATTCGGTCATTAATTTGAAGATCTACATTCCCTCTTACATTAAATCTATTGTTGTTATTATTTGCTGCTTCTCCAAAACTTTGCAAAGGATCCTGCTGAGATGAAAAATTAACAACCGTATAGTATCGTGCCGATTTATTACCTCCTGTTATCTCAACATTTGCATCATAATTAAAATAAAACTCCTTAACGTATTTTGGTGCATAATAATTAACATCAGCATATCTATATGGATTTTTGCCTGCTGCATAATTATAAATAGTTCCATCTGAATATGTTGGATCTAAACCATCATTAACTCGGGCTTGATTATAATAATGCATATATTCTGCAGAACCTAAATATTTTGGAAGGCTCTTAGGTACAAATACTCCATTATCAAATCTTGTTGTAATCTGCTGTTTCTGTACTTTACCTTTTTTCGTTGTAACACAAATTACCCCTTTTGCTGCACGGCTTCCATAAAGTGCGGCCGCAGAAACTCCTTTTAGAAAAGTGATTTGTTCAATCTCAGTAGATAATACTGTATTGACATCACGGGGAGCTCCATCTACTAATACTAAATAGCCACCCATTCCCCAGATACTGCCATTAAATCCTCCGATTAAAGCATTTACTCCATCTAAACTAGAAGTTGTATAGTTTTTTTGTGAAATTTCAGGCAGATTTACAAAAGAAACACCTCCCATTAAATCCTTACTTTCTTCTTTCTTGAAAGCAACCTGAACTAAATTTGAATTTTCTTTGTTTAAATTTATGTCACTTATGGCAGCTGTCGCTTTTAGTACAAGTGTAGTATAACCAGCAGCGCTAAACTCGATATCTGTATCAGCTGTTACGGTTATAGAGTAGCTTCCGCTCTTATCGGTAGCTACTTTAACATTATCTTTTTTACTGACAACAGCTGCATTCTCAATTGGTTTTCCTCCTGCTCCGATAACAATTCCAGCTAAATTTAATTTTTGGTCAATTTGAGCGAAAATCTTGGCAGGTAAGAAAGCAAATAGCACAAAACATAACACTATTTTAAGTTGTATATATCTCATTATTCTATAATTTTATTTTTAAATTTTTTAAAATAATCATTTTAATTACCATCCAGGATTTTGTGAAAATTCTAAATACATATTTACATCTGCATTTTTTAACGGAAGCCAATAATGCTTTTCGCTAAAATTTCTCACCAAAATCACTTCCTCACGAATATTAATAACTCTATTTTCGCTTGGTTTTGTTGCATCAAATGGTGTAGCACGATCAAATTCAATAGATTTTTTAATTGTATATGGACTCTGAATCAATAATAACCAGCGGCGCAGATCATTAAAACGGTGTCCTTCAAAACTTAGCTCCACAGCACGTTCACGTCTAAGCTCGTTCATAAATAAATCTAATGAACCTAAGTAATCTGTTGCTACGTGTCCAACGCCAGCTCTGTCACGAATTACATTTATAGCATCTACAGCAGTTCCTGTATATTTTGGATCTTTTCCTGTAGCAGAGCCATAACCTTGAGCTGCCGCTTCAGCATACATAATGTAGATATCAGACAAACGCATCCAAGGAAGATGAATATTTAAGTTATTACCATATCCAAATCCATCATCAAACTTATTTGCACTTCTAGGAATAAACTTATATAGTAAATAACCAGTTCTGCTTCCTGTACTTATATTTCGGTAACTGCCGTTAGTATATAGGTTTGCATAACGATTACTTTCTTCAGCAGCTGGAATAGAACCTGTAACGCATTTTACACCATCATATACAATGTCATTGTAAAAACGGGGATCACGGCCTTTCCAAGGATACCTTGGATCATATCCTGAATCTGCATCTGCTTTAGTTATATCTTTAATAGGTTTTCCATTCGCCATTCCATAATTATCAACATAATTAGCTGTAGGCAGGAATTTTACATCCCCGTCACATATTTGAGGCGCTGGCTGATACTGCTTAGAAGTACCCCAGTTAGATCCGTTTGCTCCCCAGTAAGGACCTCTGAAAATAGCTTCAGTACCTCCTGGCATTTTCCAGTTACTTCCGGTTGTATAAAAATTATCACTATATTTTGCAAACGGCATTAATTTATATTGTGAAGTGCCGCTTTCAGTAATATTTAATAATTCTGCAAAAGCTGCAGCCGCTTTTTTACAATATTCTGCATTATAAGAAGCATTTCCAGTAGATACCTTATTCATTAACGGACTTCCTGCCCATAAATAATTTTTACCTAAATATCCTAGAGCCATTATTTTATTGATCCTAAGTTCATTCTTTCCTAATGTTCTTTTTCCAATAACTGTATTATCCCAATTGGTAGGAAGTAAGTCAGCAGCTGCCCTGAAATCGCTAGCCGCTTTATCAGCACATGCTTGATAGCTAAGTCTTGGCAGTTTAAGCGGCTGATCACTAGGAAGTACTTCATCAATATAAGGAAGACCTCCAAAATACTGCATGAACTCAAAATGAAACCATCCTCTAAAAAACAATAGCTGTCCTTTGATTAAATCCTTTTCTTCTTGAGTATACTCAGTCATTTTATCGATATTAGCAAGACCAATATTTGCCTTACGAATACCTGCCCAGCCTAATGTCCACAAATCTTTATGCATACGGTCATTATCCGTGCTGACATTATTTCTGTTCATCCAGCCAGCCTGCCATCCGTCATACTCTCTTTGCCAGCCCCAAAAATCTCCCTTATCTATCTTACATATAAAGTGAAAATCACGGGCCGTAGATTGAATTTCATCTTCTCCCCAATTCCATGAATTTGTCCAATATCCATTAGTGAAATCTGGAACACTTTGGTACAATTCCTCAGTGAATCCTTGAAAATTTTCAAAATTTTTGAAAGCCTCTTCAGGAGATATATCTGAATCAGGAGATTTTTCAAGATAATCATTACAGGATCCTGAAAGTAAAAGCAAGCCTATAAGTAAGCTGTACTTTGATATTATTTTAATATAATTCGTCATAGTTGTAATTTTAGAATATAATGTTAGCTCCCAAATTGAACCTTTTTACAGTAGGGTAAGCACCTTGTGATGCCCAGCCTGTTCCTGCATAATTTGCTTCTCTATCATCGGGCATATTAGACCATAAAAACAAATTATTTCCATTTAAATAAAATCGGATGCTTTGAAGCCCAGACGTTTTTATCCAATTTGTTTTTCCGTCGAAAGTGTAAGCAATCTCAGCATTTTTCAAACGAAGGTAGGATCCGTCATACATATACCTGCTTCCGTTGTTATATTCACTAGCTGTAGCAAGCCAACGAGGCATTGGCTGATCTGCATTCGTGTTATCTTGTGACCAGTAGGATCCTTGATCATACACAACATGATTTTGGCCTGATAAACTTGTAAGAACAACTTGTCTGGTAACATTATTTACGCCATAAAACTGCACAAACGCACTGAAACCTTTCCAATTAATACCAATAGTATTATTATAAGTATTTTGTGGCGTTCCTGTATAGCCAAAAGGGATATTATCTTTAGAATCGATGACGCCGTCACCATTATAATCTAGGATATTATAATTACCTGGAAGTTTTGCCGCATCATTTGTACTATGAACTGTACTGGCATATAACTCATCCCAAGTATTGTAGTAACCTTGGCTTACATACGAATGAGCCTGACCAATAGAATATCCTTCGCTTTTTTGATAATTTGGCAGTAATTCAGGATTATCTGCGCTTATAATTTTATTTTTTGCATGAGTGAAATTAGTTGTCCACCATAAATTCAAACCATTTCCAAAAGTATGATTGAACTTTAATTCTAATTCATATCCTTTATTTTGAACTTGACCTAAATTTGCAACCGGTGCCACAGCACCATAATAAGAAGGGATTGCCCTGCTGCCACCAGCTAATAAAATATCAGTTCGGTCTTCTTTATAATAATCAAAAGTACCAGTGACAAATCCTTTAAAGAAAGAAAAATCAGCACCTATATCGCTTTTCTTTGCTTTCTCCCAGTGTACATCTTCATTACCTACAGTTGCTTGCTTATACCAAGTATAAGGACTTGCCTCTGCTCCTTCGCCAGTTGTTCCTAAAACCGAAGTACCGCCATATGCCCATTGAGATTGATAAAGAAATCTGCCATTAATATTATCATCACCAATCTCGCCATAAGTAGCTCTAATCTTTAATAAATCAAGGAACGATTCAGTACTCTTCATAAAATTTTCTTTGGAAATAATCCAGCTTAAACCTCCGGAAGAGAAAAATGCAAAACGATTTGCCTTGCCAAACTTTTCAGATCCATTGTAGGCTCCATTATATTCAATAAAATATTTATCGGCATAATTATATGTAGTACGGAATACCCAGTCCTCTCTATAATGAGGAATCTCGCTTCCCATTGCCTGCTGATCTCTGCTAAAAAGTCCCAAAGCGGTTACATGATGATCATCAGCAATATTTGTTTGATAATTTAACTGTAATTGATAAAAACGTTTACGGTAAGTATTCCAATCCCGCACGGACCCTCCGGTAGTGCTCCACTTTACGCCTTCCTGAAAATCAAACCTGTTATTAGAATCATAAGATTTTTTGAAAAGGACCACGCCGGTAACTGGATCTATATACTTTTCCTGCGCATCATTAAATAAATCACTTATACCTCTGTCTCCTTCTACAAAAGAGTTATCTAAGGCAAGCATTCCTTTAAAACTTAGCCCTTTTACCCATTTGTCAAAATTTTGTTCGAGTGTAAAATCCGTGTTAATCCTTGTTGTAGTCACATATTGAATACCGCTTCTCGCAAGATTCGCTACAGAATTTGATGCTTTTCCTTGATTTGGCGCATAATACCCCCATGAACCATCCGCATAATAAGGCAGGAAAACATCTGGAGCTGTTGAATATGCTGCATCCCACATAGTATATTCACCTCCAGAAGCACCCCAAGGGCTTTTCTTCACGCCACGGGAACCAGCAAGACCTACTTTAAACACTGTACTAGAGGTAACTTGAAAATCTAAATTGCTTCTAACATTCAGACGGTTAAAGCCATATCCAGGATCATACCCTCTATTATTATTATACTTTTTAAACATATCGCCTTCACTTAAAAAATCAGCTGCTGCGAAATATTTCACAGATTTAGTACCGCCGCTTACATTTAAACTTGCATTATAAGACATTGCATAGTCATTAAATAAAGCATTCTGCCAGTCTACATTAGGATAGCGTTCAGATTCTTCTACACTTGCTGGATATCTATACTTATTAATAATAGCCTGAGGAACGTAATCAGCCCAGCTTGATGGACTTAATGCCAGCTCGTTTTCGATGACACTGTTTTTAACCATTAACCCGTCATAAGAATCTAGCTTAGCAGGTAATTTAGATAGGGTTTTCATGGTCGTATTAAAAGTAGTCCTTATCAATGCCTTACCAGACTGTCCTCTTTTAGTAGTAATAAGTATTACTCCATTTGCACCTCTAACTCCATAAACAGCAGTCGCTGATGCATCTTTTAATACCGAAACAGATTCTACAGAAGTAATCTCAATACTATTTATTGGCCGCTCTACACCGTCAACCATAATAAGAGGCTGTGCATTATTCCATGTACTTGCACCACGTATAAATAGCTGAGGATCTTCCTCACCAGGCATACCTGAACTGGCCGATGTTATCAAACCTGGTACATTACCAGTCAATGCGGCACCAATACTTTGAACACCGCCGGCACGTTCCAGGACTTTTCCAGAGACCTGAGTAATTGCAGCTACTAAACTTGCTTTTTTCTGCTTTCCGTACCCTACTACAATAACCTCATCTAAGGATGTTTTCTCAGGTGTCAGTACCACATTGATCTCTGTGTTATTGTTAACTGGTCTTTCAACAGTTTTAAATCCAACAAAGCTGTATACCAAAACTGCATCAGACGGCACATTAATTGTATATCTTCCGTCGAAATCAGTGGAAACACTTGAATTTGTTGCGCCTTTTACCGAAACTGTAGTTCCTGGCACGCCTCTGCCGTCTTCTGACGATGTTACCTTTCCAGTAACTGTAATTTGCTGCTTAATGTTACTGTTTACAACATATCTTGAACCAGAGAAACCATTCTCTGCAGCCGATAATTGGGTGATAAACAAAAACTGAAACAAAACTCCTAAAGGCAGATACATAGCTCCGTTTAGAATTTTAGATAATTTTATTTTCATGTTATTTAAATATTTTGAACTTGATCTATACTTTATACTGTTATCAATACTGCTGATAAACAGATACAGACTTGATTAAATTTAATTTTATATTTTTCCAGCCGGAGTTGATAATACTTTTACTTTAATTCAGGCTGCTATTTATAATACCATATTCAAACCCTCACTGTTTAAGTAAAACCATTTGAATTCGCGGGTGATAAATTGTCTTGACAAAGTTGCCTAAAGCCATACTCCATTTGTTAAGTAAAAGATTCTTGAATGTTTTTTGTGCCTCATTGCTTTTATATTCCTCATAAGATTTAAGGATTAAGGGCCGTCTAAAAAAAACAGCTCTTAAAAAAGCTTTCCGAAAAAGTAAAATTTTGGTCATAATGGTTAATAAAATCTTGGTTAATTGTTTTGGTTATTTTTAATTTTTAATTCTTCAATACAATTTTTTCACTGTAGCACTTATTTAAAATTTAAACATTAGATTCTGTTTTTCATTTTAAAAAGATATTATTCTAATAAAATCAGCCTTTAGAAAGAATAAGAATATTCTTCAATACTTTTAGACTTATTATTTAACAATAAAATTATAGTATCAAAAAATAAAGCCTTAATTATTATCATATCAATAAAAAAATTACAGGATTCAAAAGTATTTGTTAAAAACAGATATCAGCTATCTCTACGTTACAGATACTTTACACTACGTTACATAAAGAATAAAAAATGTTCTGAGCAGATAGAAACAATGCCTTTTTTATAAAAAAGAGGGTTTAATGACAGTTTAAGGGCTATCAGATTTATGAAGATAATTTCAGTTCAGTTAAAAAAAATTATCTCAAAGCAACTTCTTTTTAACATAAGAACCTGCAGCAAATTTTAAAGAAGATGAAAATTCAAGCCTTTACCAAATGGTAATAAAATTTAATGTGTTATTTAAAATATTACCACAAAATCAAACAAAATATTGTTTCTTAATTGAAATGAATCTGCCAAGAAATAGCACTAAATGCAGTAGGCAGTTTTAGTTCTGTAAACTTATATTTTCAAAATGAATCACGTTTTGGCTTGTTTACTCGAAATGGAAAATAAGTTACAGCAATTAGGGTTAAAACAATTTGCGCTTTCCAACAAGTATTTAAATTAACTTGGCTTTCTGTTTTTTTTTCGCCCATAACTGGCGATCATTTTCAATTAATATTACCACATTGCAACATTGATAATTTTCAATTTTTTCTAAATAATTTCTCAAAAGAAAACTCAAAAAAACTCAAAATAATGGTATTGGATAATGGCCGATTCCATAAGGCTAAAAAATTAAGCCTTCCAGAAAATATTGTTTTGGTTTTTCTGCCAACATATAGCCCAGAACTAAATCCCGCCGAAAAATATGAGCAAAATACAAACGAGAGTTTTCTAATAAATTTTATAATTCATTTGGAAGACGTAGAAGATTTCATTACTAGTGCAGTTAAAAAAGAGGTAATGAATATCCGTGGTTGTGCCTATGTATTTTTAGATCGAATTGGATCTATAAAACAAACACACTTGGCATAAGTCACTGAAAGAGTAGTATTTCTGATAAAAAAAAAAAGAAAACCTTTACTTTTTTTTATATCTTTATTAGACAAAAGTAAACGAAGAAATGCTATGAGGCTAATAAAAATATTTCTAATTGAAGATGATGTTTTTTTTGGTGAAACCATAAAATACCATTTAACGTTAAATCCAGATTTTGAAGTCCATCTTTATTCTTCGGGAAAAGAGTGTTTAAGCCATTTATATCTCAAACCTGACATCCTTTGTTTAGACTTTAATCTACCTGATATTAAGGGGGATTTACTTTTAAAAAAGATAAAAGAAACCAATAATTCGATTCCTACAATCATCATCAGTGGACAGGAGGATATTGAAGTAGCTGTCGAATTCTTAAAATCGGGTGTCAAAGATTATATTGTAAAAAATAACCACACCAAAGACCTACTGTGGAACTCCATTATTAAAATAAGAGAAAATTTAAGTTTAGTTCATGAAGTAGAAGAACTTAAGGAAAAATTAGAACAGAAGTTTAGTTTTGAAAAAACAATTATTGGCCAAAGTGATGCTATTAAGAGTGTTTTCAATAAAATAAACAAATCGATCAATACTAATATAAATGTTTCCATAACTGGAGAAACTGGAACTGGCAAAGAGGTCGTTGCCAAAGCGATCCATTATAATTCCGATTTAAAAAACAAACCCTTCATAGCGGTAAATATGGCCGCGATTCCAAAAGAGCTAATGGAAAGTGAGTTCTTTGGACATGAAAAAGGAGCTTTTACGGGTGCTGATAATAAAAGCATCGGTAAATTTGAACAGGCAGACGGCGGAACTATTTTCTTAGACGAAATAGCCGAATTGGATTTAAATCTTCAAAGTAAATTACTTCGTGTTTTACAAGAAAGAGAAGTTATACGTTTAGGCGGTTCGACAAAAATAAAATTCAACGCTAGGCTGATCATTGCTACTCACAAAGATTTAGCTCAAGAGGTTAAAAATGGAAAATTTAGAGAAGATTTATATTATAGAATTATTGGATTACCTATTGAGCTGCCTCCTTTAAGAGAAAGAGGAAATGACATTTTATTACTGACAAAACATTTCATTGATCTCTTTGTAAAAGATAATAAAATGAAACCTATTATCTTATCAAAAGAAGCTAAAGATAAATTATTGAAATATCCTTTCCCTGGAAACATTCGAGAATTGAAGTCGGCTATAGATTTGGCATGCGTGATGTGTGAAGCAAATGAAATCTCTGCCGATGATTTTTCATTTAACAGCATTCATGACACCAATTTTTTTCTTTCGGAAGAGAAAACACTAAAAGAATATAACACTGAAATTATTTTACATTACCTCAATAAGAATAATAACGATGTATTAAAAACGGCCAAAAAACTTAACATTGGTAAATCAACCATTTACAATTTAATTCAGTCATTGGAAAGTAAAAAAATAAAATTATGAAAGTAACTACAGCTTTATACAAAGAGAATTCTCTTATTGAAGGAGAGAATAAAGAGGTTTTAAATTTTGATCAAGCACAATTAGTGCTTGGATTTGGATCACGAGATTTAATATCGAGTCCGATCTCATTTGAATTTATAAAAAATAAATTTCCAAATTCAGAAATACTTTTATGTTCCTCCTCTGGAGAAATTTATGACCAGCAGGTTATTGATAATACGATTTCAATAGTAGCTATGTCCTTTTCGAAAACTGCATTAAAAACATCGGAAGTTGATATTGATGACTACTCCTCCAGTTTTGAAGCAGGAATCTCATTAATTAATACATTCCCACAGGACGATTTAAAATTAGTATTTGTCCTTTCTGATGGTGGGAAAGTAAATGGCAGCGAACTGGTAAAAGGGATGAATCACGTCAAAAAAGAGTCCGTATTAATTACTGGAGGGTTGGCTGGCGATGGAGCCAAATTTGAAAAAACTTATGTCGGGTTAAATAAAATTCCCGAAACAGGGAAGATTATTGCAGTAGGCTTTTATGGAAAACAATTAGAAGTATCGCATGGTTCCATTGGCGGTTGGGAAAGTTTTGGATTAGAAAGAATTGTTACCAAAGCAACCGAAAATGTATTATTTGAAATCGATGGCAAAAATGCACTTGATTTATACAAAACATACTTGGGTAAATATGCGGATGAACTCCCGGGGTCAGCGTTATTATTTCCTTTATCCATAAAATTAGACGAAAGCGAAGATCCAATAGTACGAACAATTTTATCAATAGACGAGAAAAATCAATCCATGACTTTTGCAGGTGATATACCAACAGGAAGCAAAGTGCGCTTTATGAAAGCTAATTTTGATCGATTGATTGACGCCGCGAGCGATGCCGCTACTACCTGTTTAAAAATGAATAATACCAATCCAAAATTAGCCATTTTAATTAGTTGCGTGGGAAGAAAACTCATTCTAGGCAATAGAACTGAAGAAGAAATAGAAGCCGTTTCAGAAATATTTGGAGAACAGACAATGCTCACCGGTTTCTACTCTTATGGCGAAATTTCTCCTCTAAACCCCATGGCAAATTGCGAATTGCACAATCAAACGATGACTATTACTTGTTTAAACGAAAGAGATTAAATATGGATTATCACAAACATTTGCAAAAACAAATTAAAAGACATCTACCGCTTGAATTGGCTGATGCCCCTTCAATACAATTATTTATCCAGTCTATAAACGATTCCTACATAGCTTTTGAAAGAGATAAAGAATTGATGGATCATTCTTTTCAGGAAAGTGAGAAAGAATATCATGAAATCAATCTAAATTTAAAAAAGGAATATGCTTTAAAACAAGAATCCATTTCTAATTTATATGATAGTCTGGAAACTTTAGATGAAAATTATGCAGAGATAAACCCAGATGACGATGTTGATGATTTACTGTTTATTTCTAAGTATTTGAATAAGCAGATTGAAACTAAAAAAGCCATCGAAGATAGTCTGTCCAGAACAGTAGAATTACTAAAAACATTATTTGAAAATCTTCAATCCGGAATTTTGGTAGAAGATGAAAATCAAAACATTTTATTTTCAAATCAACTTTTTTGGGATCAAAAGAAAAAAGCTGTGACTCCCGAAGAAACAGAGGGAATCAATTTTTCGACACTATTTGAAGAAAATAAATTCTTATACAAAAAACCAGAAGCCTTTGTTTTAAGAGTTAAGGAACTTTTAAAAAATAAAAAAATCGTTACTAGAGAGTTAATAGAAACCATTGACAATCGATACTTAGAACGCGATTTTATTCCAATTTTTATAGACAAAGCACACAAAGGCCAATTATGGAAATATACAGATGTTACTGATCGAATACTAAGTCAGAAACTTCTTGAACAAAGCGAAGAACGAAGCCGACAGATTATGAATGCTTCCCTAAATGCTATAATTACAGTAGATGACATAGGTAAAATTACATTTTGGAACCAACAGGCTGAGACTATTTTTGGATGGAAAAAAGAAGAAATATTGGGAAAAGTATTTACAAAGTACATAGTCCCTCGCTATAATAAAGAAAATTATGACAATGGTATTAAGCAATATCTCACCAATGGTGAAGATCATTTTTTAAACAAACAAATAGAACTGGATGCGATTAATAAAAAAGGAATTATATTCCCCACTGAAGTCTCTATTATTCCAATTACTCAGAATGGAGAAACTTTTTTTTGCTCCTTTATTCAAGATATTTCAGAAAGAAAAAAAGCTGAATCTAACTTAAAATTTCAAGAAGAAAAGTATCGAAACATTATCGCTAATATGAATTTAGGTTTAATAGAAGTAGATAACAATGAGATTATACAATTCGTCAATCAGAGTTTTGCAGCCATGTCTGGATATGAAGTGAGTGAACTTTTGGGTAAAAAACCAACAGACGTTTTTATTTTTGGAGAAAATAAAGAAAAAATATCCTCGAAAATTATTTTACGCGAACAAGGCATATCTGATTTATATCAAGTTCCTATTAAAAACAAAAGAGGAGAACTAAAATGGTGGACAATTAGCGGCGGACCCAATTATGATGACAATGGAAACCTTATTGGTTCAGTGGGAATCCACTTGGATGTAACGGAACAAAAGCAATTAGAAATTGATCTTGAATCTGAAAAAATAAAAGCTCAGGAAGCATCCAAAGCCAAAGAAACGTTTCTAGCAAATATGAGTCATGAAATACGCACACCTCTTAATGCTATTATTGGTTTTTTACGGGAATTAGAAAAGCAGGAACTTACAGAACTTCAGAAAAAATATATCGAAAACAGCTCTATTGCATCCAAGCATTTGCTTTCCATAATCAATAACATATTAGATATTTCTAAAATTGAAGCTGGCGAAATGGTACTTGAAAAAGAAGATTTCATTTTAAAAAATTCAATCAAAAATGTAATTCAGATTCTCAAACCAAAAGCTCTAGAGAAAGGGCTAAAACTCAATTTTAAAATATCTGATCAAGTAAATACGGTATTGAAAGGAGATACCTTACGATTGGAACAAATACTTTACAACCTGATCGGAAATGCTTTGAAATTTACTTCAAAAGGCAAAATATCTGTTGGATGTGACGTCATTAAAGATAATAACACCTTTCAGGAATTATGCCTATCCATCTCCGACACAGGAATAGGCATGGACGATAGTTTTATCAAAAATATTTTTAGAAAATTTTCGCAAGAAGACAAAACCATTACTAGAAAATTTGGAGGAACGGGTTTAGGTATGGCCATAACCTATGAACTTATCCAATTGATGGATGCCAAAATAGCTATTGAAAGCAAAAAAAATGAAGGAACTACTATTCGCATTTATATCAACTTTATAAAAGGAAATCCTGAAAACATCTCAAATTTAAAACAGCAGGAGAAAAAGGCAGACCTTAACGGGCTTTCCATTTTATTAGTTGAAGACAATGAAATGAATCGAATGGTAGCACAAAATACACTTCAATATTATGATTGCACCGTCACTGAAGCTGAGAATGGAATGGAAGCAATTACCATATTAAAAAAACAAAATTTTGATATTATCTTAATGGATCTTCAAATGCCTGAAATGGATGGCTATGAAACTACCAAAATCATTAGAAGCGATTTTAAACTAACGACTCCTATTATTGCACTTACTGCAAATGCTTTTAAAGCAGAAATTGAAAAATGCAAAAATGCAGGAATGAATGATTATGTTACAAAACCTTTTGATGAAACCATTCTTTTAAATACCATTGCAAAATATACTGTACATAAACAAATTGTAAATCTTAATGAAAATGAATCTTTGAACAATGAAAAACTGTATAATCTTAACTCTTTAAATAATTTAAGCAGAGGGAATTCGGAATTTGTAATGAAAATGGTTCGTCTATTTATAAAGCAAACAATAAGCGAAATCGAAAATATCACAAACGCATTAACGGTTGATGATTTTCCCGAAGTAAGTAGATTGATTCATAAAATAAGACCAAGCGTAGAAAGTTTAGGTATTACATCCATCTTGGAAGAGATCAAATTACTTGAAAAAATAGCTAAAGAAACTACTGACAAAGAACAAATTACCTCCCTTTTTTCAATTATAAAACCTACATTACTGCAAGTTATTACCCTCCTTCGGGAAAATGAACTAAACAAATAACCCTTATTTTTTTATCATTATTGGAATTATTTTCCGGAATTTGGAAAAAAAAACATAACTCAAAAACCCTAACCCTTTTGTTTTAATGGCGTTAGGGTTTTTGGCTTGATATTGGCATAGCTGTTATCAAAACAATACTATGTCATGGAAAATTCAAGCCAATTCAAATTCTTTATCGTAGATGACGATATATTTTGTGCCAATATGTACGAGCAATACTTATTGAACTTAAACTATACTGATATTACTTATTACAATAATGGAAATGATTGCTTAAACAATCTTGATCAAAACCCAGATATTATTTTCTTAGATCATAATATGGAAGATATTACTGGTTTTGAAGTATTGAAAAAAATAAAAAGGCAAAATCCTAATATCTATGTTGTCATGATTTCTGGTCAGGAAAACATCAAAACAGTCGTTGATGCTTTAAGATATGGTGCTTTTGATTATATCATAAAAGATAGTATTGTTAGTGAAAGAATGAATTTGATTATCACTAAAATCATTAAGGTAAAAGAAGAGCTTAAAAAATCGAATCCTACTATCATAAAGCGATTTTTGTTCATTTTCTAGAATTCTTTTCAAATATCACCACCAATTAAAACTTTTATAAAAATAGTGTTGCTATGTCTAATTTTTACATCTCATAAAACAAAAAAACTTATTAGTTAACAAGAAACCTGCAATTGATCAATCTGCTTTTGAATACGATTCAGCCTATTAATATAAATTAGGGAAACTAATGGTTTGGGGATCAATGAGCCATCATCCTATTATTTCTGAACAATATTTGAAATTCGCTTCTGTTGCATCTAAATTAAAAAACAGTTTAACCTGATTAGTGAAAAAATTCTTTTGTGAATGGTCTCCCAGCTTAAATAAAACTATTGAAAAGACCAATCATATTTGGTGTATGAATAAAGGTGTTCCAAGTGTTTTAAAATGAAAATTTTTCTGTTTTCCATCAGTAGCTTCAGAAGATTTTTATATCGATGCTATTCCAAAAAAGGAAAACTTCCATATTATAAGCGTTGGTCGTTTTGTGACCTTAAAAGGATTTGATTTAGCACTACACTCCTTATCTGCATTTATTAATTCACTTACGATATCTGAAAAAAAATTATAATTCAAAACAACATTCAAGCCTATGTGGAAATTATTGAATGGATTGACTGATCTGAATTAATGAAATTATATTAAAAATCGGCTGTTTTTCTATTCCTATCCCATAAAGGAGCTGGAATGGTTGCCATCGAAGCATTGTTTTTGGATTACCAATAATTTGTCTAGACAACGAAGAGCCTGGACAATACATTGACAGTAACTGCGGATTTGCAATTCCTAAATCAGGTTATCTGGAAACCGTCATCGTTTTAAAAAAAGTAATTCAAAAATTATATTCGAATCAAGATCTATTACATCAAATGAGTGTAGCAATGTCCGAAAAAAACACAAAGAACGATTTACTTGGAATAATCGAGGGGAACATTTAAAAACCATTTATAATCAATTATAGTCATGAGAATCATAGCCATCCATTTATTGAACGATTATAGCGGAAGCCCAAAAGTATTAATGCAATTACTAAAAGGCTGGTCAAAAAAAAGTATAGAAACGCATCTGTATACTTGTAGCGGGAAAGAAGAATTTTTATCTAATGCTGATCAAGTAAAAAACCATTTCTACTGGTATCGTTTAGCAAAAAATCCTTATTTAACGCTTTTGTTTTTAATAACGAGCCAATTTTTACTGGCTGTACAATTACTAATAAAATTACAAAAAAAAGACATTGTCTATATTAACACTGTTCTCCCTTTTGGTGCTGCAATTGCAGGTAAAATAAGAGGCTGCAAAGTTATGTATCACATTCATGAAACTACAATGAAATCAAAAAAATTAAAACTATTCCTTTTTAGAATTGTAAAAATAACAGCTTCAGAAGTAGTTTATGTTTCAAATTTTTCAGTAAATCAAGAACCTTTTAATGTGAAAAAAAATATAATCCATAATGTCCTCGAAAGTAGCTTTATAAAACAGTCCCGTTTGAATTTTAATCCTGAAAAACAATCCAAAATAGTGTTAATGATTTGTTCATTAAAAGCCCACAAAGGCGTAAATGAATTTCTAAAATTAGCGCAAATAAATTCAAGATTTACTTTTAAATTAGTTGTAAATGCCTCCCAAAATGAAATTAACGCTTATTTTGAAAAAGAAAGTATCCCGAGTAATTTAATCATATATCCTACTCAAAAAGACACCCATCCCTTTTATAAGGAAGCGACTGTGGTTTTTAATCTGTCCGATACGAATTTATGGGCAGAAACTTTTGGACTAACCATTCTTGAAGCAATGACGTATGGATTACCTAAGATTGTTCCGCCGATAGGAGGTGTTATCGAACTCGTTGAAGAAGGTAAAAATGGTTACCTAATAGACAGTAAGAATATAGCTCTCATTTCAAAAAGACTAAATGTGCAGTTGCTAAATTCTACTTTATATTCTCAAGTCAATGAAAATGCATTAGCTTACAGCAAGTATTTTTGTGAAGACTATTTTGAAAATGAGTCAATCCGAATTCTTTCCAATTAATTCATCTTATTCCAAAATATGGAAATTGTATAAGCATGCCAATTAGACAAACTCCTAATTTTATTGGGTTTACAGAAAACAGCATGATTATTGAACTATAGATATCAAATAAAACTAAAATGAAAAAAGATAAGATAGCCATCATTGGCACAGTAGGATTACCAGCAAAATACCGTTGTTTTGAAACCCTCGCAGATCACTTAGTGACCCAATTATCTAATAAATATGATTTCACGGTTTATTGCTCTCAAAAAAAATATAAAGAAGCTAAGTTGAAATTCATACCATTAGAAGCAAATGGGATACAAAGCATTCCTTACGATACGATTTCAATTCTTCCTGCCGTATTTACTTCGGATACATTGCTCATTTTGGGGGTGGCATGGGCTTGGATATTGCCTTTTGTCCGACTATTTTCCAACAAAAAAATCATTATATCTATTGATGGCGTCGAATGGTATACTTTTCAACCTCCAAAAAATTAATCCAACTTAAATACGTTTTCAGGAAAACAGCAGAACACTTTAAAAAATAAAATGAAGGCCGTTCCCAATCGAAGATATACTTGGAAAATGATTGCAAAACAATATGACTTATTGGTAACTGCCATTTTTATTTTTTGATTTTTATTGATGGTGAAAAAACTCCAAGAACGGAAAAAGACTTTTAAAAAAACTGAACAGAAATAATTCCAAAAAACAAATCCTAAATGTTAAGATCCGCCGAAGGCTTTACCACCCTTCGGCTTCTTTTTGAATTTTCTTGGTCAAACTATTAAAGCAAAAATTTAAACAGTAGCTCGTTCCAAAAATAAAGTCACCTGATTATCTGTATTTTATACCAATTTTTAGACTACAGTAAGGACAACAAAACCTTCAGCACATCATCAAAGACCTGTTTTGGAGTTCCGGCAGAACGGGCCAAAACTCTTATCCCCGAATAATTATTAAATATAAAACGGG
This sequence comes from Flavobacterium sp. P3_A6, assembly GCF_056403035.1. Taxonomy (NCBI): domain Bacteria; kingdom Pseudomonadati; phylum Bacteroidota; class Flavobacteriia; order Flavobacteriales; family Flavobacteriaceae; genus Flavobacterium; species Flavobacterium sp. P3_A6. The sequence goes on along the minus strand of NZ_JBFUGG010000001.1, from coordinate 373,235 downwards.
CTAATAATCTTGGATCTGATGATCGTGAAATTTGATTTAATTCCTGCCCTCTTTTTATCGCGAGAAAAAAAACTTCTTCCATCTTTTGTCTGTTGTCATTAACTACTTTTCCTATTTCAGTATCATGCAGTGCCAATTCAACAGTGCTATTGACCATAAAACAGCCTTTTGTAATTTTATCTTCAAAGCTTTCAATGATTGCCTGCGCAAAAATTTCCTTAATGGTCTCTTTGATGTTTTCAGATTTCTGCAAAACACTGCTTACATCGTCATATGATTTTTTTTGATAACGCTGTAAAGCTTTAATAAATAAGGAATGCTTATCCCCAAATGTATCATAAAGACTGGATCTGCTCAGACCTAAATAAGTTACTAAATCCTGAGCAGATGTTCCGTTGTATCCTTTACTCCAAAAAATCTCTATTGCTTTATCCAAAGCATCTTCTTCGTTAAAAACTTTTAATCTTGCCATAAACATAATTATTAGAGATTTACAAAGATACCAAACCGGAACGCTCATTCCTAAATTAAAGCAAAAAATTAAACGACTGCATTTACAGTAAGTCCGCCATCAACAACAATTTCGGTTCCTGTAATAAAAGAAGAATCATCCGAAGCCAAAAAACTCACTGCTTTGGCAATTTCTGAAGGCTGACCAAAACGTTTTAAAAGAATTTTATCACCCAAAACTGAACCGAAACCTTCAACTTCTTCTTTGCTCAATCCCAATTTTCCATAAAGCGGTGTTGCAACCGGGCCAGGAGAAACAGCATTTACTCTAATATTTCTAGGTGCAAGTTCGGCGGCAAATACTCTGTTGAAAGATAAAACAGCCCCTTTGCTGGCAGCATAAACACTAGAATTTAGCATACCGACATTGGCATTAATCGAAGTATTAAAAATTATTGACGCACCATCATTTAAAATCGGAAGTAATTTTTGCACGGTAAAATATACTCCTTTTACATTCACATTCATAATGCTGTCATAATGTTCCTCGGATGCAGATTCTACTGGAGCGAATGAAGCTGTTCCTGCATTCAGAAAAAGAATATCCAACTTACCAAATTTAGATTTTACTTCACTTACCAGATTATCGATTGATTTCAAGTCAGCCTGATCGGCAGCAATTCCTGTTACGTTCAATTCATTTTCAGCTTTTAGCAGTGCTTCTTTATTTCTGCCTGTGATAATTACTTTGGCTCCCTGAGCAACTAATTCTGCTGCTGCAGCATATCCAATTCCACTGTTTCCTCCTGTTACTAGAGCTGTTTTGTTAACTAATTTTTTCATGATTATAATTTTTTAAATGTTTTATGGGGCAAAGTTACAATAACGGAACGATCGTTCCGTTATTTATACTGTTAAATTTATGTTAATTACACATTCTTAAAAATCAATAGGTTTCAAACTGATCTAATTTTTTTTCATTACAAACTCAATTCGTATTATAAAGAATCTAAAGTAGAATCTTTTCAAGAGCAGTAATCGATTGAATTAATTCAGCTGCATTGTGAGTCTTTTGAAATATTAATCAAACAATTTTGTATTTATGGGGCATAAAAAAAGCTAAATCGAAAGATTTAGCTTTTTATTTAAAGTTGTGCATTTCTATTTGGAATCCAGCTTATTTTACATCAAGCCACTGATACGCTGATATAAACTAAAGTCACTTCAACTAAAATACACCTACATCATAGTATTAATACGAATGCTTGCCTTTATAAGCGCCAATGCAGATATTTTTGAAACATGTATATCTTTAGGCTGATGGTGGGAATTCTGACTTACTAATTTTACAAAGTCCTGTCCCAGTTCTGATTTCTGAACATATTTTACTGTGATATATTCCTCCCAATCATTTAACTTAACACTCAAAAGATACATTTCTCCAAAAAAGATATTCTCAAATTCGGTTTCTTTATACAGAATTATATCTCCGGACTTTAACAATGGATACATACTATCTCCTGTTACAGAAATTGCTCCGTCACATTTTGGCAGATTCGGAATTTTTATAGTATCCAGCACTCTTTGAGGTTTACCGCTGCTAAACAGCTCTCGTAATCCCGCTACAGCTTCCAAATCATACAATGGTATCTCCTGATTCATATGAACTGAGTCAATCGTTTTTCTGTCGTTATTCATTACTATAATATTAGTATTTTCTTTAATCATTGATCCATTGCCGGTTAACAGCCACTCTGAGTTTATCTCCGGATATTGATGTAATATTTTACACGCCTTGTCCGTCCCCATATTACTGCTGTTATCTAAAAACTTATTAGAAAATCCCATGTCATTACAGAACTTATATTTCGTTATCCCTTTATAATCAAGGTATTCTCTCATTCTTTCTGTTGAGCCCATAAAAAGATGTATTTTTTTACGTTAAATATTTGTTTTCATGTATTATTTTACATTATATTTGCAAAGTAAAGAAAAATAACTATCAAAAACAAATACAATTAACAGCATGCTAAAATATTTACCCGAAAGAAAATCAAATCAAATAACTGACTAACAACACAAAGCAAACTTTTTAAGAGTAAAAAACCAAACACAATCAAAAAACACAACGCAGGAATAAAACTACGAGTTAGCCGTAGTGAATCAAAATAGAAGTTTTAACATCAAATTCGCCAATAACTTTAATCATTATAAAATGCAAACAATTGAAATCAAAGAAAAAATCCAGAAGTTAGAAAACTGGCTGATTGAAAACCCAAATAGTCTGGAAAGAAATTTATTCGAAGCTGACATCAAAAAATTAAGAACCATTTTAGAAAAAAATCATGAGTAAAAAACAAATCGAAGAACGCATCGCTTTATTATATCTGGCACTTCAATACTGCTCAGAACGTACAAAGACTTTTACTGCCGGAGAAAGAATCTGCATTAATCAGGAACGTTTTCAATGGATGCATATTCTGGATGATGAAACGGCTTCTCCCCGTCCAGTTCCTAAAAGTATCGAGAACAAATTAAAAGAGGTTTCGAAACTTGCAGTACAGCATAATTTCAAACCTTATTATGATGATCCATTTAAAAACGAAACAGAAATTTTATTACAAAACTAAAAAACCATTAATTATGAACAATTCATTATCAAACACAATCGGCCAATCGATGGACTTATCTCAATTCTCTGCACAACAATTAAAAGAAGCTTTAAACAGAATCGAGAACAAAAAAAATGAAGAAAGAGATGCTTACAAAAAACTGGTAGCCGAAACGATTCCGAAAGCTCTTTCCAGATTACACAAAACTTCTGAAATGATGAGAAATGTAAAAACAGAAACATTTCAGCTGTTTGAAACTATTCTGGATTTAAAAAATCAGGTTTATGGTTTTAAAGAAAAACAAATGTCGCATACTTTCTCTAACGATAAGGAAGAAATCACTATTGGGTACCGCATCAACGAAGGCTGGGATGATACAGTTACAATTGGTATTGAGAAAGTGCAGAATTTCATTTCATCACTTTCTACAAGTAAAGAAACCGCATCACTGGTAAAAATTGTTTTTAACCTTTTAAAAAAAGATGCCAAGGGTAATTTAAAAGGTTCCAGAGTTTTGGAACTTCAAAAATTGACTAAAGAATTCAATAATGAAGAATTTACCGATGGAGTTGAAATTATAGCTTCCTCCTTTAAACCTGTGCGTTCAAGCTGGTTTATAGAGGCAAGCACAATTGATGAAAATGGCATTAGAACCAGTATTCCGCTGTCTATGTCATCAGTAGATTTTTTACACGGATACGCTTTTAATTTCTTTAACCAGCAAAACGAACACATCAATGCAGCCTAACAACGATATTAACACATCAGTACTTTTAGCCATTTTACTCATTGCAACCAACTTAAAGCCAATATTACTATTCCGAGAATGGTTTTGTTTTAGAGTTAAAACAATCTTTAAACAATACTGCAATGAGCGTAAAAATAAAATCAATACAGATTCATAAAGCTATGAAATAAAGAAACTTACAATTTAATAATAGTCTCAGTGACAGGATTTACAAAATAATTATCAAATAAAAAAGCATCATTCAGCAAATCAATATGAAAAAAGCGCTGCACTTCAAATCATTCTTTTTACTTCCTGAAAATACCGCATGCTGTACAAAATAAATACTTCTTCATTTTCATTTTAAACTCTTCTTCATTTTCCTTTCACTCATAATACTCTATCACTATGCCTATAACTGCAAACAGAAGCCTCGGAATTCAAAAAAACAAATTACTACGCTACAAACTGATCAAAGAATTGTATCAAAAACACAAAACCGAAGATATTCCTACTACGATAGTGTGGCGCAAATATATCTGCCCTGTTTATCCAATATCACGAACAACTCTGTATGAAATTCTCTGCACACCCATCACTTCAGAATTAAAAAGAATTGAAGAACTTCTGAGTGACCCAAAAAAGTCTTCTTAATCACTGTAAAATCAAACGAACTTTTCAGCCTTCAAAACAACATCCTGAATGATTTAGGATGAGGCTTTACTATGCCATAAACTGTTTTGCATTCGTTATCTGTACAACACTGTAAAGCCTTAGAATACAAATGTCCGCACTCCTTGCATTCGTTTTTTTAAGGCTTTTTTTCGTCTAATATTTGCAGTGTCAAAAGAGAATAACAGCTTAAATAAAAACGAGAAATAAAACTTAAAATACCATCATTTGCCCTACAATAATATAAACATATCGAATTCTTATAACAAACATTAAATGGAACAATTTCTTTACCCGACTCTCACCGCATTTTTTGCCTCTTTTATTACTTGGCTGTTCTCTATGAGAAAATCATTAGCACAAGACAGAGCAGCCGAACTCGATAATGCGGTTAATGCAGTAAAATATTATCGTGATTTACTTGATGATATTACTGCCAGATTAACAGCTGCAACAGAAACAATAAAAAACATGGAAATACAGCACAGAGAATTAATGGTAGTCAACCAGCAGCTAGTTGATGAGTTACAAAAATTCAAACAATTAAACGGAAAACAACAATGACACTAGCTCAAAAAACATTAGAAATTGCCATCGCACAAATTGGCGTAGAAGAAATTCCAAGATATACCAATTCAGGTCCTGAAGTAGAAATTTATTTAAAAAGTGTAGGGCTCGGAAAAGGATATTCATGGTGCATGGCCTTTATTTACTGGTGCACTCAGAATGCTTCCAGACAAACAGCTATTAAAAACCCCTTAAAGAAAACTGGAGGAGTATTAGATCAGTACAATTCAAGACCGCTTTTAGCACAAACCATTCCAAAAACAGGCGACATTTTTATTCTGGATCTGGGAAAAGGGCTGGGACACACTGGTATTGTTGAAAAAATTACCGGCGATATTATTCACACTATTGAAGGAAATACTAACGACAGCGGAAGCCGTGAGGGCTACAAGGTCTGCAGAAGAAAAAGAGAAATTAAAACCATAAAAGGTTTTCTCAGATTACAGCCCTAATGGAATCAATAATAAAGAAAAGTGGTTTATATAAAGATTAAAAAACAAAGACTTTATGCTTTTTGAAAATCCGAATACTTAAAAACATCCAGCTTAAAATCTCAGAGAGATGATTTATTGCGGCCGCAAACAGGAGTGACAATTATATTGTAAACCTCATCCTTGGTCCTTACTGCACTTCCCGGCACCTAAATATGAAATCCTTTTATATGGAGGTTTAACAATAGTGTTTCCTATCACTAATTCCACTCCTGTAATCATCTGACAAAAAAATAAGGAAATGCCAGCCTGAAATTACCGCTAATCCAATATGGAAGAACACTATGGATTTTTTCCATTAAAAATGCGGTAAAACTATTATGGTTTATTGTTCCTGAAGGTATTGTAACAACAGTTGCCTCAGGAACAAAAACCAACATAAAGCACCTTAACAGCAGATACAGCATTTCTTTTAGACAAATTACACTTATCAAATCCAATTTTGTCTGCAGCTCCCTAAAACAGACATGCTCCTATCCCCAAAACTATAAATTCTACTCTATCGTATATGCCAATATCAACAAACAGAGGCTTGGGCACGCAGAGAAATAAATTGCTGCGTTACAAACTCATCAAAGAACTTTATTACAAACACAAGACAGAAGACATGCCGACTACGGTAGTCTGGCGAAAATACATATGTCCTGTTTATCCTATTTCGCGTACTACTCTTTACGAAATTTTGTGTACTCCTGTAACAGCTGAACTTAAAAAAGTTGAAGAAGCCATCAGCAGGCAGGCAAAAATTTAATTAAAAAGCCTTCCCTATTTAATGGCACAACCACTAATTATAACCTCCAAAAAAGAGCTGGTGCCTACTTGCTTTACAACGCTGTACAGTTTTAGAACACATGAGTCCAAACACCGTGCATCTGTTTTTTTAACGCCGGTTTTCGGCTAATATTTGCCATAACAAAAGGTTAAAACTCCTAAAATTCCAAACCTCAATTATAATTTTTTAAATCCAAATACACAGATGAATAAAAATCTAAACCGAATTGTTTTTTTGTTTTTTTCAGTCTTAGTTCTGGTTTCGTGCAGCAGCCCGAAACCGGTTCTAAGCGAAGAAAAAACAAAGACCATTACCATTACAGAAACACTGCATGATACTGTTTTTAAAATCGAGAAAGACAGCAGCTCCTACAAAGCATTGTTAGAATGCCAAAACGGAAAAGTTATACTTAAAAATATTACTCAGGCCGAACCAGGGCGTACATTAAAAAGCCCAAAGGTTCGACTTGATAACAATAAACTAATTATTGATTGTGAACTCAAAAAACAGGAACTCTACGCTTTCTGGAAATCCAAGCAGGTAAAAGAAGTGGAATTTAAAACCATCCACATTACGAAATACACTAACGTGCTGACCTTTTGGCAAAAAGTACAAATCTGGCTGGGCAGGATTTTTCTAATCGTACTGGTCTATTATATAATCAAACTGGTATCTAAATTCTACAGGCCCTTTTAAAAATAAGAACTCATTTTTTAAAATAATTTCATAAAACTATTTATATGTCTACACAGTCTCATTTTTTTATAGAGTCAGGAGGATTTCCTGTGCAGAATGGAGAACAAGCATTTGGACCAGTTTCCCCTGATGAATTCAGGCTGACTTCATCATTTACTTTGGGTATCGATGTTACCAAAAAAGCCTTTTCTATCTGTAAAGGAGTTGTTTTAATACAGCCGCAAACAGGAAGTACAACCAAAGTCAATCTTATACTTAGGCCGTACAAGCAGCCTTTTCTTGGATTGAATGTAAAATATTTCATCTACAGAGGTCTACGAAGAAGTGACTTTTTTACAACTGATACTGTCCCTAAAATCATTCCAAAAAACGGTTCCGTAACCTCTGATTTTATCAATAAGATAAATGACGATTTTGATGCATTTCAAAACGAGCATAAAGATGCAGCAGGGAATCCGATAGAGCCAAAACCTGTTTTTATAGCTAAATATATTGGTTATGATCCTACAGCTACAGATAGCACACAATTATCCAGTTTCTTTTTTAAAGAATCTGAATTTGTAGAAGCAGGTGCTGTCTTCGACGAAAAAGACGATTTCGAACTGCCGTTAATTGATATCGGCAAATCTCTGGGATATTTTGCCTCTGGCGAATGCGGTATTGACGTAGTACTGAATTACGGCGATTACAAACACAATTTTAACAACAGCGAATTTATTTTCGATCTAGCGTATGCCCGTCAAGCGGAAGCTAAAATTATTCTTAACGGCAGTGATATCGAGCAAAAATTACAACGCGAACAAAGTACGCAATTCATTGATATTGCCGCTTTTTATGGCTTATATACCTCAGATGGCAAAGTAACTGTAGATGCTGCTGGCACTAAAACCGATAAAAAAGGTGTAGAAATATACAATGAGGTCATCAACAATTTTGCGACAAAAAACAATTGGTATATCTACATACAAGGAGACCGTACCCGCAGTTATGATTTTTACGGTGACTATAAAATAATCAAGGGAACAGGAACTGCTAATATCAAAACAGGTTTACTGGCAGATCCAGACACGCACGCTGTCACAATGACCGAAGGGCAATATGGAACTAATGACTGGCCAGTTATGATTAATACCCAAGAACAAGCCACCCATCCTGCAAATAACAGCTTATACCTGCAGCTGGTAACCGACAATAATAACAATACCGCTTTATACGGACAGATAGCCAATATTGGCAACGCCCAGAAAGACAATTTCTTTAATGCTGACGGTTTACGATTGCCTGCCGATGCCGATGGTAACTACAGCCGGCTTACCTCGACAGTACAGCTTACAACTCCCGCAGCAACAGATGGCAAAAACATAGCAAATCTTAACATATTACTCTATCAAGGCGTAGTCTATGAATACAAAGCGGGAACTGCACTTGACACAAATGGAGACACGGTTATCATAAATGGGCAGCCCAACTTTTTTGATGATGTATTTAGTTTAATAGACGCTGAACCCCTGCTAAAACTGAATGACAACAGCGATTTCTCCAAAATGACTGCTGAAAAACTCAATCTCATAAATCAGTATTACGACAAGAAACAGCAGGGAATCACAGCAGTACAGACCCTCACCGTAAACGATGTGATTGAAACAGGAATCGAGGCTACACCAACGGTAGCCCGCGTGACCTACCTTACCGAAGCCGGCGATGTCATGAACAATGCTGTCTCAGCAACCGGAAGCACCACACCCGATACTAAAACCAGTGCCTCTGCCAGCGGTGCGGTGACTAAAAGCAAAACTTACGAATTGCCAGATCCCTACTATTACAATTTAAAACTGTTTACAGACAGTACACAAACCATTACAGGATTAGAGCTCAAAACACTTGACGGCAGTACGCCTAACAAAATCATTTTAGGTTTGACCAAAGCTGAAAACGATAGTATAAAGGCAAAAATTATAGATGGTTTAAAAAACCCGCGCCTGTTTCTGATTGACTTGTTTGAAGACGGCAACGAACTGATCTCACCCGAAAACATAAAATACCAAAAATACAAAGTGGGAATCGTGGCTGAAAACACAAATGGAGAAAAAGAACTTTTTAAACCAGAAACCGATGTTTTTGTGTATTCGCTCGACAGGAAATATCATTTTAGCAAAGGGTATAGTGAGTACATGCCAGATTTAAATTTTAATACAACTTTTTTTAACATTAATACAGTTTTATAGATGACAACTATTGCAATTTTAAGAGATGGTACTCCAGTTAGAATACATCTATTTGACGACCCAATTTTTGATGTTGATGGTTTTTTGGTTGGATTTACATTTCCAGGAACAACTCCAGTAATTTATAGATATCGTCAACATTCAGAATTTAAAGCAGAAGATAGGAAAAAAAACAATTTATCCGGTTATTACAATGAAGCTATATTTTCAAAATACGTTCAAAACACCGAGTCAGTTCCTACTATAAACCTACTTGTCAAATATAATTTCAAAAATATTTTAGCAACTGAAGGCGAAGAAATAACGGTAAGTACGGTTGACTTACAAGCTCCCTTCGATTATTTCTATAATTACAAAAACTATACTTTTAATTTACAGAGTACATCAGATAAAAAAGGGGTTAAGAATTATTTAAAACCAATCTTTGAAGATTTAAAACTTGTTGATAGTAAAATTAATACTGATGGAATTAATGGAGTGATTACACTTAATAATCAATCAGATACTCCAGGAGGGAAATTTTATAAAAAGAATTTTGGAGATTTTGTAAACACTTGGACAATAAGTGATATACATAAAAGCAATATTAAAAAGGTAATGTCTTTGATTATTTTTACAATCAGGAAAATTAATAAGGATATCATTCCTATAATTGCGACTAATACACATTTTTTTGATAAAGAAATGAAAGTAGCAGACGGAATTATTGATTATAACGATACTACTAATGGTTTTACCGATCTTGAAAAACTGCTCTTTGAGATAAAAAAGAACTGGGGCTATTATTATGATCCACGAGATGCTACAGTTTTTCCACTTAGAGAAAATTTTGATGCTGTATTTTCTTCTCTTTCTACCTATTATGATTATTATCTTTATTATAATGGTTTGGTTAATTTTTATAATAGACATTGAAAAAAACCTTGCGTTTCGTGCTGGAGATAAAAAAATGCAATTTTTATTGGAGATATTACCTCCCTCAGCATTAGGAATTTTGCCTTATACTTATATTATAAATGCTATAAAGAGCTTATTAATAAAAAAACTAGACCAAGATGATCAACGCTTTTTAGTAAGATTGGTATTGTCAATAACAGCAGCTCACGCTAATGATTTTTTAGATTTTTTACTTGAAAAAGAAAATGGAGAGCAAACTAATTTCGAAACAATATATGAGTCTCTAACTGATGCAAGACTTGAAAGATACACTTTTGTGAATTGGTTTGTTGATGAACAAACGAATAAAAAATATTTTGCTTTTGCACTATTTGAACTTTGGAAAGTATCTAAATATAATTTAAATTATATACGTCCAGGGGTTGTAGTCCCTGATCCTTTTCCCAATTTTAAAGGCGTTGATCCTGGAAACTATTTCTATATTCATCCAAATGAATTCAATAAAAAGAATTTTTTAGATTTCAATTCTTCTTATAATGTTTCAAATCATAAAATAAGTCTTTTGTCTTTTCAATCCTCTATTGAAGATAAAAAGATTAAAATTGATAAGTTAATTAGAGATGAACATGAAGTTGATATTAGAAATACTCATGACGATAAACCGGTTTTCTTCGGGGCTTTTCATTTATACCAGCAAGTGTCATTTTCAGGTTTTGAAGCTAATCTTGACTTAAGTATTCCAAAAAGTGCAACGGTTCCAGCTTTTCTGTTCCATTTTATTGAAGAATTTGACCGTCTAGCAGATTTTGACGCTGGCGTTTCTTTAGCAATTGATTTAACTGCAAATGTGTTACTAGCATATTTTTCTGGAGGTGCCAGTGTTTTACGGGATTTAGAATATTTAAAATATACTACCCAAATTGGCAAGGCATTAACAGGAGGAATTGAAGCCACTCAAGCTATTGAAATATGGAGAGGATTAGAGGTTGGTGGTGAGGTTTTTACACTTACAGCAGGTTCTTTAGAACAAATTAATACTTATTTAATAACTACCGAAAATAATGAAGCCAAAAAGAAAATATTTGAAGGATATCGAAAAGTATTAATACCTCTAATCTTTTTAGGTGCAGGAATATCAGCAGCTGCAAGGGCACATGCAGTTCGAGAAGCACAAAAGGTTTTGGATTTAATTGACATATTACCATCGGGTGTAGCTCATGGTCTTAGTCAGGATGCAATAAATTTATTAACTACATTAAAAGGAGATAAAACCGTAACGTTAACATTATTTGGCAATAGACTGAATACTTTAGATCTAGGTGGAGCAACCAATACAATTATTTCAAAATTTAACACTTATTTTACTGATGCACAAAAACTAGCTTTCTGGAAGGATTTTCAACAGATTGATGATCCAGAGTTTTGGAAATTATTAAACAGCGGAAAAAACGCGAGTAATGTCCTCGATGGCAGTTACATGCTCAATTGGCAGAAATTAACTGAAAGAGGTTTAGTAGAAGCAAAGTTTACCGATTATATTTGTGTACAAAAGAGAACTGATGCTTTAATCAGATATTATGATGTTGAAGAATTAAAAGTAATACTTGAAACATTGGAATATAATAAAAGATTGAAGTTTTTAGATGATTTTGGTTCTATAAGTCAGTTAAATAATGTAAGATTTAATAAACTTGTTCAGCAACCTAATAAAATGGAATTATTATTAGAGTTACAAACAAGCATTAAAAGAGGGCATTTAGATTTTTTAGATACTAATGATGTTTTAAAAATAATTGATTCAGATTTATCAGAAATAACTATTGATTTTTTAAGAATTAAAAATAAATATATTTTAAAGCAGTTAATTAATAGTTTCAGAACCGAAATTATTAATATTAATATAGATATTAATAGGTTAAGATCTCTATTTGAAGGTAATGCAGATGAATTTGCATTTTTTCAAGGGTTAAGTAGCAGAGCTAAAAAGAAATTTATAGGTCGAAATAAGTTATTAATTAAAATTAAGCCTTATCAAAACAATATTCCTGGTAATGAGATTTTTGAGAATTATATTTCTGGTAATAAAGAAATGGTTGAATCAATTTTTGGAACTAATTTACCAAATGGATTTATTGAGCCGTCAAGTTATAGTAAATTTGATGATTTTATTTCAAGAAAAGCTTTCGATATTGATGATGTAGAAAGATTTGGTGATACCGAAGTTAAATTTATATTTAACTTCTTAGAAAATCATTGGAATAAAGGTAATAAATTTACTATTGAAATGGAAAGTACTCTTTACACTTGTAGTAGTTGTCAAGGCTATTTATTATATTTAAAAAAATTAGCAAAAGATAATGATAAAATTTTAGAAATAACTTTTATAGCTAATCAAGACGCAAAAAATTATTCAACATTAGTAGAAACTTTATATCCATAAAAAATGAATATTCAATATTTAATACAGTTAAGAGATAATCCAATTTATTATGGGAAAACCAGAAATTTTTCAATTCGTGGAATTTCCGAAGAGCAAATTGCTCAGTTAGAGCAATTATACAACAATGGTAATACATTCCCAAAAGTTTTAAAAGAATTGCTATCATTAGCAGGAGAATATTGTCATGTTTTTGACTACAATATACATGATACACAACAAGAAGTGCAAGAATGGGTTCGCGAAGATTTGCAAGAAACCAATAGAGTTATTGATAGACCATTTTATGCTTTTGATTTATATAATGATTTTATGTTTATTTATTTAGATGAAGGTGATAACCCAGCCATTTATGAGGCTCATCCATTTAGAACAGGTAATGATTGGATAAGAAAAACAACTAATACAATTAAGAGTTTGTCAGAAAAAAGGATATTAAGAATTAAAGAAGGTTTAAATCCTTTTTGAAATTCAAATGAAATAAGTTGCCTTATTAAAGAAATTAACTTCAGTAAAATTCTTAGTTGGTAAGAACTTCATATTCGTGAACGCAAAACAATACACCCTAAAAAAAAACAGCTCAAAGACCAAATTCTTTGAGCTGTTTTTAAAACTACATTTTCAGTAAAAAAACTGACACAAACGATCATAAAAGAACTGTCATTCTAAAGACAGAAAATCACGATCTGACAAACCCAAAAAATTACATTCTACACTCAAATGGAAACTTAAAACCATAAGTTTTCCTAACCTTTTATTGGCTTTTTTCAACTGCCAAAACTTATACGTTATCCACTTACTTTACAACCCTGTAAAGTCATAGAACATCCCTGTTAAACCACTATGCACAAATTTTTAAAACCATAATTTTAGGCTAATCTTTGCTCTATCAAAAGGAAAAAACGCTATTAGAATCCCCTTTTTGAAACTATTATATAAGCCCGAATAATTGATTAATTATTTGATTACGCAGATTGGTTATAACTGCCCAAATAATCATTTAAAATACGAACAGAAATTAAAGTCAAAAAAATAGAATATGCCAACTAATCCAATTCCAGCGGTTCCAATTCCTACAGCAAGATATTACCCGCGCTTATCTGAGGTAATTACTGTAGATGATTTACCAGAGTTTTTGTCATTTGTTCAAGATGGATTAAACTCCGTTTTTGACAACATTCATTATAAAAACCTGCAATACTCTAAAGGGTATCGCGGTGACTCAGCCTTTTACAGCCTTGATATTGTAACGAGCAAAAAACTGGCTGTTCCTTTGCCTTTTGACTTGGCTCTGGTGCTTAATCCAGACATTACCGGCGGGGATTCGAGTATATCATCGTTTCCTATCACACTGGAATATCAATGGGAGATTTTAGCGTTTTTAAAAACGTTCAGCTCCGCCAGTTTTTCGTTTTCTCCCGAAGATTTCTATTCGGTAGGACTGCAGGTTTTCCGTATCAGCGAAGAGCAGGTAATCGCTCACATACTTAATATTTTTGTAGAAGCTGCTGATGCCATTACAAAATACGAACAGCTTTTAACTGATATTAATGATTTGTATGCGATTACTCAAACACCAGACTATCAGGAGTTAGAATTCCCTGTTGGAGTAGAACAGTCAATCGGAAGTGTTGTTACGCTGATCCAAAACAATCCTAAAATCACAAAATCGATTCCGTTACTTTTGTTTGCAGTTTATATTTTGAAGTCTGATTTAGGCCAAACCAAACAACGCCTGCAGGAATTTTATAATATCATCGTTCCCGATGGCATTGAAGCTCATATCAGAAGAATCATTACACCAAAAGCCAAAGCTACCCTAGCCTTGAGTGCTGGTATTGAGTTTCCTCAAAATATTTTAAAACCCGTTACTAAAACTGGTGGCGTTTTTGACACCAACCCAGATGCCAAATCGATATTTGTTTTTGCTGAAGCACAATTGTATGCTGATACAGAAGCCGGAATTGGATACCAGTTGGAAATGGGAGGTTCTTTAATGCCTTCCCCTTATGCCATGATTGGCAGCACTGGATTAATTCTTCAGTTAGATAATTTAAAACTGGATTTAAGCAAAAAAACAAATATTGCTGAAGCCGATGCCGATGGCAGACCTAATGATTTTGTCGGAGCGTATGCCCGTGCCGTATCGGTAACCTTACCTTCAAAATGGTTTCATGATGATACCGAAACCGTAGGAAGTACTGCCACTACTTTAAAACTTGGTGCTTCGGATCTATTGGTGGGAACAGGCGGATTGTCCGGAAATATTTATCTGGAAACGGTTCCTGTGACTACGGGCGGTACTTTTAATTATTTCAATGATAAGTTCGATTTCATCTATCCAGTCACTATGTTCGAAAAGAACGAAGAAAGCGGTGTTGTCGAAGAAAAAGAAATTGCTGATTATGCTGATTTAATAACCTTTTTACAGAAATTAAACACAGCTAAACTGCCGTATGCCTTTAAATATCCATTAGCACTAAAGACTAAAGAAAATTTAATAGCTGCAACAATAAGCGCTAATACAATTTATACTTTTAATACTGCCCAAGAATATCAAATCTTTTTATCACAGCTTATTGAAAATACTCTTTGGAAAACTATCGGTTCAGCCGAAAACGGTTTCAAAGTTGGTTTCAATAAATTTGATATTTCCTTTAAACAAAACAAAGTTGTTGGTTCTAATATAAAAGGATTATTAGAGATTCCAAAATTCAAAAACAAAGCCAAAACAGGACCTTTACAAATAGGTGTTGATGGGCATCTGTATGAAGATGGTGATTTCAACCTTACCGCTTCATTTGCAAAAGGAAGTGAGATTGAAGCCAACTTGCTTGACGTGGTAGATTTTAAATTTAACAGCATTGAATTAGGTAAACAAGACGATGATTTCTATATAGGGACATCCTGCGAAATTTCGTTTACCAACGAAACAATGAAAAATTTACTAAAAGACCAAAAAATCATCCTTGATAAACTTCGTATTTATAGTGATGGAAGTATAGAATTGGAAGGTGGTGATATCCCCTTGCCTATTGCTGTTACTTTAGATCTTGGGGTGGTTAAGATGGGGGTGTCTAATATTCATTTTGGTTCTACTCAAATCACCAAAGACGGAAAATTACGCAAATACAATTACTGGGGATTTGATGGTGCCATCAGTATAAACCCGCTGGGGTTAGATGCTCGTGGAGAAGGAGTTAAATATTATTATACAGTCGATGATAATAATGAAGCTGATACTCCTGAAGCTGATCGCCGTCCTCATGATTCGTTTTTACATATTCAAACTATCGAAATAGATTTGATTATTCCAGCCCCGCCAAAACCCAAAATCACAGCTGGAGGAACAACTGGAGACACGACAAAAAAAGCAACCGAGCAAACATTGGCTATTATTCACGGTATGCTATCGTTACCAAAACCAGGCACATCAAAAGAATTTACTGGAGAGGTTTCATTAAAACTGCCAAAAGCAAAAATATCCGGCGGTGTTGGAATGCGTTTTATGCCAAAATACCCTGCCTTTATAGTCGACGCTCATATTGAATTGCCTACCCCTATTCCGCTTGGTTTTATATCAATTTCTGCTTTTAGAGGACTGTTAGGATTTAGATATGTGGCAACCAAAAAAGCTGTAGGATTAACCACAGACGACTCTTGGTACGAATTTTACAAACATCCAAAACCCGGTATTAATATAAAAAAATTCAGTGGACCGCCAGATTCATTAGAATATAACTCTCCTTTTTCGATTGGTGCGGGAGCGACATTCGGGACTACTGCAGATGGTGGGCATGTATTGTCACTGCGAGCCATGATGCTGTTATCATTGCCAACCTTATTTTACATTGAAGCTGGATTAAACGTTATTGCCGGACGATTAGGCCTTATCGAAGATGATCCAAGTAATCCTCCATTCTTTGCCATGGTCGCTTTTGGAGACGATTCATTAGAATTAGCTGCCGGAGCAGATTTTAGCATTCCTAAAGATAGTGGACAAATATTCCAGCTTCATGCTTTATTAGAATCAGGGTTTTTCTTTAAAAATCAAAAACCATGGTATGTAAATTTAGGATCAAGAAAGGATCCTATTACGGCGAGAGTATTAACGTTATTTACAGCCAAATCATTTATTATGCTTTCTGCACAAGGAATCGAAGCCGGTGCCAGATTAGATTTTAAACTGGAAAAAAGTTTCGGCCCAGCAAAAGTGCGTTTATGGGCTTATATCGAATTAGGAGGTAAAATCTCTTTCAAACGCCCTCAAATGGGTGGTTATATGAGTGCTGGCGGAGGCATTCAAATTAAGATTTGGATTGTAAATGTCGAAATTGTTTTAGATACCATATTCTCGGTTGAGTCCTTTAAACCCTTTTTGATTTATGCTAAATTAGATTTAAGCGTACGTGTAAAAATTGGCTTTGTCAAAGTACGAAAAAATTTCACAATAGAGCTGCAATGGGATATCAACAGAGTTATAGATTATACTCCATACAGCCCGCTACCTCAAGGAACATTTGGAGACGGGGAAGATGACAGAACATCAGAATCGGTAAAAGGAGTGCACATGCTTACGAATCAGGCATTCCCGCTTAATTATTTTAATGCTCTCCCTGAAGATGCAACCGCAATTACGAAAGTAATTCCGCTGGACACTTTTATCGATATTAAAATGGCTAAAGGGGTATTACCAGATCCGGATTTAGCTCAAAAAATTGGAGGGTATACAGGCGAAGCAAAAAATTATACCGATATGATGCCTCCAGTAAGTACTGCAGGCGGCAGAAAACTCCGTCAGGTAAAACACCAGTACTCTATTAAATCAATTGACATAAAATCATGGAATGGCAGTTCTTGGGAAGCATACCATCCTTTTGAAGCAGTCGTAAAAGATATAGAAAGAACCGATGAACTGAAAAAATTACCATGGGCACAATGGCAAAAAACAATTGATCAATATGACAGCATTCGTGTATTAGCAACTAATCCGTTTTCATTTTTAAGCGGTGGAGAACCTGGCTGGCATATTCCGGAACAATACGGAATTACGCCATCTAAATTATTCTGCACATCAGTAAAAACAGAATCGGAACATACCGATTTTCTTAATAAAGATATTGGAAAACGTTTCTATGTGCCAACTCAATATGAGGCGGATAAAATTAATGGACTGTTTTTCAAACTCATAGGTGACGCTCCAGAAATTGTCGACAATAAACTTGTGGGCGGCGATTTCATGAGTATTACCGGAGAGAGCAATCCATTTGGATACAATAGGTCATTATCATTCAAAAACTATAATGAGTTAGAAATTATATTCCCTGAATCGGCTGTTGAACCAATTTTAAACCTTACTACTCATGCAAAAGAAGTAAAAATAAGAGCCTACAGTGCCGTTACAGAAAAAAATAAAAAGGCTGTAACTTATGAAAAAATCTTGTTGAAAAAAACAGCTGATTCTGATTCCACAGCTTTAGAGGAGTTAACGTATACTAAAACAGAACTGCTAAATCCTATAACCTTATTTGATCCGGAAAGCGATCCGGCTTTAAAAACTAAAATAGATAAAATTGTAATTACTCCCGTAGCGGCAAATGCAGAACGCATCAAACAAATCAAGAACGAAATAGCGGCACTATTTGACAATACATATACTGCTGAAAATGGAGAATTCTCTATGTCAGTTCCAAGTAATGTATCACAATACAATCTGTTATTAGCCGAATTGGCACTATTAAAAACTGCTGCTGGTAATGATACTCCTGCTGGAACACCAAATGCTCTTAGTTTCACACGTTTTTATGGTTACAGCGGAAAAACTGTTTATGAATTTAATAAAATCTTCAAATATGATGATTCGTATCTTATTTCATTCCATCCGCAGCCAAACACTACGGCTATCGTGCAAATTGACGCTAAAGGAAACCTGTTAAGAGAGCGTTTATTAGACGGTAAAGTGACTTCGATACAAACAGTAAACGGCAATTTACTGCTTACTCAAGCAATGGATGCTAAACAATGCAAAGGAATTGGAGAAGCAGTTATTAACTATGATTTTATAGTAGGCTGTCAGAGTCCTGCTGCCTCAACGGCAATTATTGAACTTGATTCAGAGCTAAATCAAATCTTTGGTTTACAATACCCAAATACATATTCTTTAAGCTTTAACAAGTTATTGCCATTGGCATACAATGAACTGCTCTGGATCAATACATTAACTAACGGAACTCAAATCAATTGGGTTAACGGTAGTAATCGTTCAATCATTCGCAGTGTCAAAATCAATGAAACGGCAATTAAAGTGCTTAAGCATAATGAGACTGAATTCAGCCTGATTACAAAAGATAAAAAAATCATCAGTTTTAGTATCAGTACAGAAACTAAAACAATAACTTTTGGAGATACTAAAGTCGTTTCTGATGCATCAATAGCAGAAATTACGGATGCAGTAATTGCAAATGGTAAAATCTTGATTACAACTAAAATGGCAGATGGCAAGTTCGGATTGGCTCAAATTAACGTTGCTAACGTTAACGTTGTCAAGCATGGTACTATTTTTGATTCGGCTGTTTATTTATCAAATAACACTTTAAACGACAATTCTATTGTTGCTTATAATGACCATTATTTGTTTGTATTCAATGCTTCATTAGTGCTTACACGATTAATCGAAAGAGGAAGTGCAACAGATAAAGGTTCTATTATTCATGTTCAAAATGAGCCATCGGGAAATGAAATTCTAATGCTTTCATCCAAGAAAGATGAAAAAGGTGTTTACTTCTCATTATTTAATGATCAATTTGATAACTGTTCACTACATCCCGTAACAGCTGTCACAGTAATTCCATCTAGTTCAACGTTAACTGGTTCATCTGCTAGTATCACAGAACTTAGTATACCTGCTCCATTAGAGTATAAAAAAACAGTTAAGTATTCAAATTTAATCACTGTTAATGATGTTATCTGCTCTAATGGCGGAAACCCTGACAATAATGAAGAATTAGATTACACTACTTATGTGCAAAGTATAAAATGGTTAAGCAAAGAAAGTTACATCCACAATTTTAACATACCTGGTATAGCAGCTGTAGAAAAAGACAAAGCTGCAATGATTGCAGCTGTTCAAAACACAGTGCAGCCTATTTGGAGACCAAATACAGCTTACTGTTTAGATTTTACTTTACTGGACACTGTGGATGACACAAAAGAAACACAATTTAAATATTATTATGGATTCAAAACATTGGGACCAGTTGGTCACTACCCTATTCCTGAACCATCAGAAAAACTTAAAGAGTTGCTCAATCTTCCACAAAATGAACTAGGAGATTTATCAAAATCACCATTGGCCTCTCTAAGACAGTATATAGATTACAACCGTTCTTATCCTAATGCAGATGGAAGTTTATTACAATCTAAACCCGCATTTTATGGAAATGAACAATGTAAAGTATCGCTGTTTTTTACAAATCCATACGTATATCACATGCTTAAGGATTGGAATCAGTATGGAAGCAGACCAGAAATCAAAGGGGTTCTAAACCTTATTATTAAAGATCCTCTAAATGATGAACTTATTCCGTATCCGCTGCCTGCAACTACCACTAAGTATCCTAAGGCAGAAGAAAGCGATATACCATGGGTGGCTGATAATGATCCTCGAGTTCCTCTTGGTGTGCAATTGATAAACAATTTTATCGAAGCAATAATAGATGATTCGTCTATAATAAAATGTAATTATACAAAACCAGAGCTTATAAAACCAAAATCATATGGTTATACAGTAACATTGACAGATTTAAAACCTTCAAAATTATATACAGTTTTAGTAAATAATTATTTTGATGATAACCAAAATAAAATTGAAGAGAAAAGTGAAAATGTATTAGTGCATCAGTTCGGGTTTCAAACCTCTCGTTACAGAAATTTTGCGGAGCAAGTACAAAGTTTTATAATAGATGAAACTGAGCAGCGCAAAGCTTTGTTTGATGTTGAACTTAATTTAACTGAGGAGCAGATTAATGCCTTATACCATTTAGTTTCAGCTTCAACAAATGAAAATGTATTAAGCGATTCTATTAGGGCACAATACCAGCATCCATTTGATCATGCAATTGAGGGTGTCTTAAAATTATCTCCGCTTAATCCGGCACAGACAACTGAAATCAATCGTATTGTTGATACAGCTACTGGTGATGTCGTTGCTCTTTTAATTCGTAACCCAGAACCGTTTAATATTCCAAAAATGCCTTTGGATGAAATTAAAGATACCATTATCGTGGGAGTTCCTGATATCGAAACAGTAAACGGAATAGATGTCGTGACATTTACTAAAAACCCAGATTACAAAGTCCTGCATTCTAAAGATTATTCTCAAGTTCTAATTATGCCTGAAAATAAAAAAATTACTGCTGCTAATTTAAACATCAGATTTGAATACAGAATATGGAATAATAACGGAACAATTGATGCTAATTCTACTTCATTAACAGTTCGTGTTGGTCAACCGGTAATACTACCTATTGAAAATATAAATCTTTAAAAAACAATAAATAATGAGTTCTATAAATCTACAAGAAAGCCAATTCTCTGGTTGCGAAACATACATCGCTATCGCCGTCGATGAATCAGGTTCGATTAGCGAAAACGAAGCACAGCAGATACGGGAAGGGCTGACTTCATTTATCAATTCTCAAGTTCAGAGTAATATAACGCTTTCTTTAATAGGAATGTCCAATGGTGATACTGATACAAGAACGGATCATATTATTCAAAAAAGAATTTCAAACAATCAGCAGGAATTTTTAGATTGGATCAATGCATACGGTTCCAGAACAGTCAGCCCGCAATCGGATTTTTGGGCATCAGGCTTAGAAGCCGTCAATAATCTTACGGTAATTCCGGATATTACTGTAATTGTTACCGATGGTTTACAAGTAAATAACACCTCTGTACTTAAAGATTTATACAGCAGCCTAAATCTAAAATCACATGTTTTTGTGTATGGTGTAACGAGTACTGAAAGTAATGTTACTGAATTGGTAACACCGCTGACTTTTTACTTAGAAAAAAATCCTGTCTTAAAAAGCTGCGGTCTCTCTATTCTAAATACAGATTACATAAGAGTTCCCGACTTTAGTACATTAGGATCAGAGCTAAACCAGCTGAACAGTGATCTGTCTGCTGCTCAAATAGGCTGCGTTGCGAATGTTCGTATTATTGAAAATAAATTGGTTTATCCAATTTTCAATAAGGGAAAAGCAGTTCATCAGGATGCTGGATCTTTAGTACTTAGAAATAAAAGCCGCATAGCACTGACTTTAACTGCCGGAACAAGAATTCATAATGCCAGCAGCATGAATGGCTTGGTTTTTAAACTTAAAGAAACCGTTACCATACCTGCATCATCTCAGCTGGAAGTTCTGATTAGAGTTGATGGAACACCATTGTTTCTTGGAAATTATATAGCTCCTGTTGTTTTAAGAAACGTTAGTAATCCTAGTGGAACAGCTATCAGTTTTAATGTTATAAAAGAATTACATGTTGTTGGGATTACATCTGATAAAACAGCATTGCAATCGTCTAGTTTGCAAATTACGGCTGCAGGTTCAAAAGGAATCGATAGTACAAAAGGAATTCATCTCCGCTGGTTATTAGCTGGCGAATTAGGAGAGAAACATCTCCCTAAAGGAGACTCGTTTACGGGCGAAAAATTTAATTTTAATAAACCTGACGATTTTGTAAAAGTATATAGAGCCCCCTACACTAAAGTCACTAAAGTCAGCCATAATTTAGATTTAAATCAAAGTCCAGATTTAGTGGACAATAACAATGCATTATGGATTTACAAAACCGGTAACTCTGAAAGGTCAATTTATGTTTATTTTAAAAACAGATCAAAGTATTTATCCGTCAAAATTGATATTAATCCTTTAACAAATCCTTCTGATTTTATTGAGGCTTACGGAAACAATCTGATTGAAATTGAAAACAAAAACGAATTATTTTTTGCCGCAGAATTAAACTTTGGTCAGATAAACAATTCAAGTGTTGTTCGGTTAGAAACTTTATCTGTGGCTGAAAATACCCTTTTGGCAGCAAAAAGAGTTACCAACCGCAAAACATATTCTGCAGCTCAGCTAAATACTGTTCGTGTAGTTGCAGAAAATGGCAGAAGCATCCGATTCAAAGCGAGTAATTGTCTATTAAACGGAATCCATTTTGAATTTTATTCAGATTTTATTCAGCATGCAGACAGCACTGGAATTTGGGATCTGAAAGGAAAATATGCCCTAAATCTTGATGATAACAAAGTATTTGAACAATTGGAGCCAAAACTAAATGCTGTTCATGGAAAATGGCTGAAATTCAATGATGGTGAGTATGTAAATATTAACAATTATAAAAATAAATGGAAACGAGATACAAATGATAATGATAGGAATATAAAAGAAGTAGTTAAAAAATATCTTGAATTAAGCAATGATCCATTAAATCCTAAAGCTAACGAAACAATAAATTTTGGAGATAGTGTACCTGGTGAAGATGGACAAATATTTGAAAACACATCTGAAATATCAAATCTGGATCTATTAAACATAGCTGCAAATGACTATCATATTGCCCGTATGCTGGGGTTAGGCTGTATTGATATTGATGATGCGGTTCTATCGGGAGAATTTGTTTATCTAACAGAATATATAAATCAAGGCGATTTAAATGATGGTGAAGGAATAAAAGAAATTCAGCATCTTTCTATGAGTATTCCAACTTCTATAGAAACAGAACGTCTGCCTCTGCCTGTACAGTTAAGTAAAATTGTACCAGGATTAAATATTGGTTCTGAAGAAAATGAACCGGCAAAAATCACAGATGCAAACGGATACAGCTTTGACGGAAAGAAAAGATACGTGAGTTTGTTTATGGACGAAATCATGGATTACAGTGCAAATACTGCTTTCTTTGATTCATCAATAGAATACGACGGAAGTACTTTTACTTTCCCAATTTATCTGGGGGTTGATTATAAAATTGAAGAATTACATCCAAACTGGGTAAAACCAGAACTGGCTTTCGATTCAGAATATAAAAATGTCAACAAAGATTTAATCGAATCTTACTATGAGCCAGCTCCGATAATTATTCCCGAATCAGGAAAATCATTCTTAAATGTTCGTCAGGAACAAGTAGGAGAATATAACTACATCTATCAAGGGTACGGTATCAATATTTTTTCAAGGGCATCAACAGGCCGACAAAAAAGTATTAAATCAAAAATTCAGCCTGCTAATACTCTAATGCCGCCTAGTAGTATTAATACACATTTGATTACCAAAGAAAATCCTTTGATGTTTACATCACAAACGGAACAAGGACGTTATAATGCCATTACTAATACTGATAAAACATTTATAAGAATTCTTTTTGAATACTACTCTGCGCAGGAGTTATTAAGTTACAGCATTCCAGATGGCATGACTCAAGAAGATGCTCTAATGCCTCATACTATCTATCCAGATAATGAGGAAATATTTGCCGATTATTTTAAACTCTATTACAGGAATAGTCTTCCGCAGATAGAATATGCCAAAATTATTGGTATTGAAAATGATCAGACAAACGGCCTGATGTCGGTTGTTAAAATCGGAAGCTATACCATTCTTAGTACTGGTGAAATAATTAATCCAACAATAGCATTAGATAATAAAGACCGATTTGTTGGAGGAATTTTAACTATTGGAGATCAAAATTATATTATTCATGAGGTTGATATTGTAAATAATCAGGTTGAAGTTAAAGTAATCAATAAAGAAGTGGTTGAGAGTATCATTTCTGATGGAAATGCTACTGTTAATTCTGAACAAATTAAAGACATCAAAATACCTGAAAACCGTTTATGTACTTTGGTAGAAAACATGTTAACCACAACCAATTGGAATCCGTCGGGGGCTCTCAATTTTCAAGTAGAATATCCTACTGCTCTAAAAACGGTCCATAGAGAAACTATTAAACAAATAGACAGTCAAGGAATTGAAAAATTACAAATAGAAAAAACAAGAGGAATCTGGGAAAATGCAACAATCGAAAGATTCTTGGAAAATAGTTTCGAAATGGATGCTACGGGGAAATATGTATTAAATTCCGAAGGCAATCCAACTAAATTACCGGAAGGACAAAAGAAACACCTTGGATTATACAAAATAATTTTTCCAAACTATAACTTACCGCAGCATCCGCAGTATAAAGGGCAGAACATCGAAAATTCTATAGAATGGTTTAATGGTATTATTCGATTATTTACAAAAAGTTCCGTCAAAGCAGGAAGTACAATTCCGGTAAAAACCAGAAAAGAATTTAAAGTTGTTCGAACAGAAAACATTGGAGAGACAGGAAATTTAGTTTTATATGTAAATGATCCCAACTTCAAATTAGGTGATTACATCAATCAAACCATGGATGATGATTATGACGAAATTATAATAGGAAATCAAAAAGTAAACTATTATCCAAGTTATAAAGTATATCTTTTTGCCAATCCTGCATACGGAATTACTTCAGAAAATATTCTGCCAAAAGAAGGAGAAAGTACTCATTATTCCATTTTTGGAATTAGCACTCACTCCGATATGATAGGTTATTCGAATATGCCATTGGGTTATGATTCGAAAATTAGCGTACCAAATCCGATGTATTCTATGAAAATTGAAGAGCCAGTAAAACCTAAAGAAGTGAAAGGAAGTTTATATGCTACACGCCCAGATTTCTATAACCGCTCTACCTATACTTTTACTACTCTATACGATAACAAAGATAATCGTAAACCCTATGGTATATTGCATTATAGGGCCAGTGATGAGGCCTTACTAAGTGTTTTATATAAGAGAGAGACAATCAATATCATTCGTGAAGAGCTAAAAAAACTTGGAGGAAATAATGAGACTTATTTTGGAAGCAGATGGGGAAATCTATTAGATTTTGATGGCTTATTAGCTGCCAATAAAATTTTAAATCCTAGTGATGAACTTGATCTTGATCACCAGCCAAATCCCTCAGTACCAAGAATTCCAATTTACTATGAAGAATATCCTACAGAAGGGGATTCGTTATTGAAATTTCGTTTTCCTGTTCCGGACAATACAGAACTTATTGCAGCAATTAATGAATTTATCGATTGGCATAACTTGTCTCATGCAGAGCATCCAGACCTGCAAGCACCAAAAATTATTTCATTAGCATCGCTAAATGACGTCATTATAGATGTAAAACATGGTGTTCAAAAGAATTTATTAGCAATCCATTTTATTGAGCAGGCAATTCATACTGCATTTGTACCTCTTACAGAAGTGCCTGTTATTTATGATTATATTAATGACAATGATTACATGCCAATCAATAAAAAACAAACAATTAAAGATAAAAGCGGTCACATTTTAAAACCAACTGATCCTGATTTTGATATTGCGCCAATGATGAAAATCACCAATGAAGCAGTAAACAAAACCCAGTTTACCGATTTTAATCTTGATGGAAATTCTCAGAATATTTATTTCTATGGTGTACGTGAAATGGATATCAAGATGAATTTTAGTGAATTCAGTCCCTTTTTAGGACCTGTAAAATTGGTCCCTTCAAATCCGCCTCAGACACCTGAAATTAAGCGAATCATGCCAGTTTTAGAAAATAAGGTTTTAGGAATCAAACCTGCTGTTCAAATCGAATTAAACGCGTATCAGCCAGAGTACAATATTCGAAAAATAAACATCTATCGAGCTGCAACAATGCTTGATGCACAGTCGATAAGAACCATGAAAGCTGTCAAGGAAATTCTAATAAGTGAAGACACTTTATCTGCTGATTTTGATAAGGTCTGGACAGTTTACGATGAGTTTGAAGATCTGGAACATGTTCCTTTTGGAGATGGGATTTTTTACAGGATTACCGTATCGAGAGAAATTGAATATGCTGAACCCGGTTCTGATGACTCAATAATCAATATTGATTACACGCCTTCTCAACCATCCAAAATTACTGCTACAGTAATTGCTGATAATATTTCGCCTGAATCACCAGTATTGGAAGCTACAGGGGTTCCAACAGAACCTAATGGATCAATACTGAAACCAGTTATTTTCAATTGGGAAAAAACAGTTCATAATGGTACATATATTCTTTACAAAATGAATAATCAAGGAAACTGGGAAAAAATTCATGAGATAGTTTCTAACGAAAGTATCGTAGTGTTGCCTCTTGATGATGTTCCGGCATATACTGATGAATTAGTGATTAAGACAGCTGATAATGAAAGAATTTACCATCACTTCAAAGTCCTTTCAGTGAACTCTTCAGGAATGTTTAGCAGTGAGGAAAAAATCCTAACCCTTTAAATCTAAATACATATCAATGGAATCATTCATTGGTATGCAAAACAATCTGACAAATAAACACTTATAGCAAGAAAATAAAATTAAAATAACATGGCAACAAACAGAACTGACATTGGCACTAAATTCCAAAACGGAGATATTCCATCGCAAAGCGACTTCGTAGAAATTTTTGATAGTTTCGTTCATAAAGACGAAGATAAGGCTGATTTTCAAATGGTCGAAACAGGAACAGATAACCAGCATTATGTAACACCTGCACTTTTGCGCACTGGCCTGCAAAATTTGGGAATTATCACAGGAAATTGCTACATGCCTTATAAAGAACATATTGATGGCTTTTCAGGCACAATATTACCATTAATAAAATTTCCAATTGAACATAGTGTTAAGCTATTTAAAAATGGTCAATTAATGCTTGAAGGAGAAGATTATACCATAAATTATGATACAGCAGTAATTACATTTTCTTCGGAAGTAATCAATAGAAATATAGAAATTGATTATTGGTATAAAAATTTAGGACCAGTTCCTGGCGGTACTGATATCACTCTTGAACCTACTTTGCAAGGCCTGCAGGATGTTGTTGACACAGATCCTTTTATAGATACGGTTCAGTTAGCTATGAAAGCTGATGGTTCTTTTTCTGTTATACCCGGCAATGGAGAATGGGTTTCAGGACAGCTTTTGATAGGTACAAATCTTGAACCTGTCCCAAATGATGAGTTTGCTATTATTGGTTTAGTTAAGTCATCTGAAAATAAAGATTTAAAATTAGGTTTTCAATCAGATAGAGCAGAATTTAAAGATACTTTAAATAATAGAGGCTTAGAGTATGCTGGTGATTATGAATCTAATTTTGTGGCAAGAAGTTTAGTGACTAAACAATATATTGATTCTATAGTAAATCCGTATTTAAACAAAGGGACTATCCTTATTGGAGATGTGAATGTTCATTCTGCAAATTATTCTTATTCTACAACAGGTGATATAAATACCGCGATATTAACTACGACTACTCCTGGTGGCGAAATTATTACTGTAACAATAGATAATCCTTATCCAGATTTGAATTATGAGGTTATGATAAACGTAGAAAGTTTAGGGAATATGGAAAATGATAATGATATGCTTCCTGTTATATGGAAAAAAATATCAGCCAGTTCTTTCTTTCTATATCTTGAAGAAACTGGAAATGTAACTCAAAACATAAAACTTCATATAAAAACCAGAGCATTATAACTCCAAATAGTGTAAGTCAAATATTTAACACACCATCTGACAAAAAATAAATTTAAAACGTAAAAAATAAAAAATGGAAACAGTCGAAATTAAAAAAGAAGAAACAAAAAAGATCAGCCCAGAACAATTAAAAAAATTACAGGATTTTAATGCTTTCATGGATAAAGCCAGAATGTCATTAGGAGA
This sequence comes from Flavobacterium sp. P3_A6, assembly GCF_056403035.1. Classification (NCBI taxonomy): domain Bacteria; kingdom Pseudomonadati; phylum Bacteroidota; class Flavobacteriia; order Flavobacteriales; family Flavobacteriaceae; genus Flavobacterium; species Flavobacterium sp. P3_A6. The sequence goes on along the minus strand of NZ_JBFUGG010000001.1, from coordinate 344,877 downwards.
ACTGTCTATTCAATACGAATTTAAAAAAACAGATGTTCTTAGCCAGATTGCAGTTCAGCAACAAAAAGTTACTGAATTGGAAAAAGAAATCAAAGAAGAGTTTGGAGATGTAAGGGTTCATATTGAAACAGGAGAAATTGTAAAGCAATAAGAGCAATAACCGTATCAAAAACATTTTTACAATTGCCGCCAGGAACCACAAATTTATCAGCCGATCAGGTGTGGTTCCTTTTAAACCTTACAGATTCTCAAACTAAACACAAACATTTACAGTCCAGCCATGAGGACGGCTTATAGATTTAGGTTGATAATGAGTTGAAGCTGTTTTTGTGATATCTAGTTTTTTGGCAAAAAACAATTTAGAATGCCAGTCAAAAATAAAATAAAAACACTGATGGCATTTTACCCCATGCCGCTGGCTATAATCATTTAAAAAGAGATATTAAGTCAGGCAGAACAAATCATAATCACTTATTAAAATAAAAGTATGGAAGGAAATACAGAATATAAACCTTTTGCTTTACTAGAGCAATATAATCCAGATGAAGAAGCAACAGAATACTATAATACCACAAGAACATTAACTGTAGCAAAAAATGATTGTTCAGCAGAAACTGTTGGAAGTTCAGTTACGCTTACCGCTGATGCAAATCATTTTGTCTCTTCTATAAGTATTGCTGATGCCAATATGCAGACCGATTCATGGCTGAATGCCAATGGACAGGCATACGCCAATAATTTAGGGACATGTGAACTTGATTCTACACCTCCATCTACTCCATCACTATCTTATTCTTTGGTTACCCCCACTACACTAACATTATCTTGGACCTCGTCTACAAATAACTTGGGTGTCACAGGTTATGATATATATAGGGATGGAGTTCTATTGGATTCTACCGCATCAAATATTCTTGATTATTCTGTTATTGGGCTCTCAGGAAATACAACCTATGGTTTTTACGTAAAAGCAAAAGATGCTGCAGGAAATTCAAGTAATAGCAATACTGTTAGTGTTACTACATTATCAAGTCTTTTATCGTTAACAACTGCTACATCAGTAATTTTTGAAAAACAGGCTTCATCATGGGGAGATTGTAAATCTGCTACTTCTGCTGATTTTCAATATACTTCTAACAATGTTTTGGGAGCAGGCACAAATGGTGCTACTTTTTATCTTAATAGATATAGAGGTATTATAGATACATCTTCGGTGACAGTTAGACCTCAATCTGCTAAAATAAAATTTAAATTCAGTGCAAATACTGTTGGTTCGTCATTAACTTTTAACCTATTTGCATCAAATACTAAAATTCCGGTAAGTCAAACACTTCAACTTACTGATTGGGATGACTGGAATGAAGCTTCGTTTATAGGTAATGTTACTGTTCCAAGCAATTCAACTTCTTATAATGAAATACTGCTAACTTCAGCGCAGCTGGATCTGCTAGATTCTGAGCAAGCCTATAATTTTTTCCTTATATCGAATGGTGACAGAGATGATTTAGAACCTACAACAAATAGTAGACCCACATTATCTACAGCAGAAGTATATCTAGAATGTCAATTTTAATTGAAATATCAAATAGATTGCAATTTTCAGCCGAAATAAAAACACTAAAAATATAAAAAATGAAAAAAGAGGAAACTCAAAAAATCAGTGCGGAGCAATTAAAGAAATTACAGGATTTCAATACTTTTCTAAACAAAGCATTTCTGAGGTAGAAAAAGAAATCAAAGGAGAGTATGGAGATATTAGATTTAATATTGAATCAGGAGAAATTGTAAAACAATAGATTTCTATAAATAGTATCAACAGCTTTAAGGAATCACAAATTTATCAATCAATTCTGAGTTGATTCCTTAAAGCTGTTATTGGAAATTATTATCCATCTAAAACTAAAAAACTTAGCCTTCTCTATTCTCCATTTTAGTTTTAACATTTCTCATTTCAAAATAGAACATCATTTTTTACTAGTCTATTTATTATGCTGTTCTACAAGCTTAACACAAAACAATAAAGTATTTGGCTGTTTTAGATTAAAAAATATTCTCCGTTCCAAATTAAAAATTAAGACAACCAATCATAAACCAATTAAAAATATAAAAAATGAGTACAGATCATAATAGAATAAAAGTAGCCGATTTAGAGATAAATGAGCCAAACAAAACCTTGATTACCAATGAAAATGGGGAATTGGAGTTTAGTGATATTACAGGGGGGGGACAAGATTTACAGAATGTATTAACTGCAGGGAGTTCTGCAGAAGTTGATGGAGGATTGTCATTTGTAAATATTCTATCAGGAGTAGAAAATGATAGAATTGCAGAGTTTTTCACGAGTGATGGAGTTTATACTAGTTCTCTACAAGTAGTGAAATCTGGAGCAACTTTAGCTACAAATTTTGACACAGGGAATATTAATGCATCTTTTACAACAGTAAATGGTGAGGCTATGATGACTCAATCAAGAAGCACGTACAGTCAAGCCCTTAATTTCTCTCCTAGTTCTACAGGAAATATAAGCATTTCTCTACCAACCAAAACCGAAGGCTCTTATACTTTAGCTACTTTAGATGATATTAATCAAGATAACTTTGTCAGACGTATGTTTGTAGATACTGGAGATTTGCCAGATTCTTTTACTAAACAAGATGTTATTGATTATATATTAACATTTGATGAAGAAGACAGAACTGTAGAGGAAACAGATAGTAAATTAAATATATTAATAACAGATAGGGGCAATATTATCAAAATTTATGAACTGCAAAATCAAGGCAAAGGTATTATAACATCTATTTATAGTAATAACTTATTACTTATTACTGGAGGTCTTGATGACGTATTAAATATAGGTAATGAAACTTTTAATAAAGCTACTTTTAAATCAAGCTTTTATCCTAGTAGCCAATTAGAAGTAGATTATCATAGAATATATGCAACTGATTCTGATCCTAATATAGCTACAGGTTTAGACAGTTCAGGAGTAGGTTCCTATGATCATAACTCAGGAGAAGTTACAACTTTAAACCCACAAGGAATTCATTTTAATGATAAAAATTTATTAAGATCAAATCCTGTTAGTACAGGATTTGGTTCTACTATAAATTTACCTATAACTACAGGATATGGTGATAATAAAACATTAGCTACTTTAGATGATATCCCTAGTTATACAACACCAACAGTAGATCAAGTATTAACAGCCGGCAATACTACAAGTTTAGGTTATACACAAGGTACTTTTGGGGCAGGTCTTTATTTTAAAACTGATGGCGATTTCAGATATTACAATAAAGACTCATCTTTTAACAGTGTAGATGTGCATTCGAACCCTTCTATAGGGTTTGTAGTTGATAGCGGTGACACATCTTACGGAGATAGTCTTTTAGAAGTTGCAAGAGGAGAAGTTAACTTTTATACCGCAGGTACAGTTAACATTACAACAACAGGATATGGTACAGCGAGTATTAATACAGGTTTGCTTACAGAAAGGAGATATTTTCAATTCCCGAATAAAAATGGCACTTTGGCCACATTAGATGATATTATTGATACAGGAACGGCTACGACAATAACAGGAAGTATTACAGAAAGTCAAGTAACTAATCTAGTCACTGATTTAGCTGGAAAGCAATCGACACTTATCAGTGGTACAAATCTTAAAACTATAAATGGAACTTCACTTCTAGGATCTGGGGATATAGCAATAAGTGGCGGGAGTAGTGTGTATCAAATAATAATTACTACAGCTACTAGCATAACAACTGCAACGGCTGATTCAGCGGGGGTGACGCAAAATGGTAAAAATGTTTTAATTGATAACGGATCAAATGTGATAAACATTACCTGCAATGGGGGTGTTACGACTTCATATGGAAAGGTAGGAACGGGAGCAATTACATTCGTTCAAGGTTTTGGAAGAGTTTTGGTTCCAGTAAATGGTACGTTGGTATTTAATGGGATAGCTGGAAGCACAGCAACACTTTGGAGCTATGGTACAACAGATTATCTAGCAATAAATAATTATTAAGAATATTAATAACACATATATGAAAAACCCTGTCCAATTCTACGAAATGGGAGCACTTAAACAAAAGCCTTTTGTTTCAACATGGAATACAAATCTATTAGTTGCTGGAACTACTTCATCTAATCAAATAAAGTTACCTTTAGTTTCCACAGGATCATATAATTTTGTAGTGGACTGGGGAGATGGAACAACAAAGAGCAATATTACATCTTATAATGTAGGAACCACACATACCTATGCAATAGCTGGAACTTACACAATAACAATAAAGGGCTTAATAAAAGGATGGCAGTTTAATAATGCAGGAGATAGATCAAAGATAACATCTATAACTAAATGGGGAAGCCTAAAACTGGGAAATACAGGAGCCTGGTTCTATGGATGTACTAATTTAAATCTATCAACTGTTACTGACTTACCAGATTTTACAGGAATCACAAGTATCGCCGATATGTTCAACGGTTGTACTTCATTAACCAATGTAAATAGGATAACTGAATGGGATTTAAGTTCTATTACTAGCATGAATGGCACATTTAAAGGATGTACATCATATAATCAAAATATAAGTGCTTTAAATGTAAGTTCAATTACAGACTTTACAGGAACATTCCAACAAGCTAGTGCATTTAATCAACCTATTGGAACATGGAATATGGCTAACGCCACTACTCTTAATTCTATGTTTTATCAAGCTTCTGCATTTAACCAGGATTTAGGAGCGTGGAATGTATCAAATGTTAGTGACTTTTCTACCTTGTTTAAACAAGCTAGTGCATTCAAGAATGCTTCTAGTATTAATATTAACAATTGGATTATTAAGACTTCCGGACCAGTCAACATGTACGGAATGTTCCAAAACATAGCATTTAACATGAACATAACTTCTTGGAATGTTAGTGCTGTCACTAACATGTCATATATGTTTGGTGGACTAGGTGAAACATTCAATCAAAACATAAGTGGTTGGAATGTAGCTAATGTTGTAGACATGAGCAACATGTTTTCAAACAATACTGCATTCAATCAAAACATAAGTGGTTGGAATGTAGTTAACGTTCAGAACTTCTCCTACATGTTTAGTGGAGCATCCGCTTTTGCACAAAATTTAGGAGCTTGGATAACATCTAGTGCTACGAATATGTCCGGTATGTTCTCCGGAATAAGTTACAATCAAAATATAACTGGTTGGGATGTATCTCATGTAACTAACTTCTACTCCATGTTTGGCTCTAATGTTACATTTAATCAACCAATAGGCTCTTGGAATACTGGTTCTGCTACAAATATGCTCTACATGTTCTCTGGAGCTTCTGCTTTTAATCAAAACATAGGAAGTTGGAATACAGGTAATGTAACCAGTATGGAGTATATGTTTGGCGGAGCTTCTGCTTTTAATCAAAACTTAGGAGCTTGGAATGTAGCTAAAGTAGTAAACTTTAGATATATGTTCCAACAAGCCTATGCATTTAATAATGGAGGAAGCTCTACCATTAATAATTGGGTGTTAAATACCACATCACCAATCACAATGGAAGGTATGTTCCAACAAACATCTGGATTCAATCAGCCTATAGGATCATGGAATACCATTGCTGTTACAGATATGTCAAACTTATTTAACACAGCACAATCATTTAATCAACCTATTGGAAATTGGAACACATCTAATGTTACTACATTCCTATCTACATTTTCTAATGCTGCCTCTTTTAATCAAAACATAGGAGCATGGAATGTAACAAAGTCAACAACATTTGCAAGTATGTTCTTTGCTGCAAGGGCATTCAACAATGGAGGAAGTGCGGATGTAGCTAATTGGATAATAAACACTACTGCACCAGTGTCATTCAATGGTATATTTCAAAGTGCAATTGCGTTTAACCAACCCGTTGGTTCCTGGAATACTTCTAGTGTTACTTCTCTTAAAAATGCGTTTTCTACTGCTACTGTTTTTAATCAGAATATTAATGGATGGAACACTTCTAATGTAACTGATATGCAAGGAACCTTTGCAAATGCCCCTGCATTTAATCAGCCACTTAGTTCATGGAACACTGCAAATGTAACTACATTTTTTGCTATGTTTACAAGTGCATCAACATTTAATCAAAACATAGGAGCATGGAATGTGAGTAAAGTAACTACTTTTGCGAGTATGTTCTCTGGAGCTGCTGGGTTTAACAACGGTGGAGTTGATGCAATCAAGAACTGGACATTAAATACTACAGGAACAGTTGTTTTGACAAGCATGTTCCAAGGAGCTACATCTTTTAATCAGCCTATTGGATCATGGAATACTATTAAAGTTACAAATCTAACTTCTACATTTAATGGAGCAACTTCCTTTGATCAAAACATAGGAGCATGGAATGTGAGTGCTGTGACTACGTTCACTAGTTTTATGCTAGGCAAAACACAATCTACATTCTCAACAGCTAACCTCGATGCAATCTACAACGGTTGGTCATCTAGACCAGTGTTAGCAAGTAAGGCAATAACATTTGGAACAGCTAAATACACATCAGCAAGCACATCAGGAAGAGCAATACTAACAAGTTCTCCTAATCTATGGACAATCACAGATGGAGGGCTTTAATAAATATCGCTCTATGGAAACAAAATTTGGATTCGGACAGATTGCACAAACAACGCCAAAATGGGTATTTAGAATAATTCCTATTAACTAAAATTGTTATAGGGTATGTTGTAGCAACAAACCTATTATTACCAGAAGCGAAGTACTAAGTAACATTGTTTTTAACGCTTGTTGTTGATCCTTTTGCGTTTGTATTATCAAAAATGTTTGGAATTTCAATTGAAGAAAAAACAAGAAAGTTCTCAGAAAGTGAGAAATTAAATGCATCCTAACAATTAAACTTCTTAAGTTATTTAACCCAAATTCTCAGATTAGGAGAACATACACTTTTAGAACAATATAAGATCAATTATGTTCTAATATGCACTTTAGAACTTAAAAAAAAGTCTTGATTGTATCCAGTTTAAGTATGTTTTTCTAATGAGGGAATTTGGGTTTACTATTTTGAGGGTCAAATCAACAGTTGTGAGGCATCAACTTTGAAAATAAAAAAGTTAGGCATACAACTATAAAATAATCAATAAAAATGAGTACAAATCACAACAGAATAAAAGTAGCTGATTTAGAAATAAATCAGCCAAACAAAATCTTGACCACCAATGCCCTTGGAGAATTGGAATTTAGTAATATTAACGATATCAAAACCGACAGTTATAACGCACTTGATTACAGCATTGCAGGAAAAGCATTGGATGCCAGACAGGGTAAAATTTTAAAAGATTTAATAGATAATATCAATGCACTACTTGCTTCTGACAATGTAAATCTTGACACAGTACAAGAACTTGTCGATGCGATTGAAACAGTGCAGATTTCGCTGAGTACTATCTTGGTGAATGATCTTTCAACAGGCGGAACTACGAAAGCCTTGACCGCTGAAATGGGGAAAACTTTAAAGGGGCTGGTTGATGCTTTGACTAATGTTGTTAGCGGAAAACAGAATACATTGGCTTTCTCAACAGATATAGAAGCTGACAAAACATCGACAACAAAAGTATTAGCAATTAAAACTTTGTATGATTGGGCTGTAGCAAAATTTGTTCAGATTACGAATATCAAAACGGTCAATGGTAATAGCTTAATTGGAACGGGAAATATTACTACTCCTGATATGGATACGACCACAGCACAAAATGTATCAGGAGTTAAAACATTTTTAGCGGGAATGTTTGGATTGAGAAATACAGCAAACACATTTACTTCATTTTTTGCAAGTGCTGTAACAGCTTCAAGAACTTGGATGTGGCCTGATAAATCGGGTACTGTTGCAATGACTTCTGATATTGTAGCTCAACTAAGTGGAACGGTTAATAGATTAGTAAAATTTGGAACTTCGACAACTGGTACAAATAGTAGAATTATAGATGATGGCACTTATTTAGGGATTGGAACAGTAAATCCCTCAACAAAAGATATTGCACTAGGAGCACAAGCCAATCGAGTTTTTGGCATTGAGCAGAGTGATAGTAATAATTTAGGAAAAGACCTGACTATTGAAGCAGGGAGAACTATTAATTATGCTTTAAATACAGGTTTTGTCAGTTTGAACACAGGACAATTGACTTTTTTTGGAATTACTGTAACCCCCTCACTAGATGTTTATGTATCCAGATTTCAAGGCGGGATATTTAAGCGGAGTTCGGGGAGTACAAATTTTGTAGATTTATCACAAACTTCAAGAGATTGGCAAGATATTGCTGCTGCGCCAAACGGCAATGTATATGCTGTTGTTGGCTCAGGAGACATTTACATGCAAACAGCAGGCACAGGAAATTTTGTAGCATTAAATCAAACTTCAAGAGCATGGTTCGGCATTGCGGCAGCGCCGAATGGCGATATATATGCTACGGTAAACGGGGGAGATATTTATAAGCGTACAGCAGGTACAGGAAATTTTATAGCATTAAGTCAAATTTCAAGAGCATGGCAACATATTACTGTAGCTCCTAACGGAAATGTGTATGCTACGGTAAACGGGGGAGATATTTACATGCAGACAGCAGGTACAGGAAATTTTGTTGGGTTAAGTCAAACATTACGAACATGGTATGGTATCGCGGCGGCGCCAAACGGTAATGTGTATGCTGTTGAAGCAGCGGCTACTATTTATATGCAAACAGCAGGCACAGGAAATTTTGTTAATCAGAATTTTTCTAATAACTGGAGATGCATTGCGGCAGCACCGAATGGTGATATGTATGCATCTGGTAATTTTTTAGACATTTATTATCAATAGAATTATGGACTTGGTATTAATAATTTAGATGGAGGGAATTTAATAAATATCGCAGGCACAGGAAAAGGCACCGGTAAGAGTCGTTATCAAATTTGGACTGGACAAAAAACCACTTCAGGAACTAATATGCAGGTTTTAACAAAAAGATTTGAAATTGATGAAACTGGCAGTTTAGTTTTATTTACGGATAAGATTTTTGCAGATAACGCAGCTGCAATCGCTGGAGGTTTAGCCATAAAAACAATTTACTGGACATCCACTGGTGAAATGAGAATTGTAGTTTAAAAAAAAATATAAATGTTACTAAAATGATACAATCAAAAACACCTATCATTTACGGATCAAGAAATGAAAAAACTGGCATAATAAAAATTGAAGTTAGAAAAACCGAATCATCCAGAATAGATGGTGAGGAATTTTTAGTTATAGATTAGGCAATAGAAAATACCTATGACGCCTATTTTTCTAAAAAAGTCTTTTGGTCAAATGAGTAAATAAATCAGGTAAATGTCTATTTGGAAGAAAATAATGATTTCTCAAGATTAACACGTATAGAAATTGAAAGAAAGAAATTGACATTAGCGTTAATGCTCGATACTCAAACAAATTTGTTACCGAGTGGGAAAACAATTTACGGTTTAACACCAGGTGACTGGAAATTTTCAGAATAACATGGGATTTATATTATTCATCATTGTTTTAGTTCTTATTTTCTTCTTGACAATTGTCAATTATTGGTACGTAGAAAATAAAAAAGGGTATTTCAAAAGCACCGCTAAAAACTTGGATATTTTTGCGAATCGTGAGTTTAGAGCTTTTTGGAACGCTGTTTTAATTGAGTCGGACGGCTATAAATTTTGAAATTAAGGAGAAACGCTTTCCAGCGCGTTGGGGAAAAATCAACGCTTAGAAAAGCTAAAGCCTAAGGGCAAATGGTTGGTTCGTCAACTGGATAGAATAGACGAAAATCATTGCTTAGAATCAATCAATGATGAAATAGTTTAAAGCGTAGTTCCCTGGAGGCGGGAAGTAAAAAAAAGTCCTCCAAATTCAAAAGGTCTCAAACTTTAAAATTAAATACGCACAAAGCATAATCGGAGGACAAAGTCTTCTGGTTGTTTTGTACGTGTTTTTTTGGTTTGAGACCTTTTGCAAATAATAGAATAATCAATCAAAAATCGAAATGAATAAGTATCACCAAATCTTAAACAAAATTATCACTAAAGGAAAGTGTCAACAAAATAAAGAGGGCTCAATCACTTATCTTATTAATCAAACGCTGGAATTAAAGCCAATTGACCTGTTGGAGTTATTTGAGGGACATGCCGTGGCACGAAAAAAGCTTAAGGATGAATTGAGGCGAACGCTCTACAGAGGCGTAACGTGAAATTGGCGTAACGTGGTGGGATTATTGCGGACCAATTTTAGTAAATAGCTATCCTACGTACTTTGAGCAGTTGCCTCAGCTTATTAAGCGTATAAACAAAGAAAAGCGCACATCAAAGAATTATGTGCTATTCTTAGGTTCTAACAACACTGTGAGTAACCAACAGCCGTGTCTGAGCTTGATACAGTTTCAAATTGAGAAAGGTAAGCTCGTTGTAAGTGCATATCAGCGCAGTTCTGACGCTAATCTAGGCTTACCCGCTGATATTTATCATTTGTATCTGATAAGCAAGAAAATCAACGTGCCGTTGAAGTCTATCACGTTGTTTCTTAGCAACGTTTATGTTTATGAGAATAATATCGATGGTATTAAGGAGCTGTTAAGCGGTAGTGAGGTGAGGTTTAGTTTAAATGGGGGTAATTGGGGGTTAAATGGTATTAAAAAAGCCAGCTCATGATGTGCTGGCTTTTGTTATATTTGTCTGGAAAAATGTACATTTCAATTTAAATTTGTGTACATTTTAATTTTTCGATTATACATATCTAAAGTTGATTACAATTTTAGAATTGATAGAACAACTTGGTTTTTAGTTTCCAAGCTGTGTTTATTTATTTAAGCTCATGCTGTAATTTTCCTTTACAATTATATCAAGCGGCATAAAGTGGGTAGCGTCTAAATTTTCATGCAGAATATTTTTTTTGTACAGATAATTTATTCCCATATATCCTTGTTCTTCCGGTTTTTGATTAATTAAAAAATCAATTATTCCCGAATTTAAATACGCTATATTTTCTTTTAAGAGATCATAACCTATTATTCTTATTCCTTTAATGTTATGCTCATCTAAAAATTGTGCTACAATATATGCTCTGGAGTTGGGAACGAATATACTGCTGCCGTTTTTAATCATATCCAAAGTAAGCTGGCCTGCATCCGGGTTAATAGTAATTTCTGAAAAACTAAAATTAGTCAGTTCCGGATGGTCTTCGAAAAAAGCATAAAAGCCCTTAATGCGCTGTAAATAAGTCGATGTGCTGTCTATTTCTTTTGCTATTTTAACAATAAGGACATTGCGTTCATTTTTTACTGCAAAACTAATTAGCCGTCCTGCCAAATAACCGCTTTTAAAAGCATCCTGGCCTATATAAAAATGAGGAATTTCATTTTTAATATCCGAGTCAATCATCACTACCGGCGTGTTTTTCTTTTTATAATTTTCCAAGAATACAAGAGACTCTTCATGAAAAATAGGAGAGAAAAGCAATCCGTCACATTCAAAATCAAGTACCTTAGAAAACATTTTCTGAAATGAAACACTGTCAAAATCATAGAGAAAGTAATGCAGCTCAATACCAAATTTCCCAAATTCTTCACCTGCTTTCTTTACTCCGTTTAGCTGGCTTTCCCAGTATTCCAGCTTCTCAAACTTTGGCAAAAAAACAGCTATTCTAGATTTTTTATTAGAAGCCAGATTACTTGCAAAAATATTTCGTTTAAAACCATGCTTTACAATAATGGCATTTACCTTATCGATATTTTCTTGCGATACCTGTCCCCTCTTATGAATAATTCTATCCACAGTTCCAGGAGAAACATTTGCTAATTCTGCTATTTTTTTAATTGTTATAATATTCGTAAGGTTTGAGTTAATAATATATAGAAAGTGGTAAAATTAATTTTTTTTATTTCAAAAACCGCTTTTTTTATTTAAGATTTTATATATATTTGCAATACCCGTGTACGCACACGTAAATCATAACACCTGTCTAAAGAAATCATTGTATTTGGAGAAATATTTCTGAGTATAAGTAATCTTAATAGGTTAAGAATAATTAAACTTAAAATTTTGTAAAAACGTGTGCGCACACGAAAATAATAAAACTATGTCAAAAGAAATTATTGTATTCGGAGAAATACTCCTTCGCCTTTCTCCTCCAAATCATTTAAAAATTTTTAAGACTAAAACATTTGAAGTACATTATGGCGGTGCTGAAGCAAATGTTGGAGCATCATTGGCCTTAATGGGGCATACAGTTAATTTAGTGACTGCATTGCCTCAAAATGAACTCGGAGCATCAGCTGAAAGTGAGATGCTCTCATTCGGAATGAAAACCAATATCATCAGACAAGGAGACCGCTTAGGAGTTTATTATTTTGAACATGGGGCTTCTGAAAGACCCGGAAGAGTGCTTTATGACCGAAGCAGTTCTTCATTTTCCCAATTAAAAAAGGGAATGATCGATTGGAAAACAATTTTTAAAGAAGCTAAATGGTTTCACTGGTCTGGTATTACTCCCGCCCTTTCTCAGGATTTGGCTGACGTTTGTGAAGAAGCTTTAATCACCGCTTCAGAAATGGGATTGACAATTTCTGCCGATTTAAACTACAGGCCAACCTTATGGAATTATGGCAAAAAAGCAAATGAAGTGATGCCGAATCTGGTAAAATACTGCGATGTCCTGCTGGGCGGCATTGATGATTCTGAAAACTGCTTAGCCATTAAAACTGTTTCGGATGAATCTTTTGAAACGGTTTACAAAAAATGGCAGGAACAATACCCAAATTTAAAAACCATTGTCTCCACACTGCGCTACGATGCTAATGCCTCATCCAATACTATTGGCGCCGTTTTATGGAATAATTCAAAATTATATAGATCTACGGAATATAAAATCTCTCATATTATTGACCGCATTGGCGCTGGTGATGCTTTCATGGCAGGGCTTATCTACGGACTTATCACCTGGTCGGAAGATTCAGAAAAAACAGCAGAATTTGCCATAGCTGCCTCCTGCTTAAAACATTCAATAGCAGGTGATATAAACTTGACTAAGGTGAATGATATTATGGCTTTGGTGAATGGTTCAAACGGAGGAAGAGTCATTCGATAATTTTAAATAGTAAGAAAATTAAAAATGGAAAATAAGATCGAAAGTGTTATCAGCACAATTATAAAACAAGGTATGCTCCCTTTGTATTTTAACCAAGATGAGAACGTAACAATAGAAGTATTAAGAGCTGTTTACAAAGCTGGAATCAAAGCGGTAGAATACACAAGCCGCGGAGAAACTGCTTTGAGCAACTTCACAAAAATGGTGGAAGTTCGTAATGCTGAAATGCCTGATTTATTGTTAGGTATTGGAACCATCAAAAACAAAAAACAAGCGGAAGAATATTTTGCTGTCGGCGCTGATTTTTTCATCAGTCCAGGTTTTGTTCCTGAAGTGGCAGAATACCTTGACAGCAAAGAAATTTTATACAGCCCTGGCTGTATGACTCCTACTGAAATTATTGCTGCTGAAAATGCGGGAGTAAAATTCATCAAGCTTTTTCCCGGCAATATGTTAGGGCCAGATTTCTTAAGCGGCATCAAAGACATTTTCCCAAACCTTGTTTTCATGCCTACAGGCGGCGTTGATACAACAGCCGAAAGCATCGGAGGTTGGTTCAAAGCGGGAGTTTCCGCAGTGGGAATGGGAAGCAAATTGATCAGCAAACAATTGATGGCTGACAAGGATTATGCAAAAATCGAAGCTGACACCAAAGAAGTTTTGAGTTTAGTTGAATTTGTAAAAAAATAATTAAAAATAATTAAAATAGAAATTAACAAATGAAAACAGTAGTAATAACAGGAGCAGGAGGAGTTTTGTGCGGCACGTTGGCAAAAGCTCTGGCTAAACAAGGTCACCAAATAGCAGTTTTGGACTTAAAAAAAGAAGCTGCAGACAGAGTTGCCGAGGAAATTAACGCAGCGGGCGGAAAAGCAATTGGGGTCGCAGCAAACGTGCTGGAAAGAGAATCATTGGAAGCAGCCAAAAAAGAAGTCAACGAAAAATTGGGGAGTTGCGATATTTTGGTGAACGGAGCAGGCGGCAATCATCCGTTGGGAACCACAACAAATCCATTTCTGCTGGAAGAGGATTTACTCAATACGACCGAAGGCTTCAAAACTTTTTTTGATTTAGATGCCGAAGGAATAAAATTTGTTTTCAACTTAAATTTTATCGGAACTTTATTGCCAACCCAAGTTTTTTCAAAAGATATGATAGGCAAAAAAGGCTGTAGTATTTTGAATATATCATCGATGAATGCCTTTACGCCTTTGACAAAAATACCGGCATACAGCGGGGCAAAAGCAGCAGTGTCCAACTTTACACAGTGGCTGGCAGTTCATTTTTCGAAAGTAGGAATTCGTGTCAACGCTTTGGCGCCGGGATTCTTCCTGACAGACCAAAATAGAGCTTTATTGACTACAGGAGATGGCGAATTGACACCGAGAGGTAACACTATCATTGGCCAGACTCCTATGGGGCGATTTGGAGAGCCTGAAGATTTGATTAGCACTACGATTTACTTATGTGATGACGCATCCTCTTTCGTGACCGGAGTTGTTATTCCTATCGACGGTGGATTTAGCGCATTTAGCGGTGTTTAAAAAATAGTACTTAAAAATTAATTATATAAAAAAAATTATGGAACAAACTTGGAGATGGTACGGACCAAATGATCCTGTACAATTAGCTGATGCAAGACAAGCCGGAGCAACCGGAATTGTAACTGCCTTACACCACATTAAGAATGGACAGGTGTGGGAAGTGGATGAGATCATGAAAAGAAAAAATGAAGTTGAAGCTGCAGGATTGACTTTTTCGGTTGTAGAAAGTATACCGGTGCATGAAGACATCAAAAAACAATCGGGTGATTATTTAAAATACATAGAAAACTACAAGCAAAGCATCAGAAATCTGGCAGCCTGTGGTGTTCACATTGTCTGCTATAATTTCATGCCTGTTTTAGATTGGTCGAGAACCGATTTATCTTATGAAATGCCTGATGGATCTAAGGCTTTGCGTTTTGACATCAATGAATTTGCCGCTTTTGAATTATTCATCCTAAAGCGTCCAGGAGCCGAAAATACCTATACAGAAGCACAGAAGACGAAAGCCAAAGCTACTTTTGAAAAATTGACTGATGCCGATAAAATAAAACTGCAGCAAAACATCATTGCAGGTTTGCCCGGTGCAGAAGAGTCTTATACTGTAGAAGATTTCCTGAAAGTACTCCAAGGATATGATGGCATCGATGCTAATAAGCTAAAAGAGAATTTATATTATTTTTTACGTGAAATTGTACCTGTAGCCGAGAGTGTTGGCGTAAAAATGGCAATTCACCCTGACGACCCTCCTTATCCAATTTTAGGATTGCCAAGAGTTGTAAGCACTGAAGCTGATTTAGTGCAATTGTTAAATGCAATTGATTCTCCTTCAAATGGATTTTGCATGTGTACAGGTTCGTATGGAGTAATTGCCCAAAATGATTTATCAGGAATGATTGATCGAAATGGCGAGAAAATGAATTTTATCCATTTGAGAAGCACACAACGCGATGAGGAAGGTAATTTCTACGAGGCTAATCATCTGGAAGGAAATGTGGATATGTACGAAGTGGTAAAATCTATTGTAAAAATGGAAAATAAAACCAATAGAATCATTCCCATGCGCCCAGATCATGGACATCAAATGCTGGATGATTTGAAGAAAAAAACAAATCCCGGATATTCTGGAATTGGCCGCTTGAGAGGTTTAGCCGAATTACGCGGATTGGAAATGGGAATTAAAAGAAGTTTATAAATAATAGTATTCCACCTTATAATTTTTATAAAAATTAAAGGTGGAATTTTTCAAAAGTGCCCTATGCAAAAAAGCTTTATAACCGACGATTTTTTATTACACAATAGTACAGCAAAGAAACTATATCATGAGTTTGCAAAAACACAGCCCATTTACGACTACCATTCACATCTTTCTCCAAAAGACATTGCCGAAGACCGCCAGTTCGAAAATATCACACAGTTATGGATAAATGGCGATCACTATAAATGGAGGGCGATGCGTGCCAACGGCATTCCCGAAAAGTACATCACTGGTGATGCTTCTGATTTTGATAAATTCATAAAATATGCCGAAACACTGCCATTTACATTGCGTAATCCTTTGTATCATTGGACTCATTTAGAATTGCAGCGTTATTTTGGCATCACAGAATTATTAAACACGGAATCAGCAACGCAAATCTATAATTCCTGCAACGAATTACTAAAAAAACCAGAATATAGTGTTCGGAACCTTCTTCGCAAAATGAATGTCAAAATGGTAGGAACTACTGATGATCCCACAGATGATTTATGTTACCACAAAGAACTTAAAAAGGAAGGTTTTGAAATTGCAGTTTTACCCACTTTCCGTCCAGACAAAGCTATCGAAATTGAAAAAGGCAAAACATTTGTGGATTGGATTAAAAAATTAGAAACAGTTGTTGGTTACTCCATAGAAGAATTTTCAAGTTTAATTAAAGCCTTAGAAGAGCGTCATCAATACTTTCACGAAGCCGGCTGCCGAATATCAGATCACGGACACGATAATTACTTTGGATCTGAATATACAGATGCTGCAGTGAATCAAATATTCAAAAAAGGCATAAAACTGGAATCGCTGACGAATAGCGAAATAGTGTTATACAAATCAGCTGTTTTGCACAAAGTTGCTGTCATGAATGCGGAAAAATCTTGGGTACAGCAATTTCATGTAGGAGCAATTCGCAATAATAACAGCAAAATGATGCAGTTATTAGGTCCAGACCAAGGATTCGATTCTATTGATGATCAAATTATGGCTCCTTACATGAGCCGCTTTTTTGACAGATTAAATTCTGAAAATGCATTAGCCAAAACTATCGTTTACAACCTGAACCCAAGTGACAATGAAATGATTGCTGCAATGGCAGCTAATTTTAACGATGGATCTGTTCCATGTAAAATGCAGTATGGAGCCGCATGGTGGTTTTTAGACCAAAAAGACGGAATGAAAAAACAACTGGATGTTCTTTCCAATTTTGGATTACTGAGCCGTTTCGTCGGAATGCTTACTGATTCCAGAAGCTTTCTTTCCTTCCCTCGTCATGAATACTTTCGCCGAATTCTATGCAATGTATTGGGAGAAGAAATGGAAAAGGCAGAATTACCTAACGACATTGATTTGATTGGCAGCCTAGTCTGCAAAATATGCAGTGAAAATGCAGTAAGTTATTTTGGCTTTGACCAGAAGTAGAAGTGGCTTTATTTGAAATTCTATTATTAATAATAACCAAAAAATAATGCGTAATAAAACCGAAATCATTGGAAAATACCGATGGACAATTTGTGGATTGCTTTTCTTTGCAACCACCGTCAACTATTTGGACAGGCAGGTGCTTAGTTTATTGGCGCCAAGCCTTTCCGAAGAATTTAATTGGAGTAATAGTGATTATGCTAATATTACGGCAATTTTTCAATTTGTTTACGCCATTTCTATGCTGTTTGCAGGAAGGCTGATAGATAAAGTCGGAACCAAAACAGGCTATCTCCTAGCCATTGCAATTTGGTCTGTCGGAGCCATAATGCATGCTTATGCAATTCCTCTCGGAACAACATTTAATACCATTTTTGCGTGGGCGGGCATTGCGGCTGTTCCAGTTTCCATTTTGGGTTTTATGATTTCAAGATCATTTTTGGCTTTTGGAGAATCAGGAAATTTTCCGGCTGCCATAAAAGCTATTGCCGAATATTTTCCTAAAAAAGAACGCTCGCTGGCTACTGGTATCTTCAATTCGGGTTCTAATGTAGGTGCAATTTTAGCACCACTGACCGTACCGTGGATTGCAGTTAATTGGGGTTGGGGAAGTGCTTTTATAATTATTGGCGCAATTGGTTTTATCTGGATGTTTTTTTGGTATATCTTATATGAAAAACCAGAAAAACAAAAAAGATTATCTCAAGCCGAATTAGCATACATTCTTGATGGAGAAATCATTGAAGAAACTGTTGAAACTGAAGTTTCAAAAGAAAAAATCTCTTGGATAAAACTTTTAAAACACAAACAAACCTGGGCATTTGTCATTGGTAAATTTCTAACGGATGGTATTTGGTGGTTTTTCTTGTTCTGGCTGCCAAAATACCTGGAAGCTCAATTTGGGCTTGTTAAAACTGATATTGCTTTTCCGCTCTCCGTGCTATATACAATGACAATGTTTGGAAGCATTTACGGTGGTTATTTTCCAATGTATTTTATTAACAAAGGCTATAACGCCTATGAAGGCAGAATGAAAGCCATGTTTATTATCGCCCTGTTCCCTTTGGTGGTATTGCTTGCACAGCCTTTGGGCTATATAAGTTACTGGATTCCGGTAGCTTTAATTGGCGTTGGCGCATCAGCACATCAGGCATGGTCTGCTAATATATTCACTACCGTTTCAGATATGTTTCCCAAAAAAGCAGTTGGATCAATCATTGGCATTGGAGGAATGGCAGGTGGAATTGGAGGTGTCCTGGTTTCAAAATTGGGAGGTATCCTTTTTGACTATTATGAAGCTTTAAGCCATATACAAACCGGTTATACCATAATGTTCGTACTTTGTGCTTTGGCTTATTTAGTTGCGTGGATTATTATGAAAATTCTTGTCCCTAAGTATGCAGAAATCAAAGATTTATAATTAATTCTGTCAGAAAAAATTTAAAAAGTACTCGTCAATCGGGCACTTTTTGATTTTAGTCGTAAATCAAATATCATTTAAAAATATAAAATAGTTTTTTTGTTTATCCTAATCCTCTCCAAAGGAGTAAGGATTTTGGCTATAGGAAAAAATCAATCCGATTATACAAAACCGACATATAATAAGAATCAGTATTTTTTCATAGCAATGATTTTAACTGTTTTATAAAAATACAACTTAGCCGAAACTTATAATTTACAGAATAAAATTAATAAGCATCAAAATTTTCAGTTAATGCAAGGCAAAAAAATTCTGCATCTGCCAAAAAAATTCATTAATTTTAAACTCCAATTATTCAATCAGCAAGCCCACTGGCAAAATACAAATAATTAGGTAACAAGATTAACCAACTATTTCATTTTTAAAGCAGCTGCAAACTTCAATCTTTTCATGAGTATCCCTACATTTACAAAAAGCCCATTCAAAACTCTGATTTCATTTCATAAATTGATTGAAAATTTAGAGAACATCGCTTCCGCCGATGTGGATTATCGATCGAATTATGCCAAAGCTTTACTGAAAGAAGTAGCTCCGTACCCAGAATTCAGGGATGGAATTGATGATTTAAACTTTATAAAAAAACACGAAACTTTAATCCACAATTTACTTGCCGACCTCTTCCCTACTGCATTAACACACAACGAAATTAAAGCAATTAGCATTCCGTTTCAAAATATCACTTTTAATTATTCCGAGAGATTTAAAAAAATTCTGCAAGATGCAGGAATGACATTTGATATGGAGATACGTGATTTTGAGGAGGATCAGTTTTACATCTTCAATTGCATATTAATTTTAAACGCTTATTATCATCAGCATTTTGATTTTAATAAGCCTTTATTCTATGATATCCCAAATGCGGCAGGCATTATAAACCATTACCGTATTTTGTATAATGCCGATTTTATAGAAGTTATCCCAACCCAACATGTGTCCCCACTTTCTCAAAATGACTTTGATCTTTTGATGGACAATTATGATAATATTACGCTGTGGAAAGAAAAATTCCCTGCAGAGAGCTGGATTCTAAAAGGTTTCGGAATAATTACTCTAATCGATGTTACAAGAGAAAATGCCATATCCAACCTAAAAAGCAATCTTTTAAAAACAGAATCATCACAAACCAAATCAACATTGAGTTTTGAATCTATTTTTAGGTCTATTTTTAAAATTTCGGATTTAAGAATTGGACTGATAATCTACAATGAAGAGCAGGAAAATTTTACGAACCCGTCAAAAGAAGAGAAAGAAATTAAAAGTTTCATCTTAAACGGCTTTGAGGAAATAGACTGCAAAAATAACATTTACAGCTGTTCGCTTGAAACTATTTTGGAGAAAAAAAAATCAATGATAATCTCTAATGTTGAACAATTTTCAAAAATTCCCGGAAATGAAAGTCTTGGACAGCATTTGCTGCAGCAAAATATAAAGAGCTGTATTTTTGCACCTGTAATAAAAAATGAAACTATACTGGGAATTATAGAATTAGTTTCTTCAAAACCTAAGGAACTCAATACTGTCAATGCAACAAATTTAGATTTGGTTTTACCTTATCTGATCGATACAATGGAACGCTATAAAATAGATATGCAGCATCAGATTGAAGCCATTATACAAAGAGAATATACTGCCATTCATTCGAGCGTGTATTGGAAATTCAAACGGGAAGCACTCAAATATTACCAAACAAACAGTCCCAATAAAGATTATATTTTTAAAGAAATTATATTTAAGGAAGTTTATCCGCTATATGGCCAAATTGATATTAAAGGCTCATCCGAACATCGGAATCAAACGGTAAAAGAGGATTTAAGAAACCAATTGACCACGCTTATACAGCTTTTTGAAAACCAAAAAACCAATAAAAGCCTCGTTTTATTGGAACAGCGGATATTCGAATTGCAGTCTTTTTATGAAGAACTTGATGCTCCGCTAAAAGCTGATACGGAACAACAAATTCAGAATTATATTGAAACTGAAATTCATCCAATTCTGAGAAATACTAAAATGAATGCTGAAAGCGAAACAGTAAGGCAAAACTATTTTGAAAGCCTGGACGAAAAAACAGGAATGTTCTATCATTACCGCAAGAAATTTGACACCACAATGTCTACCATCAATAAAAAACTGGCAGTAATTTTGGATAAAAAACAAATCGAAGCCCAACAAATCTATCCTCATTATTACGAACGTTTTAAAACCGATGGAGTCGAACACAACCTCTACATTGGGGCATCAATTACACCAACAAAACCTTTTGACAACCTTTATCTGCAAAATTTAAGATTGTGGCAGCTGCAGACTTTGTGTGAAATGGAAATAGAACACCATCAGCTCAAAGCTACTTTGCCGTATGAATTGGACGTAACATCGCTGATTTTAGTTTTCAGCTCTCCTATTTCAATACGTTTCAGAATGGATGAAAAACGATTTGATGTTGACGGCACCTACAATGCCCGTTACGAAGTGGTCAAAAAACGCATCGATAAAGCCAATATAAAAGGAAGCAAAGAGCGAATCACCCAAAAAGAAAAAATCACGATTGTCTATTCGCATAATTCCGAACAAAACGAATACCTAAAATACATCAAATACCTGCAGCACAAAAAAATACTGGAACCAGCCATTGAACAATTTGAAGTCGAAGAACTTCAAGGAGTATCAGGGTTAAGGGCAATCCGAGTAAAAGTAATAAATATCAAAAACCAAACACAGGACAATAATAACGATTTAATAAACGAACGGAATTAAAATAAAGAGAGAGCTGTAATATTGGAGATTTAGACATAAAAAAAGCCTTTGATTTCAATTGAAGCCAAAGGCAATAACTGTAAAAATCTATAGATTAAATGCTTATATTGTTTTGAAAGCGATTACAAAAGCAATTACAGAGAGTACGATTCCTATCATGAAAATATTATAGGCAATTCGCAATAATCGGTATTTTTTTTCCAAAACGACTCCTAAGTAATACAAATCCTTAATCATAGAATTATAAAGGTATTCCCTGTCTTTCATCATTTCGTTCATAGCCCATTTATAATCCTCCAAAGGCATTTTGTAAAAATTTCCAAAGAAAAGAAGATTTACTTTCTTCTCTTCAATATCTTTTTTGGTAAAAACGCCTTTTGTAACTTTTGGCCGTGTCGAAAGAATAGCAAAAACAATAGTTATCACACTTGACATCAGCATAATAAAAGTAGGAACAACCAAATGAACATTTTTTGGGCTGTCTAATTTTGGAATCAATGTAGAAAGCGCTATCGAAATAATAATAGCATTTACGGAGAGTAAAATATTAGCTTTGCTGTCAGCAATACCGCTCAAACGGGTATGGTTGCCCAAAGTAACCCGAAACAATGTGTCAATGCCCCGCTCTGGTTTTTCTTCCTTCCCTTTTGTTTTATCTCCTTTTGGCAAGTTCTGATTCATCTTTTTTATTTTTTTTTGAAGCCGTTTTATATTTTTTTCTTTCAAAGGCTGCCAATGTTCAATTGCATATGGAGTATAAAACCGATGAATTTTTGACAAAAAGAATTCATTCTCCTTCATCCATTCCATTTCTGTGAACGATTTCCCTTCAACATTCTCCCACTCTTTTCTCAAGCCTTCACAATTATAAACATAATCATTGTCCAGAATATGATAATAATCAGCATCCTTTATTATTTGTTCCAAAAGCGTTTTAGGCACAAAATCCTTAGCTGTTATCTTGATTAAACCCGAAACTTTAGCGATGTACTCTTCGGATTTCTCTTTTCCCCGCAAAAATTGAGATGCAATTTCGACACTGGAATCTTCGTGGTTTGTACAGCCTTTTGTATAGCCTGTATCGTGAAACCACGCCGCTATCAACAAAACTTCTTTATCCGAAGGGGAAACTTTTTCCTCATCGCATAAGCTGTTCACGGAGTTAACAACACCCACCGTATGGTTTAAATTATGGTACGTATATAAACCCGAAAGTTTACTTTCCATTAAATTTGTTACAAAATCCTGAACCTGATTTACAAGAGCCATACATTAGTTTTTATGAGACTAAATTATGAAAATGTTTTCTGTAATTCTAAAACAATAGAATAAATAACTCTCCGTATCTTTCCGGCATAATTATTTTACAAAATATTTATTTAAATAATAAGACAGACTTATTAATCTGTTTGCTTTGGCTATATTTACTTAATGCCGTTGAAAAATTATAAAAAAATGAAATTCCGGTAAATTTCCAAAACAATAAAATCGTTAATTCACTACTATTAAACACTTTAAATCAAAGGCATGATAGTTGTATTTATTTCAAATTAACTCATTTAAAAACATAAAAAATTATGGGATTGTTTTCAAAAAATTGTTTCATAAAAAGGAATGCTTTCAATTTTGCCGTCATTGTTGTAATACTGACGATGCTGTCTTGTGCCACACATCGTGCTCAATATGGTAAAAATACCGAAAATGATATCGCTCAAAACACATCGGATACCTCACAAATTGCCCATACCTTTTTCTTAGTTGGCGATGCCGGAAATGCTGACGAGCAAAAAGCACAGGAAACATTGGCATTACTCCAAAAAAGGTTAGAAAATTCAAATAAAAAAAGTACCTTATTATTTCTTGGCGACAATATTTATCCCAAAGGATTTCCAAGCAATGGCAATTCAAACGAAGTTGCATCAGCCGAAAATAAACTCGCTAATCAGCTGCAATTATCTAAAAACTTCAAAGGAAAAACTATTTTCATTCCCGGAAATCACGACTGGTACAACGGAATTGCCGGATTGGAACGTCAGGCAAAATTTATAACCAATTATCTAAATGACAAAAAAGCTTTTTTACCCCAAAAAAACTGTGGCATTGAAGACTTAAAAATTGACAAAAACTGTACTTTGATCACTATCGACAGCCAATGGTTTCTAGAAGATTGGGACAAATACCCAACTATAAATGACGATTGCACAATCAAGACCCGTGAAGATTTTTTTGATGAACTGGCAAGCCTCCTGAATAAAAATCAGGACAAAACAGTAATCATTGCGCTTCACCATCCATTAATGAGCAGTGGTTCCCACGGCGGGAAATATTCATTGGATAAAGAACTTTTTCCATTGGAACAAAAAATTCCATTGCCTGGTATTGGTTCTGTGGTTAATCTGATTCGGAAAACATCGGGCATCAATCCCCAGGACATACAAAATAAGGTTTATCTCAATTTCACAAAACGGGTGAAAACACTTTTGCAGAATCAAAAAAATGTAATAGTAGTTTCGGGCCATGATCATAATTTGCAATACCTGAGCAAAAACAATATCAGACAAATCATTAGCGGTGCGGGTTCAAAATCGGAATCAGCGAAGGCTATAAATCCAACTGATTTTTCATACGGAGGAAATGGCTATACAGCATTAACACTTTATAAGAATGGCAAAACCAAAGTAGCCTTTTATGGCAATGAAAACCATCAGGAAAAATTGCTTTTGGAACAAACCATTATCAAGGTTCGGGATACTACTGTTCCAAAAAATTTGTCGAAAAAATTTGCAGAGACAACAAGAACATCCATTTATTCTAATAAAATGACCCAAAAAAGTATTTTCCACAAATTTCTTTTTGGACAGCATTACCGAAACTATTACAGCTTGCCAATTGACGCAAAAACGGCCACTTTGGACACATTATTTGGCGGTGTCAAACCCACAAGAGAAGGTGGCGGACACCAATCAAAATCATTGCGCCTCGTTGATGCAAACGGAAAAGAATATGTGATGCGCGCCTTGAAAAAAAGCACTTCGCGTTTTCTGCAGTCTGTCGTTTTCAAAGATCAGTTTGTTTTAAATCAGTTTGATGATACGTATGCTGAAGGCTTTTTGTTTGATTTTTACACCACCTCCCACCCTTACACTCCGCTGGCCGTTGGGAACCTAGCCGACAAAATTGGGGTGGCACATACCAATCCAGCTTTGTATTATATCCCAAAAGAACCTATTTTGGAAAGTTTCAATTATAATTTTGGAGATGAATTGTATTTGGTGGAAGAACAGTTGACCGGCAATCAAAAAGATGCAAAAAGTTTTGGAAAACCATTAGACATTATAAGTACCGATGATGTTATGAAAAACATGCATAAGGATGAAAAATACATCATCGACGAACCTGCTTACATCAAAGCCAGATTATTTGATATGCTCATTGGCGATTGGGACAGACACAGTGATCAATGGCGCTGGGGCGAATACAAAGAGAACGGAAAAATAGTGTACAAACCCATTCCAAGAGACAGGGATCAAGCCTTTACCAAATATGACGGGGCATTGCTTTCTCTTTTAATGAATATGCCTGCTTTACGTCATCAGCAAAGCTTCAAGGAAGACATTAAAAATGTAAAATGGCTCAACCGTGAACCATACCCACAAGACATTGCTTTTCTAAAAACTGCTGATGAAAAAGAATGGATAGCACAGGCCAAATACATTCAGGAACATCTTTCGGATGCAGATATTGACGGTGCTTTTATTAATCTGCCCAAAGAAGTTCAGGACGGAACGATTGAAGACATTAAACGTAAATTAAAAATACGAAAAACCAAACTTCAGGACTATGCCAAGGAATATTACAGAGTTCTGCAAAAAACGGTTCTGATTGTGGGAACAGACAAAAAAGACAAATTTTCCATAACCCATACTTCACCAAACCATACCGAAATAACGGTTTACAGGCTTAAAAATAATGGTGATGAATTGCTTTACACTAAAAATTTCACCGCCGATAAAACCAAAAATATTTGGATTTATGGTTTAGATGATGATGATGTATTTGAAGTAAAAGGAGACTTTAAATCAGCAATAAAAATTCGATTGATAGGCGGCCAAAATAAAGATACGTATACTGTAGAAAATGGCCAAAAAATTAAAATCTATGATTTTAAATCCAAACCGAACAATTATACTTTAGACTCTAAAACAAAAACCTTTCTGACAGATGAATATGAGTCTAATTTTTACAATTATGAAAAAGTGAAATACAATTCTTTTTCAGGGTTTCCGTTTGGAGGCTACAATCCGGATGATGGCGTAAAATTAGGCTTCGTTGCCACTTATATTATCAATAAATTCAATCAGTATCCATACACCCAAAGGCATGTGCTGAAAGCGAATTACTTATTTGCCACGAGTGGTTATGAATTCACGTATAACGGTTATTTTCCAAAAACAATCGGTAAATGGGATTTTGATTTAGAGTCCAAATTCACAAGCCCCAACTTCACCATCAATTATTTTGGATATGGGAATGAAACCGTAAACAATGATGATAGTAACGGAATGGATTACAACAGGGTTCGCCTGAGAACCCTAAATGCAGCTCCTTCCATTAAAAAAATAGGCCGTTATGGAAGTGAAGTCAATTTTGCAGCAACTTTCGAAAAAATAAGAGTCGAAGAAACCACTGATCGGTACATCAATATTCCGGGGACTGTAAACCCAAGTGTTTTTGACAATCAGCAGTATGCGGGGGTAATGGCCAAATACAGTTTTGAAAACTATGATCTTCCTTCGCTTCCTACTATGGGATTTGGATTTTCGGTAGCGGGCAGCTGGAAAATGAATGTACAGGAAACGAAAGCTAATTTTCCGGCATTGGATGCAAAAATTAATTTCAACCATAAAATTGATCCGCAAGGGCAGCTTGTTTTGGCAACAATTCTTAAAACTAAAATATTGTTCAATAATAATTTTGAGTTTTACCAAGGTGCAACATTGGGCGGTGACTATGATTTGAGAGGTTTCAGAAATGAACGATTCTTAGGAAATGCCTCTTTCTATCAAAGTACCGATTTGCGTTTCAATATTGGAAAAATCAAAAAGAGTATTATACCCATGTCGTATGGAATTTTAGCAGGTTATGATTACGGAAGGGTTTGGCTCGATGAAGAAGATTCTAAAAAATGGCATCAGTCCATTGGCGGTGGAGTATGGATTAATGGTCTCAATGTAATTACTGGACGAATTACCTATTTCAAAGGTACCGATGACCGAGCTAGAATTGCTTTTGGTTTAGGGTATGGATTTTAATTTTGTAAGACTCACTTCATACACATTACCGCCTATTTTATTGGTCTTTTCATCTGCAATAATGAGGGTTTCATTGTTCTTAAAACAAACCGCTTCTTTTTGGGAAAAATGGTTTAATTTCAGTTGCGACTGTTTTCCTTTTAAAAAATTATCGCCCTTAAAATTCTCCAGCAATACAATTTTATCGTGGGTTAAAAGAACCACTTTGGAAGCATCCGGACTAATCGCAGCACTAGTAATGGCACAATGGTTATAATTATCGCAGGTTTTTAATCTCCCCATTAAAACCGCTTGATGAAAACCTGCTTTATTTGGAACCTTATAGACCAAAGCTGTGCCGTCAAATCCTTTGCTACGGTTTTTGGTAAAGAGGTAAAAATTATTTTTATACTCAAAAAAGCCTTCCACATCAAAAAGCAGTTTTGTTTTTTTGGGCGGAAATGCTGTCTGTTCTGGATACGAAAACGAAATTTTATATTCAGGAACAGCTTTCTCTTTATGCAATGAATTTTTATCTATTTTATAGATGCATAAATCTTTTCGAATATTATCATTGTTGCCAAAATCCCCTATGTATAAATTTCCCGCTTTGTCTTTTGTGATATCTTCCCAATCTGTGTTTGAAGTATTTTCGATGGTTACTGTTTCTTCAATAACACCATCTTGGGAATCCAATCCATATATTTTATTGGCATTGCCCCTGTCTTCCAAAGTCCAAAACAAATTATCCTTTTCGGAATAAACAATACCGGAAACTTCTTTTAGCTTTTTAGGCAAGCTATAAAGTTTTGTTAGCGTCTCAGTATTATTTTGACAAGCTAATAAAATAAAAACGGCTGTAATCGAAATACAATTTTTCATAGATTTCTTGAATAGATACAAAAATAACTTATAATCTCTTACCATTTTTATATCAGTGATAATTTTAAAAAACAAAACCCATTCCTTTCGGTTTGGGCTTCATTCAATTTAGTCTTACAATTTGATTAATTTTTTTAACTTAATGTGCATTATAAAAATTAGTTATTTGCCCTCTTAATTAGTGCCAACAACTGCTTTCAATTCCATATATTTTTCAAGAGTTTTAAAGTTATGTCCCTTATCTTTCATCGATTTAATAAAGGCAGGCGAAACTCCCATTGATTTTGCTCCAATAACATTATCCACATTCAAGTCATTAAAACCTAAAGCTTTGTATTCATTTATTAAATCTGGAGTTATATTCTGTGATTTCAAAGCAAACAAGTCATCAGGCTTAATATTTTTATAACCTATCTTTTCAAATTCACCTATATATTTTGGAGTAATATTTAAAGATTTCAAAGCCATAAGATCATCAGGTTTGAGGTTGGTATAACCTACCTTTTCAAATTCATCGATATATGCTGGAGTAATATTTAAAGATTTAAAAGACATAAGATCATCAGGTTTGAGATTGCTATAACCTACCTTTTCAAACTCATGGATATATGCTGGGGTAATATTTAAAGATTTAAAAGCCATAAGGTCATCGTTAGAAAGATTATTATATCCCATTTTTTTAAACGAATCAATAAATGCCGCATCGATATTCAAAGATTTGAATGCAATGATATTGTCCCCTGTTTCATCATCATGATTTACATTAGTCGAATTATGAAAATCGGTAATAAATTTGCCGTTAATACCTTGAGATTTTAAGGCAATAATATTATCGGCTGTAATATTCTTGTAGCCAGCCTGGCGTATTTCGTCTATAAAAGCTTTATTGATGCCCATTGATTTAAAAGGAATCAAATCATCCAAATCAAAATTAGGAATACCAGCCTGTTTCATCGAATTAATATACTCCTCATTGGCATTCAAAGAAACCAATGGAATCAACTGATCTTTGTCAATATTCTTGTAACCGTTTTTCTTCAGCATTTTTACATAGGAAATTTTCACATTTACCATAAAGAAAGCCATGAGATCACTTTCATCTGCAACGGTAACTCCTTCTTGAGCCATTGATGCGCTGAAATTTTTGTTCGCAATAAATTTATAGGTTCCCATTCCGTTGTTCCCCTCAAATTTTCCTTCAAAATTCATGGTTCCCGCTTCGCGTGTTAAGGTAAACTTGCCTTGCTTATCTTTTGTCAATCCATTCAATTCACTCAGCTGAAAAGTAGTCGACGAATTATTTTCTTCACCGTTTCTAAATTGAATATTTACAGTATTCCCTTTGATAACAGCAAACCAGCTGCCTTCCGTTTCCATTCCATTTTGAATGTTTGACTGCTCTTTTGGCTCGTCATTTAAATTTAAAGTTTGTCCTTGCGCTGCCGGTTGATTAAAAAGGCAGACAAACAAAATCAATAAAGGCAACAGGAAAAAATATTTCCATGTTGTGTGGACGCTTGATTTTTTTGAATTCATCATAATGATTCGCTTTTTGATTAATGATTGATTATAATTAGTTGTAAGACTCAACGGAAAATGGGGCGCCGCTACTTTGAGCAGGCTAAACTGATAACTCTCTTTTTCGACAGTGTCCTGTTGCAGCATTTCGTTATCTGTCAAAAATTCAAGATTGCTCTCCAATGCTTTTCGCCATTGCCATGCAAAAGGGTTAAACCACTGAAAAATAAGAACAACCTCCGAAAGTAAAAGGTCAATAGTATGTTTTTGCTCAATATGAATTTTTTCATGCTGCAAAATCTGAGTATACGTTTCCCACTCGTATTTTTCTGGGTTGATAAAAATATTATTGGCAAATGAACAAGGAGCTTTGTCACCGGTTATTTCGATAATCCGGAATTTCCCGTCCTGAATCGCCGATAACGAATACGCTCTATAGAACAGTACGCAAGCCTGCATTAAAAAATTAAGCGCAAATATCAATACGCCAAACCAATACAAATAAACCAGCCATTGCAACAACATATCGACATCAAATGTCTGTTTTGTCTGCTCTACTAAAACTTCCTGTACTGGCGGTGATTTTAGCTCAATAGCCTGACTTTTGTCAACAGCCGCTTTTACCAAAGGAATGTGCTTTTCCGCCGCCTCTTTCCTTAATGATAGTTGCTGAGGTACCGGAAGCAATGGTAAAATGAAAGCCAAAATCATACAGCCAAGCAAGACAAACCTGTTCAAATGAAAGAAAGTTTCTTTCTGCAAAAGCAGTTTATAAAATGCAAGACAAGCAGAAAGAATAAGCGCTGTGTACAAAATATAAGGTATCATACTTTATCTTTTTTAATGATGTTTACAATTTCATCCAGTTCCTTTTCAGTAAGCTTTTGCTCTTTGGCAAAAAAAGCAAGCATTCTAGGATACGAATTATCAAAATACTGACTAACGATATCCTTCAGTGCAAACTGCTGATACTCTTCCCTGCTGATAACCGGAAAAAAACAATGCATATTCCCGGTAGTTTCATGATTCAAGAACCCTTTTTCCTCAAGTATCTTCACAATTGTTGCCACACTGTTGTAATGCGGTTTTGGGTCTGGCAGCAATGGAATTATATCCCTAATAAAGGCTTTGTTCAAATCCCAAAAGACCTGCATAATCTGTTCTTCTCGTTTAGCTAATTTTATCATAGTCAGAAATATTTCAACAAATATAACTATTAATTAATTAGTAGCAAAACTAATTAATTAATATTTAAACTAATTTTTTAGTGGAGATACTAATTCTTTAATAATACAGCCAAATAATTAAGATTAAAATTAGGCTGCCTAAACAGGCTATCCACTGCAAGTCCGCAGTCATCGCCCAAAAAAACATAAACCCAAAACGAGCTTCCGCTGGTCGCTGTTTTGGGTTTTGTTTTTTAAGGGCACTTCCTTTGCGGGCTTTCCGTTGCTATCCTTGGCAGAAAATTGGAACAACTATCAGCTTTAGTATTTCTATTTTGATATTCAAGGAAATCAAAATTTTTGAAAGAAAAAAAACTTTAATGCCTTTCAAAAATTACTATATTTGGAAGAATATACTTAAAATAATGACCATATATACGAGTTAGCTATAATTTTATATAAACATTGTGGGAAACGAAATCAAATGTACTTTTTGTGAAAATACAGCGGACTCTAGGGATCATATTCCTTCAAAGAGCTTGCTTGAAAAACCATATCCAAATAATTTATTGACAATCCCAGCGTGCAAAAAATGTAATCAATCATTTTCTTTAGACGAAGAATATTTTATTAACGTTTTGACTGAAATTTCTAATAATCCAAATTTGATTGCAAGGAAATTAGAAGGAGGAAATGTTTATAAAGCAAGAAAACGTTCTCCGAAACTAAAATTTAAAATGGAGGAATCATATTTCCAAGATGAAACTGGTAAAATCTATTTTAGAACAGAACAAGACAGAATAAAAAAAGTTATTGAAAAAAATGCACTTGGATTATACTATCATAAATATAAGAAAAAAGCTCTTCTTAAATCTTTTAACTGTAATGGATTTTATCCATTTGAAAACGAAGAAACAAGACCTGCTGAAATTTTTATGCTGACATATTCTGAAAAATTCAAAATAAAAAAATGGATTCATATTCAACCTAATGTATTCTCATATATTGTTGTCAGAGATTGGACAAGAAATAATAAGCTAACAATGATTTTTCATATTCATAATACAGTTTGGTGTGTTATAGAAATTCCTTATCCTACTTCAAAAAGAATAAATTCTAATATAAAAACAAATCAAAAACAATTAACACTATTTCAATAAAAAAACTGGCGCTCGTTTATCAACATTCTCTGGTGTTCGTCTGCAACGAGTACCTACTTAAATTAGAAGGAGAATTACAGCGTTTGCAACGAGGTTAACTAAAACAGGAGTCTTATTATGGCAATCAAATATATGAGCCACGTCACAAACGCTTTACTTATTCCATAAAGGCAAATAGGTACTCGTTGCAGACGAATACCAGAGGAAATTTAAAAAAATATATGACTACATATCGTTATATCTCGATATGTAGTCATATATTTGCAATATGGATATTATAGAAATAAATAAGGTATTATCTAACCAAGTACGGATTGATATGCTAAATTGGCTTAAAAAACCGGAAGAGAACTTTCCAAAACAGGTAAATGTTCCAAATTTTGATGATGGTGTCTGTGTCTGTCATATACAGAATAAAACAGGACTATCACAATCTACCGTATCACATTACTTGACGATGCTGCAAAAAGTCAATTTACTAATTGCCACCAGACACGGGAAATGGACTTATTATAAAAGAAACGAAAATGAAATTTTAAAATACATACAGACATTGTCTAATGAGCTTTAATTTTTTCACTCCAAACATTGCAGCATGATATTCGATATCCTTTTCAATAGACATAATTTTCTGCCGCTAAACTTAATTTAAAAACACTAAAAAAATTATTTAATAACCATGGAACAAGATTTACTAAGATTAGGAGCCAGCGCTTTAAGAAAAGCGGCTATAAATGAACAAGCGAAAGAGTATATTCTTTCAAATAAAGTTCTATTCAAAACGATAAAAAAAGCTGCTGATCGATATATAGGCGGTGAAACACTAGAGGAAACAATTAGCAAAGTCAAAGAGCAAAACAAGGAAGGATTTAAAAGTTCTATAGAGTTCATGGGCGAAAACACCCTCACTGAAAAAGAAGCTTTAGAAGCTACAAATGAATTCATCAGAATAGCGCGAGAAATTAAAACCCAAAAGCTGAATTCAACTTTTTCTCTTGATCTCTCTCATATTGGATTGTCAATATCAAAAGATTTATGCCTCAATAATTTAGATTCAATATGTCAGGAAGCCGAAAAAGATAACATAGAGGTAACCATTAGCGCAGAAAACGTCGAAATAACAGATGCTATTCTTGACATATACAAAACGGCATCAAAAAAATATAAAAATACTTCGATAACGCTACAAGCCTACTTGCATAGATCCAAAGACGATTTTGAAGAATTAATTAAGGAAAATGGAAGAATAAGAATAGTAAAAGGCGCATTTGAAACTCCTCCTCATCTTTCCATCCCAAGAAGCCCACTCCTTAACGAAAGATACCTATATTATGTAGATCAATTATTATCAAGAAATCACAGTTGCGCTATTGCTACTCATCATGATCTAATACAAAAAGAAGCTGTTGCGTTAATTCAAAATTATAAAACCAGCAAAAATTTATACGAATTTGAAAGTTTATATGGAATTCAAAATGAACAATTAAGGAATCTAAAAGAGCAAGGCCATCCAGCAAAATTATACTTTGTATATGGCAAAGAATGGTATCTATACTTATGCAATAGAATCGCAGAGTATCCATTGAATATATTTCAGGCATTGAATGATATAGTCAGTTAACAATTTTGTTTTCAAAAAGAAACTTATAGTATAAGATCTTCCCATTTTATAAATTATCTGCAACGTTTATCAATCTAAATTTTACGAGATAAAACTATCTTTTCCTCACTTGCGCTCGTTCAATATCAATGTTCTCTGGTGCTAGTCTGCAACTAGCACCTACCTAAATTAGAAGATAAATCGTAGCGTTTGCAGCGCGTTTAGCTAAAACAAAAATCTTTATGGCAGCCAAATTATTATGAACCACGTTGCAAACGCTTTATTTAGTTCATAAAGTAAGAACTTGTTGCAAATGAGCTTCAGTTGAAAACAATTTTCAGCTAGTAAAAACTGTCTCGTCCTGAAAAAATTTTACATATTTATACTTGATTCAAAATATAGATTTACAACTATATTTACATTCCAATCAAAAAAATCAAAATTCATTTTTTTTCGACAAACTGACGTTACCAGGAAGCATTACAAGATTGCAAAAACACACAAATTTTTAATAATCAATAGTTTAAATTCGTAATTTTAGTTTCCGCAATTTTAATTTTAAAACCATGGAAACTAAAATGATGTGGGCAAATTAAGGATTCATAGAAAATAACAATAATAATTATTCAGAATTGATCAGTCTGATATTTGGCGAAAATAAATTTGTTATTAATTTCTTTAAAAAGTCAAAATTAAAAGACTTTATGAATGAGGAAATTGTAAATCCAGAAATGGGTAACAAAATTATTTTTTCTTTGTCTGTAAAAAATAAAGAAGAGATCGATCAATGGTTTGAAAACGTTAAAAAATAGATGAAAAATAGTTTCTGAGCCACAAAACTGCAAACTAGCTTATACATTTGTTTTTTCAGACCCAGACGACAATAAATTTAATATTCTATATGGGGCTACATATGTATAATTACGATACAGGACAATTAGTTTTTATAAAATAATTTCTAAAAAAAAGAGAATGGAAACCACAAATTTTACAACAACCATAGTAGTTGACAATTCCCCAAAAGAAGTATTTGATGCCATCAACAATGTATGTGGCTGGTGGCAAGGAGAAATAGAAGGCTGCTCCGAGAAATTGAACGATGAATTCGCTTACACAATGAAAGAGATACATTACTCCAAACAAAAACTGGTAGAATTGACTCCAAACGAAAAAATAGTCTGGCTGGTGACTGACAGCAATTTAAGTTCGTTTAAAGACAAAAGCGAATGGACTGGCACAAAGATCATCTTTGAAATAACTGAAATGAACAATAAAACACAAATCCGTTTTACCCACATTGGTTTGACTCCAACATTTGAATGTTACGGCGACTGTTCATGGGCTTGGGGACAGCTTATTCAGGAAAGCCTATTCAGTCTAATTACAACAGGAAAAGGCAAAAATGTTTTTGAATAGAAAACGACACATCTGCCTGAAGAAATCAAACTTCATTATTGTTTATTTGTTAAATTGAACTATTCGTTTACGCACTTTTATTACCTTAGCCAATCAATTAAATATATTAAAAAATACCTAAAACTTTTCACAGAAAATACGAAATAAAAAAATGACAAAAATTGCTTTAATAACAGGTGCAACTTCAGGGATAGGAAAAGCTACGGCAGTTAAATTTGCTGAGAATGGGTATAATTTAATTTTGTGCGGACGCCGAGCCGAAAAACTCGAAGAATTGAAAAATGTATTATCCAAAACTGTAAAAACTTACAGTTTAATATTTGATGTCCGCAATAGAAAAGAGGTTGAGCTTCAAATTAATTCATTACCTACTGAATGGAAAAACATTGACATCTTAGTAAATAATGCCGGTAATGCTCATGGGCTCTCCTCAATCAATAATGGAGACATTGACGATTGGGATGCTATGATTGACGGAAACGTAAAAGGATTATTATATGTTTCAAGAGCCATAATTCCACAAATGGTCGAAAGAAAAAAAGGGCATATCATAAATTTAAGTTCAGTTGCCGGAAAACAAACCTATGCTAATGGAGCCGTTTATTGTGCTTCAAAAAAAGCAGTTGAGGCAATAAGCGAAGGAATGAGACTGGACTTAACCGAACATGGCATTAAAATAACCAATATCGCACCGGGTGCTGTTGCAACAGAATTTTCAGAAGTCAGGTTTAAAGGAGATAAAGAAAAAGCTCAAAAAATATATGAAGGTTACGACCCATTATTAGCGGAAGATATCGCTGATTTCATTTCTTATGCCGTCAGCGCTCCCGACAGAGTAACAATTGCTGATGTTACAATATATTCCAAATTTCAATCTGCGCCGACTACAATTTATAAAAAATAAAAAGTGCTGTTATAATATTTACAAGCGATAACTGAGTGTAAAAGTCATAATTTTTTCTAATAATTATGTAACAGTTTATCTCCGAATTTTAATCATTTTCACATAAAAGAAATATTTATGAAAAAATTAATTATACTGTTCGGAATCATTGCGCTTATATTAGTGTCATGCAAAAATGGAGATGAAAATAATGCTGATAAAAAAACAGTTGTTAGAAAAAAAATACCCGTTCGAAAAGAACCGAAAAATGTTTCCTATATTTTAGAAAGCGCTAAAGAATGGCTGAAAAAAAATAAAAACGAAAACAATCTTGAAATTGTTCTAGCAGTAAACAGAACGGATAAGGGAAATTTTGTCAAAATGGATTCTGTTATTATTCCAACGGATCTCAACGGAGACATCGTATTTTATTTGTCTTTTCCATTGCAGGTTGATTTTTTGCAGAATGTTGATAAAATCATTTTATTCTCTTACCCTACTCAAACTTTTGCTGCATACGAAAATGGGATTTTAATTCGCACAGGTCCAACGAGTATGGGCAAAGCAAAGGATCCAACTCCTACCGGATTATTTTTTACTAATTGGAAAGCCGAAGAAACAACCAGCACATTTAATGATGAGTGGGAATTAAAATGGAATTTTAACGTTGAGAACAAAAAAGGCATTGGATTTCATCAATACGAACTGCCTGGCTATCCAGCATCGCATTCCTGCATGAGATTGCAGGAAAAAGATGCGAAATTTTTATACGAATGGGCAGACCAATGGGTTTTGGCCGACGAAGAAAATATAAAGTTCAAAGGAACGCCCGTAATTGTTTTTGGGAGCTACAATTTTAATGCGCCCAGACCTTGGTTACAGCTTATTAAAAACCCGAAAGCTTTAGCTATTCCCGAAAGTGAAATTAAAGAAATCATTATGCCTTATTTAGGCACTATCTTAAAAGAGCAGGAAAAAAGAAAAAAAACTTAATTCATATTGATTTACAATTCAGAACATACAATGACGAAAACTCAGTACAACTTTAACCGCAAAGCTCGCAAGGAATTTCGCAATGTCCGCAAAGCTTTGCAAACTCTTTGCGTTTATAAGTAAAGCATATTTTCTTTGCACACTCTGTGGTTAAGCTCAAGTAAATGAACAAAAAAAGGCAACCTCACTAATACTTGGCTGCCTTTTTGTTTAATTGAATTCTCTACTATCTTAACTGTGCTGTATCCACTCTTGACGGTGTATCTTTCCCGCTGATAATAGACGAAGAGCTCAAAGCAATTGCCTTAATAATTTCGGTCATGTTATCAATATCTAATGTTCCAAA
Organism: Flavobacterium sp. P3_A6; assembly: GCF_056403035.1. Classification (NCBI taxonomy): domain Bacteria; kingdom Pseudomonadati; phylum Bacteroidota; class Flavobacteriia; order Flavobacteriales; family Flavobacteriaceae; genus Flavobacterium; species Flavobacterium sp. P3_A6. The sequence goes on along the minus strand of NZ_JBFUGG010000001.1, from coordinate 308,027 downwards.
TTCATCATCGGCTGTATGATAATTTGGTTCGCTATCCATTTTTGAAGTCGAGATCGTATGTGCTGGAACTCCCAATTTAGCCAAAGTAGCATTATCCGAACGATAAAACAATTCCTGTTCTGGGTATGGATCTGGATAAAACTTAAAATTAGTTTTCTCTAAATTTTTCTGCAGTAATTTTCCAAAATCAGATTTTTCAAATCCAGTTATATATGCTGAATTTTTTCCCCACTTGGATTCTGTACCAATCATTTCTAAATTGAACATGGCAATTACTTTATCAGCAGAAAGCTGTTTGGAGAAATATTTGGCTCCAAAACCTCCTAATTCTTCGGCAACAAAAGTGGTAAAAATAATAGTGCGTTCGTTGTTGTTTTGTTTTTTAAAATAATTAGCCAGCATAATTACTGCAGTACTTCCTGCAGCATCATCATTGGCACCGTTATAAATAGAATCAGTTGCGGGATGCGGCATTCCTTCTTGCGGAGAACCTACACCCAGATGATCGTAGTGTCCCGAAAAGATAACATATTCATCTGGTTTGCTTTTACCGGGCAATACTCCAACTACATTATTCAGTGCTTTTTTGGAAATGGCATTGGTTAATTCAATAGAAAAAGAAGCTGCTTCCGAGACGTCAAAAACAAATAAAACGGTATTAGTTCCAGGGTTAGAAGTGATTCTGTCAATATGCTGAATATTAGGCAGCACATTATTAAATGAAGCATCAACTAATACCAAATAATTTTTTGAACTCTTGTAATACTCATTGAATTTTTTTCCAAGATTATCTCCTTTACTGATTTTGACAACAGTAATATCACTTTTCTCAGTCAAAGAAACTTGGGGCTGATAAGAGAAAGTAACTATCTGATTATTATTGATTTCTTTACCGTCAATAATTATCTTGGAAGAAACAGCCTTAGAAACTGTCATAGAAAACTCCTGTCTAAAATTGGCTGCTCCCATAAACGGCTGCAGTCCCGCTTTTTTGAATTCCGACTCTATAAAGGCAGATGCTTTATCAATTCCAGGAGTAAAAGTTCGTCTCCCCTGCATGTCATCTGCTGAAAGCACTTTTTCAATTCGTGACACTTCAGCAGTGCCAATGATTTTATCAATTGATTGTCCGTGAACACTAAAACACAAACTTAAAACAAATAAACTTACAATACTTTTTTTCATATTTTACTTTTATAAATAACTGTTTAGCTTAACCAAAAGTATGTCATTTATTTGTAAAATAATACTGTAAATATGATTTTTTCAATAAAAATACTGCAGAAAAAATCAAATCATTTAAGAATGCTTTAAAAGTGTTAATGAATTTATGCCCCAATAAAAGGAGGCAGCAATGCCACTATATCGTTGCTTTTTAAGATTTGATTTGAGAATTTATCAATAATTTTTTGATTAACTGCTACGCTAAAAGGAAACTGATTGAGTTCATATTTTCTTTCTAGCTCAGCCAATAATTGACTTAATTTCAAATCTGAGAAATAGATTTTTTCACCGCGGCGTCTTGTAAGGGCTACAAGGGCGCCAAAATATTTTATCTTAATCATATCACTTCATCTAGATTTTGCAAAATAAATTCCTCCTCCCAAAAAGAATCAAAAACCAATTCTTCTTCCATATACGAAGTCAGTTTTGAAGCATTTTTAACTACTTCCCCGATTATGATAATAGCGGGAGAAGCAATTTGATTCTCCTCTACTAATGCTGTAATCGTGCTGATAGTTCCAATAGCTTTCTTTTGAGTTGTTTTTGTTCCATTTTGTATAATGGCGATAGGCAAATCATCGGTTCTGTTGTTTTGATACAAAGCTATGATTTCATCGAGCTTATTCATTCCCATCAAAATAACAACAGTAGCCGAAGATTGTGAAGCCAAAGCAACGTCTTTGGACAGTTTATGCTCCGAAGTAGTTCCTGTTATTACCCAAAAACTCTCGGCTACCTTTCTTTGCGTCAAGCTAATTCCGTTGGAAGCAGGCACTCCCATTGCTGAGGAGATTCCGGGAACTATTGCAGTTTCTATTCCAAATTGATGCGCAAAATCTATTTCTTCACTTCCTCTTCCAAAAACAAAAGGGTCTCCCCCTTTTAAACGAACCACATGACCGTACTTTTTGGCCATTACCACAATAAGATCGTTAATCTGATCTTGGGTGTAGGCATGGCATCCAAAACGTTTTCCAACAAATATAATTTCAGCTTGCGGAGCATGCTGCAATAACTCTTCATTAACCAATGCATCATACAAAACAACATCTGCACTTTCTAATGCTTTAACTGCTTTCAAAGTAATCAATTCTACATCACCAGGTCCTGCTCCTACTATTGTCAATTTTGGTTTATTTGCTGCTATCATGATTCTAAAGTATAAGGGTTCATTTTTTGACTAACTAAGTATAAATACTTATACAAATATAAGTATTTATTTTAATAACAATCTGTAAAATCCAAAATAATGAAAAAATTAACTCATTTGAAAGAAAATAATTATAAGCAATTAAAAATCAATCATTTCCATCACCAAACACAATAGATCACAAAACAAAAGAGTCATAAAGCATAAAAACTTTAAGACTCTTTTACATTAAAATGTACATTTTCAAACCTAAGATTCTTGGGGAATTTAAATCCTAAACAAACTTATTTAAAATCATTTAAAGCTTTCTCTATAATCACAAGGCATTCCTGAATTTGAGCTTCGGTGATTACTAATGGTGGCGCAAAACGTATTTTGTTGCCATGAGTGGGTTTTGCCAATAATCCGTAATCCCTGAAACGAAGGCAGATATCCCAAGCCAAATCCGAGTCTTCACCACAGTTAATTACAATAGCATTAAGCAGTCCTTTTCCTCGAACTAATTCAATTAATGGATTACGCTGCGCAATTTCATTAAGTCCTTTTCTTAAAATCAAACCTAATTTTTGTGCGTTTTCAGATAAATTCTCTTCTCGAACCACTTCAAGAGCGGCAACAGCAACCGCCGCCGCAATGGGATTTCCTCCAAAAGTAGATCCATGCTGTCCTGGCTTGATGACGTTCATAATCTCATTATTGGCCAAAACTGCCGATACTGGATAAACGCCGCCTGAAATAGCTTTCCCTAAAATCAAAATATCTGGCTGCACATTTTCATGATGCACCGCTAATAATTTACCCGTTCTTGCAATTCCTGTCTGAACCTCATCGGCAATAAACAATACATTATGCGCTTCGCAAAGTGCTTTGGCTTTCGCCAAATATCCTTCGCTGGGAACATAAACTCCAGCTTCACCCTGAATAGGCTCTACCAAAAATCCAGCGATATTCGCTGATAATTTCAAGACATTTTCTAAAGCCTCAATATCATCATAAGGTATTTTTATAAATCCTTCGGTAAAAGGACCAAAGCTTTTTCTAGCGCTTTCGTCATTCGAAAAAGAAATAATTGTAGTTGTTCTTCCATGAAAATTTCCCTCGCATACAATAACCTGAGCTTGATTTTCAGGAATCCCTTTTACTTCATATGACCATTTTCTGCACAACTTCAAAGCTGTCTCAACCGCTTCGGCTCCTGTATTCATTGGCAGCACTTTATCAAAACCAAAATACTTGGTTATATATTCTTCATAAACACCTAATTGGTCATTATAAAATGCACGTGAAGTTAATGTCAGTTTTTGAGCTTGTTCTACCATCGCCCCAACAATTTTTGGATGACAATGACCTTGATTTACCGCTGAATAAGCAGATAAGAAATCAAAATATTTTTTTCCGTCAACATCCCATACAAAAACACCTGCTCCTTTTTCTAAAACTACCGGCAGCGGATGGTAATTATGAGCGCCGTATTTATTCTCTTTTTCAATTAAACCTTCCGATTTTAAAGAAAGTGATTCTGCTGTATGTTTCATTGTCTAAATTTTTATTAAAATATCCATACAAAAGTAACAAATGTTTTTTATTAATCAAATAAAAAGCTAAATTTGACTTTTATAAGTATAGTTTTTAAAAAAATACAATTTATTTATAACAAAAATAAGTCATGTTGTTATTTTAACACTTCCGAAGACACTCAGCAAGAAAAAACAAATAAAAAACAATTACTTTTATGCCAAAAAGTGATTTTAACTTTAAAAAAAGCAGAATATGGACATTTTAGATGAATTTGACATCAACATCATAAAAGAGCTGGAAAAAGACGGAAGGATGGCTTTTTCTGCAATAGCTAATAATCTCAAGATTTCAAATACAATGGTGCATCAGCGCATCAACCGATTAATAGAACAAGGAATCATATCAGGAATCAAGCCTGTTTTGAACGAAAAAAAGATAGGCTATGACTGGGGAACATTTACCGGAATTACTTTAAAAAAAGACCAAGACTCAGCCAAAGTTATTGAAGCCTTAAAACTGATTCCCGAAATAACCGAATGTTATTACATTACAGGTTCTTTTACTCTTTACATAAAAATGATAGCCAAAGACCATGAACACATGAGAAAGCTGCTTTATGAAAAAATCGACTCTATTCCCGGTATTTCCAAAACGGAATCACTAATAGAATTAGGCTGTGCTTTCAAACGGAATATCAGTTTATAAACGCTTAAACAAAAACACGATAGCTCCGTTTTTATTCTCACAATAACCTTGAAAGAAGTATTTTTCAAGGTTTTTTTTATATCAATTATTTATTAGATATTTGCAAAAAACGGAGCAATGAAAAACTTAAATTTTATAGTTATAGCAATGATTTTGATTGCAGGCCAAGCATTTGGGCAATTAAAAACAGTACAATACAAAGATGGAAATCAGATTTTGAATGGTTTCAAAATTAATCCTTCAAAGAAAAGCACACAAAAACCCGGCATCTTGATTTTACCTGCTTGGAAAGGAATTGATAAGCTATCAAAAGACACCGCAGAAAGTCTTTCAAAATTGGGATATTATGCGTTTATAGCTGATATTTATGGCGAAGGAAATTACCCTAAAGACAATGCCGAAGCAGGAAAAATTGCAGGATTTTACAAAAAGGATTTTGAAGCCTATCAAAAACGAATTTCTCTTGCCTTAAAGCAGCTTATTGACGCTGGAGCAAATCCTGATAATATTGTAGTGATTGGTTATTGTTTCGGAGGAACTGGAGCGCTTGAAGCAGCCCGAGGCCATCTGAATGTAAAAGGAATTGTTTCTTTTCATGGCGGTTTAGGCAAAGATGCCGCAAGACCTACTAAACCTATTACTGCAAAGGTCTTAGTTTGTCATGGCGCAGATGATCCATACGAATCAAAAGAAGAAATTACCGCTTTCCAGCAAGAAATGCGTGACGCAAAAGCCGACTGGCAAATGATTTATTATGCCAATGCCGTTCATTCTTTCACCAATCCGGAGTCAGGCACTGATAATTCAAAAGGCGCCGCATATAACGAAAAAGCAGCCAAAAGATCTTTCGAACATTTTAAACTGTTCCTAGATGAGGTATTAAAAAAATAATAAGTTAAATATAAAACACCCTAGATCTTAAATGAAGAAAGCCTTAACTCTATTTGTATTTATAACAGCGCTGCATTGTTTCGCACAAAAAAAAGCGGTTAGCAATGATGACCTAACAAAGTTTATGAATACCATAACTGCCGAAAAATTAAAAACAAAACTTTACATTGTTGCTTCCGATGAAATGGAAGGCCGTGATACTGGATCCAAAGGACAAAAAAAAGCTGGAAAATACCTTATCGACCAATATAAAAAAAGTAAAATATCGTATCCCAAAGGAGCCCGCAGTTATTACCAATCTATTCCTGCCGCCTACTTAAATGCTAAAAGCGATGAAGACCTGCCCGATTCAGAGAACATTTGGGCTTACATTGAAGGTTCTGAAAAACCAAACGAAGTATTAGTTATTTCGGCACATTACGACCATGTAGGCATGAAAAATGGAGATATATATAATGGTGCCGATGATGATGGCTCTGGCACAGTTGCGGTTCTTCAAATAGCAGAAGCTTTTCAAAAAGCAAAAAAAGAAGGGCATGGACCAAAACGCTCTATATTATTCCTGCATGTAACTGGTGAAGAGCACGGCTTGCACGGATCACGTTTTTACTCTGAACATCCATTATTCCCAATCGCAAACACAGTAGCCGATATTAATATTGATATGATAGGCCGCCGTGATTTTGACCATCCCAATACCAACAATTATGTATATGTTATTGGAGCCGACAGATTATCTAGCGATTTACACAACATTACCGTTGCGCAAAATGATAAATACACTCATTTAGACTTGGATTTTAAATTCAATGACCCGAAAGATCCTAATCACTTTTATGAGCGTTCTGACCACTATAACTTTGCCAAATTTGGCATTCCTGCTGTATTTCTTTTTAATGGTGTACACGCCGATTATCACGAAAAAACAGACGAGGTTGATAAAATTGAATTTGATGCCTTGGCAAAAAGAGCTCAACTGGCATTTGCAATTGCATGGGATTTAGCCAACAGGCCTGAAAGAATTATAGTTGATAAACTAACAAAATAATGTTTAGCAAAATAGAGCTTTGAAGAAATTTGAAGCTCTATTTCTTTACGGCATATTTTCTAAAAAAATTCATCGAATCAAAACATATATCAATATATTTGGCAATTATAAAGCACCGCTTACTATCTGTTTAGTAAACCAATAACAAACCAAAACGAAAGAAAATTGTTTCCATACATTGATACTAAAAGAATTAAACACAAACAATCGCAATACAAAATTAATGACAGGACATCATAATTCAATTTCAAATTCAGACAGCAGATACTTATTCGAAAAATTTTTCGAACTATCTGCTGATTTACTCTGTATAGCTGGATTCGATGGTTTTTTCAAGAGAATTAATCCTGCTGTTTCACAATTATTAGGCTATACAAATGAGGAATTGCTATCAAAACCCATTAACGATTTTATTCATATTGACGATCAGGAATACACATCAAAAGTAAGAAATGAATTATACAAAAATAACCCTCTTTTAAATTTCGAAAACAGATATGTTACAAAAAGCGGTGAAATTGTTTGGCTCTCTTGGACATCCATGCCGGCAACTGATGAAAAATTAGTTTATGCAATCGCAAAAAATATTACGCACAACAAAAAATTGGAAGAGGAACGAAATTTATTGCTTTCAAAATTTACAAAAACCAATAATGATCTTAAAAAATTAAGCTATACCAGTTCCCACGATTTGCGGTCTCCAGTAAACAATCTGCTTTCTATTTTCAGCCTATTGGATCTTACCAAAATTGAAGATTCCGAAACCCTGCAGTTTCTTGAGATGCTGCAGTCGGCCACAGAAACTTTAAAAGAAACTTTAAATAATTATGTAGATGTTTTAATCCTGGAGGATAAATCAATTGCACAAATCGAAGAAATAGATCTTAGCGCAACTCTTAATACCGTTATTATTTCTATAAATTCCTTAATCCGAAAGTCCAAAGCTATTATCAATATTGACTTTTCACAACTTGAAAAAGTTAATTTCAATAAATCTTATTTGGAGAGTATTTTTCTAAATTTATTAACCAATTCAATCAAATATGCCATCCCTGGCTCTTTACCCGATATTTCCATCTATTCCAGAAAAACTGACGGGGTTGATCAATTAATTTTTTCTGACAATGGTATTGGTTTTGACATGACGCTTGTAAAAGATAAAATATTTGGTTTGCACCAAAAGTTTAACAACCATATAGACAGTAAAGGAATCGGATTGTATTTAGTTAACGATCACATCACAAGCTTAGGAGGAAAAATTGACGTTGAAAGCGAAATTAATGAAGGAACAACATTTATTATTTCATTCAAAAAAGAATCAATCATTCTATAATTGAAACAAAAGAAAATACATTCAACAAAAAAGCCTCAAGTTAACTCAAGGCTTTACTGTATCAAAATATCTTTTACAGATCTTCTTTTACATCTGCATCTGGAGCATTTTTTTTGACAGATTCAATTCCATTATCTCTAGCTGCAACTGATTCATACATTTCACTGCTGCCAATAATCTGACCATTGGTCGCTTTTAAATTGAAATAAACCTTTCCGTTTTTCGACTCCAATTTATCAAATCTTCCATCAACTTGAGAATTCTTTCTCACAGATTCGATGCCATTATCACAGCCCGCTTTTGTTGTATAACCCTCACTTGCTAAAATAACTTGTCCGTTTCCTGCTTTTAAGACAAATTGAAATTCATCATTTTTTCTTTTACTGATCAAAAATGTTCCCATAGTTTTTTAAGTATTGTTAATTTATAAATAGTTGAAAATTTAGTGTTTTTCATATTGACTTCTAAAATACAAAACTTAAACCTGAATTCAAAAAATACTACAGCCAAAATAGCAATTTTCGCCAGAAAGTTTATTCCACAAAAAAAGCCTCGAATTTCTTCGAGGCTTTTGCCTTTTGGGTGGATGACCGGGTTCGAACCGGCGACCCTCGGCACCACAAACCGATGCTCTAACCAGCTGAGCTACAACCACCATTTGCGCTTAGCGGTTGCAAATATAGAACAAATGTTTACTTCTACAAACAAAAAATCAAAAAAAATTCAACTTTTTTACTTCAAATCTCCTAAGCTATTGACTGCCAAATACCTTTCAACAGTAAAACCTTCGGCATGTTCTACGCCAGTTAGCCGCCCTAAGTCTCTTGAACGGTAATTCAGGCTTTCCAAGAAGTTTTTACTTGAGATAGGAGACTCCGGTTCTTTCGAATTTGGATCGTAAAACTGAGAACGGTAAGCCAAAATAGATTCAATCTTCTTATCCGTAAATCCAGTAATGTCCACTACAAAATCGGGAACTATGTTTTTCCATTGGATATAATGATACACCAGCTTTGGTCTCCATGGCCTTTGTATTTCGCCATCAAGAACTGTTTCTATCTTCAATAACCCTGATAAAAAACAAGCATCCGAAACCAATTTACTTCCTTTGCCGTGGTCAATGTGCCTGTCGTCAATAGCATTGCATAATACAATTTCAGGCTGATACTTTCGGATCATTTTTATGATTTTCAATTGGTGCTTTTCGTCATTAACAAAAAAACCGTCCCGCATATTTAAATTCTCCCGAACAGAAACTCCTAATATCTTTGCTGCATCGGCAGCCTCCTGATCCCGAATTTCAGCCGAACCGCGAGTTCCCAACTCTCCTCTAGTCAAATCTACAATTCCAACTGTTTTACCCAAAGAAACCTCTTTTAATATCGTCCCAGAACATCCTAATTCTACATCATCAGGATGTGCTCCAAAAGCTAGTATATCTAATTTCATTTATGTGATAGTTTTTATTTTATTAATTTCAACAGCAATAGTAATGGCAATTTCAATGACAATAAAAAAATAGAGAAATTAGAATTTCAATAATTTTAGATATACCCATTGATATTGTTTCAGCTTTCTATTTAAAAACCCTTTTCATCGTCATCGACTTATTGACGCTTTCCATCCATTCATTTTCTGGGATACTGTCTTTAGTAATTCCACACCCCATATACAAATGTGCCTGCGAATCACAAATTTGCATGCAGCGCAAATTGACAAACAAATCTGAACTAACTGAATCGACAGCAAAACTCGTATTCAATTCACCCAAAAATCCAGTATAAAAAGTTCGGTCGTAATTTTCATTTTCCAAAATAAAAGCCTTCGAAACTTCTTTTGGTAATCCGCAAACAGCAGGCGTTGGATGCAATAAACGGACAACTTGCTTTAAACTGAAACCAGCATTTAAAACACCCCAAATATCGGTTTTCAAGTGCCAAACACTCCCCGCTTTAAGACTATAGGGTTCCGTAACCGAAACCTCCAGCGCCACCTCTTGAAGCTGATCTACAATATAATCTGTAACATACTGCTGTTCTTCCTTTTCTTTCTTTTCCCAAACAATTTTCTCCGAGCCATAATCTTTTTGTGTTCCTGCCAAAGCCATTGTCTCAAATACATTGACATTAGCTTTTACCAATTGCTCTGGTGTAGCTCCCATCCAAGTTCCAACTTTTGGATGATAAAAACAATACACAAAAGTATTGGGATACAATTGCACCAATTTTTCGAAAGTCTTAAGCAAATCAAAATTCTCCAGTTCGATTATTTCTTTACGGGAAAGAACTACCTTTTTGAATTCTTTGTTTTTTATGGCTTGGATTCCCTTAGCAACTGTGCTTTCAAAATTATTTTTATCCGATACATTCGAAAATTCCTGTTTATTTTCATGAACCTCAACTTCCTCTTTTTTCCAGACAACACCTAATATTTCCGATTGATTTTCGGGAATTAAATGAGTTCTCTTTCCATCAAAAGAAGCAAATACAAAACCTTTCTCCGTAAAATCAGCAACATCAAATAACTCATCATTGTGCTGAAACATCCCGATTATTATTTCTGAATTGGGCTTGCAATACAAAACAAAAGGCAGATTCTGCTTTTGCTGCTGTATCGCTTTTTCAAAAAAACTGCTCATCTTATTTATTCTCTTTTGTCAAAACCATATTCGTTAATTTGCAAAGCGAAATCAAATTCCCAGCTTCATCAGTAATTTTAATTTCCCAAAGATGAATACTTTTTCCTTTATGAATAATTCGGGCTGTTCCAAAAACAACGCCTTCGCTAATGCTTTTTAAGTGATTGGCCGAAATCTCGATACCCCTCACTTCTTGCGTTTTACTGTCAATAAAAAAATGTGAAGCTGCACTCCCGACGCTCTCTGCCAGTGCCACCGAAGCGCCTCCATGCAACAATCCCATTGGCTGATGAACGGATGAATTCACAGGCATTTTTGCTACTAAAAAATCAGATCCAGCATCAACATACTCAATATTCAGGGTTTCCATCAAAGTGTTTTTGGAAAAGGCATTACAAAATTCGAGTATTTTATCTTTATCTACAGTCATATCTTTATTTTAAAGATTGTAAAAATACGCTAATTTGATAATTCAAAAAAGAAATATAATGATATGCACCAGAAAACCAAAATCTAATGCCCGCAGCAAAGCTAAATTCTAATTTATTCCTATTTTTACAAAAAAATAAAACCAAATGCCTCGCATCACCTTATTACTTTTAACTGGAATACTATTTTCTTTTTGTTCCTGCCGCAGTGATTTTGATACTGTAGCCAGTACAGGTGATTTAGCCTTTTCTAAGGATACTGTATATCTGGATACGGTTTTTACGAATTTGAGCTCAAGCACATATTCCTTAAAAGTTTACAACCATTCCAAAAATGACATCAGTATTCCTCTTATTAAATTCAATAAAGGACTTAATTCAAAATACCGAATGTCTATAGATGGTGCTCAGGGAAATCAGGGGAAGATGTTCGAAAACGTTACGCTATTGGCCAAAGACAGTTTATACATTTTTATAGAAACAACCGTAAAAAGCGATAATACAACCCCTGCTGAATTTCTTTACACCGACCAAATTGAATTTGACAGCGGTGCCAATCTTCAAAAAGTAGAATTAGTCACTTTGGTACAAGATGCTATTTTGCTCTACCCCAACCGCAATGCCGATGGAACCACAGAAACACTCCCAATTGGCAATGAAAAAATAAGCGGTTTTTATTTGGACAAAAGCGATCCTATTCATGGCAATGAACTTCATTTTACCAATAAAAAAGCATACGTAATTTATGGATACGCAGCGGTCCCCGAAGGTGAAACCGTAACTTTTGATGCTGGAAGTCGAGTATATTTCCATGCCAATTCAGGTCTTATTATATCCAAAAATTCATCAATACACGTCGACGGTACAAAATCTGCCACAGATAAACTGGAAAACGAAGTAATATTCAGTAGTGACCGCCAACAACCCGACTTTGCCTATATTCCAGGCCAATGGGGAACTGTATGGCTTCAAGAAGGAACCGCTAATAATAAAATTCAAAACTTAACCGTCAAAAACGCTACCGTTGGATTATTGATCGAAAGCAATAAAGGAACAGCTCTTCCTATAAAAAATACACAAATTTACAATTGTACCCATTATGGGATTCAAGCCAAAAATGCTTTGATTGAGGGAGAAAACATCGTTATTAATTACACGGGACAAGCCAGTTTGGCCTGTACGTATGGAGGAAATTACAAGTTCACACACTGCACATTCAACAACAATTGGTCAAGTCCGGAACAGCTGGCGGTGTACATCAGCAATTATAGTGCTGGCGCTACACCGGAAATAAAAAACTTAACTCAAGCCACATTCAGCAACTGCATTATTTACGGTTCCTATTCGAACGAAATGCTTTTGAATAAAAAACCTGAAGCACTTTTTAATTATCAATTCAACAATTGCCTGATTAAATCCAATAAAAACAAAGAAGCTGATTATCTGTTCGAAACTGATCCCGTACATTATAATGCCATTATCCTGAACAAAGACCCAAAATTCTTTAACCCCAACATCAATAATTTCAACATAGACAATACTTCATCCGCTTTCGCAAAAGGAAATTCGACCTATTTAATTCCGCTTGATATTCTGGGAATCAGCAGAACACTTCCGCCCGATTTAGGAGCTTATCAAAACATGCCTTTTCCTAAAACAAATTAGTTTAAAATCGCCCGTTGGCAATAAATTAGTAATAGTCCTATTTTAATATATCAGAAAAAACATAATTTTTTTACATTCTCTTAATCTTTTTTAATGCAAAAAATTATATTTTTGTTTAAACACAAAATTAAAACATTGTAAATCAATATTTTAATTCCAAAAACTTTAAACAATCTAATTTTTTAAATTATGAAAAAAAATTACTCATTATTATTTCTATTGTCCTTTACAATTGGAATAGCTCAAATTCCAAGTGGCTATTACAGCACAGCTACTGGTTCGGGATATACCTTAAAAACCCAGCTTTACAATATCATCAAAGGACATACCGATAACGGTTATGCGGGTTTATACACAACCTATCAAACATCCGATATTGATAATTTTTACGAAAACGACGGAACTGTTTTAGACATGTATTCTGAAAAACCATCTGGAACAGACCCTTATAATTATTCTCCTGGAACAACCCAAAGATGTGGAAACTATGCAGCCGAAGGAGATTGCTACAACAGGGAACACATTATACCGCAATCCGTATTCAATCAAGCATCACCAATGGTTGCAGACGCTCATTTTATCACACCGACTGACGGGAAAGTAAACGGACAACGATCAAACTATCCGCATGGAACAGTTTCAACCGCAACATGGACTTCTTTAAATGGCGGCAAACTAGGTTCTAGCGGCGTTTCAGGCTATACAGGAACTGTTTTCGAACCAATAAATGAATTCAAAGGAGACATTGCAAGAATGTATTTTTATTTTGCAACGCGTTATGAAAATACGGTTTCTACTTACTCCTATGCTATGTTTGATGGTTCAAGCAACAAAGTGTTCACAACTGCATTCCTAAATATGTTATTGGCTTGGAATGCGCAAGATCCAGTAAGCGCAAGAGAAATAGCAAGAAATAACGCTATTTATGCTCGACAAAACAATAGAAATCCTTTTATTGACCACCCTGAATATATACAAGCCATTTGGGGAGGAACAACTTCAGATACACAAGCACCAACAGCACCAACAAACTTAGCTGCAGCAACTACTACTACAACATCAGTTACCTTGAATTGGTCTGCATCAACTGATAATGTTGGGGTAACAGGTTATAATGTTTACATGAATAACTCTTTAAAAACGACTGTCACCACATTAACCGCGACCATTTCTGGACTGACAGCCTCAACAACTTATTCTTTTTATATAAATGCAAAAGATGCAGCAGGAAATACATCCGCATCGAGCAATACCGTATCGGCCACAACAAACAGCAGTGGATCTGCAGCAACAGAACTTCTTTTCTCAGAATATATTGAAGGTTCATCTAATAATAAAGCTTTGGAAATTGCAAACATGACAGGAGCTACTGTTAATCTGTCAGCATACACAATCAAAAAACAAACCAATGGTGCAGGTGCTTGGAGTACTGGTTTGAGTTTATCCGGAACATTGAATAGCGGCAGTAAATTTACCATTGTTAATAGTTCAATTGCTTCAACTTGTTATTCAATAAGCACAGCCAATATTTCAACAACTGCTACCGAATTAACCTTCAATGGAAATGATGCGGTAGGTTTGTTTAAAAATGGAGTTCTTATTGACATTATTGGAACTTTTAATGGCGGAACTGCAAACTTCGCTGCCGACGTAACATTAAGAAGAAAATCTACAATCACTGCTCCGAGCACAACATTCAATCTGTCTGCCCAATGGGATTCTTTTACCACAGATACCTGTAGCAATCTTGGAAGTAAAATAAGTAACAAAGTAACAAAAGAAGAAATAATTTCGGAACCCGACGGCATTGCATTATTTCCAAATCCTTCGAATGGTGAATTCACCATTTCTTATAACAATTCCAATAAAACATATGCTATCAAAATATTTTCTATCTTAGGTCAAACTGTTTATAGTAAAGAAAATATAAAACAATCTACAGTACAAATAAGCAATCTGCCAAAAGGAATTTATTTCGTCAAAATAACCGATGATTTAAAAACTACTAATAAAAAGATAATAATCAACTAATTAAAACTTTAATACCTTAAAAAAAAGCGACATAATTGTCGCTTTTTTTTTATTCTTACTTTAAACTAATCAACAATTGAATGTAACAAAAATTACAATATTAATTTTCTTCTCTTAACCAACCAAAGTGAATCTATTTTTCTACTACAAATTTAGAGCGAAAAGACACATAAATATCAATAATTCACAAATTACAAATAGATTAACCAACGTATAATCAAAATATTAGATATGTAATTATTAAATTAGAATGAGAACTAACCTATATTGAGATTTTCACTTTCAAAAAAATACATTCCGTTAGAATTTATAGAAAATATAAGAACATTACCATGCGATTTAGGAACTTACCAAGATAAACCACCTCCTAAATAATTTAAATTAGCAAATTATTTAAAGTGTTTATTCTTAAAAAAAAATTAACTTGCGTCCAATAAATTTATTAAAGATTAATTTTGAAAACACGGGAAGATAACTTAAAAACAGTAGGTATTATTGACTTATTCTGCGGAATAGGTGGGCTTTCTCACGGTTTTGTTAAAGAAAAATTCAACATTTTAGCTGGTATAGACATTGATGAAACTTGTAAATATGCTTTTGAAAAAAACAATAAATCAAAATTTATATCAAAAAGTATTTCAAATATAACCTCTGACGAAATTGAAGCAATTTATGGCAACTCTCAGATACGTGTTTTAGTAGGATGTGCTCCATGCCAACCTTTTTCATCTTATACTTTTAAAGACAAAGAAAAAGAAAATAATAAATGGAAACTTTTATATGAGTTTGGGAGATTAATCAGAGAAACAAAACCTGAAATTGTTTCGATGGAAAACGTTGCACAATTATTAAACTTTAAGAAAGCCCCAGTTTTTGACGATTTTATTAATGATTTAAAAGACCAAGGATATTTTGTATCATTTGAAGTTGTTAATTGTCCTGACTATGGAATTCCTCAAAACAGAAAAAGACTTGTTCTTTTAGCTTCAAAATTAGGAGAAATCAATTTAATCCCTAAAACACATTCTCCTAAAAACTACAAAACAGTTAAAGATACTATAGGTCAACTTCCTGAAATAAACGATGGAGAAAGTTTTCCAAATGATAAATTGCATTTTGCCAGAAAGCTAACAGATTTAAATAAAAAAAGAATTAAAGCGACCCCGTATGGAGGTGGTTGGAAAGATTGGTCTGACGATTTACTTTTAGTATGTCATCAAAAGCAATCTGGCAAATCATATTCTAGTGTTTATGGCAGAATGAAATGGGAGGAACCTTCTCCAACAATAACAACACATTGCATAGGTTATGGTAATGGAAGATTTGGACATCCTGTCCAAGACAGAGCTATCTCTTTAAGAGAAGCTTCATTACTACAAACATTCCCAATGAACTACGAGTTTTTTGACAAAAACAAAGATTTCTCAACTGTTATGATTGCACGACAATTAGGAAATGCAGTACCTGTTGCACTTGGACAAGTTATTGCTAAAAGTATAAAAGAACATTTAAAATTATATTATATTAAATGAAAACAAGCGAAGAAAAAGAAGCTGCTGAATTACAAATAATAGAAGAGAGAGTGCCTGTTAATTATGACACAAGAGAATATCCTGTTGAAGTATTAATCGACAAATATCAAAAAGAAGAATTTGTTATACCTCCATATCAACGAAATTTTGTTTGGGAAAAGGACATTGAAAAAATGTCGAAGTTTATAGAGTCTCTTTTATTAGACCTACCAATTCCTTATTTATTTTTTGCAGATGATTTAGATACTGGAAAATTAGAAATTGTTGATGGTTCACAGCGCATAAGAACAATCAACAAATTTAAACTAAATGGATTTACATTATCTGGACTTGAAGTGCTAGACCAATTAAATGGCTACAAATATGAAGATTTATTGGAGAGCAGACAAAGACGCTTACTAAGAAAAACACTGCGCTCGATTGAATTAACAGAAAAAGCATCAGCAAACGTTAGAAGAGATTTGTTCGGACGTATAAATACCAAGCCTTACGATTTAACTCCAATGGAAATTAGAAAAGGTGTATATGAAGGAGATTTCTATGATTTTTTAAATGAATGCTCTCAAAACCAAGTGTTTAATGATTTATGTCCAATTTCAGAGGATAGAAAAAAAAGAGGAGAAGCACAAGAATTAGTATTAAGATTTTTTGCTTATACTGATAATTATCAAAGTTTTGTTCATCGAGTTGATGATTTTTTGGATGATTATATTTCTAATAAACATACGAATGGTTTCGACAAAGATCAAATGAAAGATCAATTTGATAAAATGCTTACATTCATTAAAGATTATTTCCCTTATGGATTTAAAAAGGCATCATCTCATAACACTACTCCTAGAGTAAGATTTGAAGCAATTTCAGTTGGTGTTGCATTAGCACTAAAAGACAACCCAAACTTAATTCCTAAAAATATTGAAGAATGGCTAGACTCTCATGAATTTAAAAATCATACAACATCAGATGCTGCTAACAGTAAAGTAAAAGTAGTTGGTAGAATAGAATTTGTTAAAAATAAATTATTAGCATAATGCAATCCGTAAAAACTACTTTTCAAGAAAGAGCAAATGAGATTGAAATTTATTATTTGTTTATTAGCGACTTTACAAATTCAAATTCAAATGATGATTTAAATAAAATATTAAAATCTAATTTAATTTTAATGTTATATAATCTAGTAGAATCAAGTATGTCTAACGCAATTGAAGAAATACATTCTAATATTCACAATAATTTAATATCTTTTGATTTATTAAAATTAGAATTAAAAGAGGTTCTTATCTCATACTTAAAAAAAAATTCAAATGCCAAAACTTTTGTAAGTAGAGTTGCAAACTTAGCTAACGACATTGTAAAAACTAGTTTTGACAAACAAAAAATTTTTAGTGGCAATGTTGATAGCAGAAAAATTAATGAAATAAGTAAGCAATACGGTTTTGACGCAACTACAACTCATGCCAACACTAAAAATGGGCATTGTTTATTAGCTATTAAAAATAAAAGAAATGATTTAGCACATGGAACTTCTTCATTTACTGAAATCGGAAAAGAATATAGTATTGAAGATTTAGAAAAAATGAAAAAAGAAACTATAAATTATTTAAAAGAAATTCTTGATAATATTGATCAATATTTAGTAAATCAAGAATATAAGCAAGTGCTTAGTCTATAAATATTTTTTTATTTTTAAAATTTAAAAAAAAATCGCATATAACTTTCTAAAAGAGTTCATTTTCACATTTGCTCTTACTATATATTTAACCTAAATTTGCACCGTTAAATACAACAAACTACACAACAATGATCCATTTCTTTGAAAACCAAAGCAAAACTGTTTTTGCAGTGCAAACGCAAAACGAAATTTCGGCTCAAGACATTTCAAAACTCAACTGGCTTTTTGCAGATGCAAATAAAATAGAAAAATCCGTTTTGTCGGATTTTTTTGTTGGACCACGCGCCGCTATGATTACCCCTTGGAGTACCAATGCGGTAGAAATTACCCAGAATATGGGGATTTCCGGAATCATCCGTATCGAAGAATTCCAAAAAGCAACGGCCGATTTCAATGATTTCGATCCAATGCTTTCGCAAAAATATACTGAATTGAATCAAGATATTTTCACGATTCACATTCAGCCCGAAGCTATTTTAGAAATTGATGATATTGCTGCCTATAACAAATCTGAAGGATTATCATTGAGTTCCGAAGAAGTAGAATATTTAGATAATTTGGCAATCAAATTAGGCAGAAAACTAACGGATTCTGAGATTTTCGCCTTCTCTCAAGCCAACTCAGAGCACTGCCGCCACAAAATTTTCAACGGAACTTTTGTTATTGACGGAGTAGAAAAAGAAACTTCTCTTTTTAAATTAATCAAAAAAACATCACAGGAAAATCCTAACGATATTGTTTCGGCTTACAAAGACAATGTAGCTTTTGTAAAAGGACCAAGAGTACAGCAATTTGCGCCAAAAACTGCTGACAAACCAGATTTTTACGAAGTAAAAGAATTTGATTCTGTTATTTCCTTAAAAGCAGAAACACATAATTTCCCAACCACTGTAGAACCTTTCAATGGAGCTGCAACAGGTTCTGGAGGAGAAATTCGTGACCGTTTGGCTGGAGGACAAGGTTCGTTGCCAATGGCAGGAACGGCTGTTTACATGACTTCTTATTCCCGCTTGGAACAAGACAGACCATGGGAAGATGCCGTAACCGAAAGAAAATGGCTATATCAAACTCCAATGGATATTTTAATCAAAGCTTCGAATGGAGCATCCGATTTTGGAAATAAATTTGGACAGCCGCTTATTACCGGTTCGGTTTTAACTTTTGAACACGAAGAAAAAGACCGTAAAATTGGTTATGACAAAGTTATCATGCAGGCGGGAGGAATTGGTTATGGAAAATTAGACCAAGCCATCAAACACAAACCGCAAGAAGGAGACAAAATAGTTATTCTTGGCGGAGAAAATTACAGAATTGGAATGGGTGGAGCTGCGGTTTCATCTGCAGACACTGGAGCTTTTGGTTCTGGAATCGAATTAAATGCTATACAGCGTTCCAACCCAGAAATGCAAAAACGTGCTGCCAATGCCATTCGCGGTTTGGTAGAAAGCGACAATAATCCTATCGTTTCTATTCACGATCACGGAGCAGGCGGACACTTAAACTGTCTTTCGGAATTGGTAGAAGAAACTGGAGGTTTGATTGATTTGGATAAATTGCCTGTGGGCGATCCTACACTTTCAGCAAAAGAAATTATTGGTAACGAATCTCAGGAAAGAATGGGATTGGTTATTGGCCAAAAAGATATTGATACACTGCAAAGAATTGCCGACAGAGAGCGTTCACCAATGTATCAAGTAGGTGACGTAACTGGTGACCACCGTTTTACTTTCGAATCAAAAACTACTGGCTTAAAACCAATGGATTATGCTTTGGAAGATTTCTTTGGAAGTTCTCCAAAAACGGTAATGACCGATAAAACTATTGATTACAACTATCCTGAATTAGAATACAGCGTAAAAAACATATCCACTTACCTAGAACAAGTTTTACAGCTTGAAGCAGTTGCCTCTAAAGACTGGCTGACTAACAAAGTGGATCGTTGCGTTGGCGGAAAAGTAGCCAAACAACAATGTGCAGGACCATTGCAGCTGCCTTTGAACAATGTAGGCGTAATGGCATTGGATTATCAAGGAAAAGAAGGAATTGCAACCTCAATTGGCCACTCTCCTATTGCCTCATTGATTGATCCAGTTGCAGGAACCAGAACAGCAATTGCCGAATCATTATCAAATATCGTTTGGGCACCAATAAAAGACGGATTGAAAGGTATTTCTCTTTCTGCCAACTGGATGTGGGCTTGTAAAAACGAAGGTGAAGATGCCCGTTTGTACGCAGCTGTAGAAAGCTGTTCGGAATTTGCAATTGAATTGGGAATCAACATTCCGACAGGAAAAGATTCACTTTCAATGAAACAAAAATATCCAAACGACGAAGTAATTGCACCGGGAACGGTAATTATTTCGGCTGGCGGAAACTGTATCGATGTTCGAAAAGTAGTGGAGCCTGTTTTACAAAAAGACGGAGGTTCAATTTATTATATCAATTTGTCTCAAGACGACTTCAAACTTGGAGGTTCTTCATTGGCACAAACATTGAATGCCATTGGAAACGAAGCGCCAACCATTAAAGACGCCGCTTTTTTCAAAAATGCATTCAACACTCTTCAAGAATTAATTATAGACAATCAAATCTTAGCTGGACACGATATCGGAAGCGGTGGTTTGATTACTACTTTATTGGAAATGTGTTTTGCTGATGTGAATCTGGGAGCTAAAATTGACTTCTCTGTTTTTGAAGAAAAAGATATCATCAAATATCTTTTCGCAGAAAACATTTCGGTAGTTTTTCAAGCCAATTCAGATGAAGCTGTTGAAGCTAAATTAAATGCAAATGGAGTTGCTTTCTATAAATTAGGAACTGCAACTACAGAAGCGGCTTTAGACTTTGGACCATGTAAACTTGATATTGCGAAATACAGAGACATTTGGTTTAAAACCTCTTTCTTATTAGACCAAAAACAAGCCAAAAACGGAACTGCACAAGCCCGTTTCGATAATTATAAAAATCAAGTATTAAACTATACTTTCCCAACTCATTTTACAGGAAAAAAACCTTCAATCGACGCTTCAAAACCAAGACCGAAAGCGGCAATCATCCGCGAAAAAGGAAGTAACTCTGAGCGTGAAATGGCAAATGCAATGTTCTTAGCAGGTTTTGACGTGAAGGATGTTCACATGACCGATTTGATTACGGGACGTGAAAATCTGGAAGACATTCAATTCATTGGAGCTGTTGGAGGATTCTCGAATTCAGATGTTTTGGGTTCTGCCAAAGGATGGGCTGGAGCTTTCAAGTACAATGAAAAAGCCAATACTGCATTGAAAAACTTCTTCAAAAGAGAAGATACTTTGTCTGTTGGAATCTGTAACGGCTGTCAATTGTTTATGGAATTGGAAGTAATCAATCCAGAACACGAAATTCATGGAAAAATGCTTCATAACGACAGTCACAAACACGAAAGTATTTTCACTTCTGTAAAAATTCAGGAAAACAAATCGGTGATGCTATCGACTTTGGCAGGAAGTACATTAGGAGTTTGGGTATCGCACGGTGAAGGAAAATTCAATCTTCCATACTCAGAAGACCAATACAATATCGTTGGAAAGTACGGTTACGAAGGATATCCTGCAAACCCTAATGGATCTGCCTTTAACACCGCAATGATGTGTGACAAAACAGGCCGCCACTTGGTAATGATGCCACATATTGAGCGTTCAACTTTCCAATGGAACTGGGCAAATTATCCAAAAGACAGAAATGATGAAGTTACACCTTGGCACGAAGCTTTTGTGAATGCTAAAAAATGGATTGATAATCGCAATAAATAAAACTCATAACACTGTTAATTTTAAACCCGTCTCTTTATAATTTTAGAGACGGGTTTTTCATGAAAGATTTTAGACCCAAATCAAAAATAATTTAAAAAGCCCCCAATGAATTTTTTTAAAAAATCTCTTTTATTTTTAAGCATTCTGTTCTTTATCAATCCTGCATTGGCACAATCTACTGATGTCTCATCGACTGCTAATCCTTTACTCGAATTAGGCATAAACACCCAGCTATTGAGATTAAAAGGAAACGTAAAAGAAATGCAGGAACACAAATTTGCAACAGATATTCAAGGACATACAACAAACGATTCTGCATCAGTGAGTAATGTATATAAATTTGATCTGAATGGACAAACTAAAGAAATAGAAGAAACGCTAAGAAATCAGCAGTCAAAAAAGAGCTTCTTTAGTTACACTAACAAAGGCTTTGTCTCCCATATTGATATTGAAACAACCCTTTTTTCAAACGAAAAAGACACTACCGATGCCAACATTGAAAATACAGCTGAGAAAGATCCTATTTTCTCTACGGTAGATTATAAGTACGTTCAAAAGAAAAATATTTTATTTAAAGGAGAAGATTATATAGAGGGTATGCCCAAAAAAACAACTGCCCGAAAAGAATATTTTTACCATTTCAATGACAACAATCAAATTTTTCAAATAGATTATCAAGCATCAGACTTAGTAATCAAATACAATTACGATGCTAACGGACTAATAAAAGAATCTTTGACTTTGAAGTCAGGAATGCCTTTTTCAAAAAACATTTATAAATATGACCGTAACAGCAGGCTAACTAACTTGACGACGATTAATTCAGATAATGTCACGAAATACCCCAATGAAGAAACAGTTATCTCCTATAAACTTGATTCTAATGGAAATGCAATTGAGAAAAAAGTAAAAAACTATCTTTATTCGCCGGAAGGAAATAAGAAATTTAATGAAGGCTATTTATATCTTTATAATTACACCTATTTATAATTTTTTATCTAAAACCCAGTTTGTATCTTAGCCTGGAATTCAAGAATAAAAACTTAACCAACGGTTAAAAGCAACGCCCTTTGCTCTTTAATCTTTTTTACAATTTAACCTACATCCATGAAAAATTTCACATTACTGCTTACTGCACTTGTACTAAGTGCTGCTCAATCTTTTGCTCAAATTAAAATCACAAAAATCAAGAGTAAAGACAAAAACCATTATATAGCTACGGTTATTGGTTACCCGATTGCAGGCATATATACGTATGTAAATCAAATCATGCCCACAACAATTCTTAACGAAGACGGAACTGGAATTATTCAGAACGAAGATTTAACCAAAGAAAATATTATTTGGGGAATTGAATGTTCCGAATCGGGAATTCCAATTTTCAAAGAAGGATTTAATAGTGCAACTTATTCCTTTTGGTATAAAAAAGACACATCGGCAGCTTCTAAATCTGCAAATGAAGATGAATGGACATTACAGCAATTTTCCATTCATTATGACAAAAAGAAAATGTTCATTTCCGGAGAGCGTGTAAAAGAATATATAGAATAGTATTCGTATGCTGTATTGTCTATTATTCTGAAAAACGGAGAGATTCATTCTAAAATAAAATTTGGATTAATAAAATCTACTAAAAAATACTAAAAAAGCGTTCATCTAAAAATGAACGCTTTTTTTAGTATTGATAATAATACATTAATATACAATGACTTAAAAACAAAATTCGTTTTTTAATGAAGTATTATTACTACATTTACAATCCGCTTTATTTTAAATCACTCTTAAAACTTAATAAGTATGAAAAATAAAACTTTTAGAATCGGAATATGTATGGCTGGTGCAGTCTCTGCTGGTGCCTATACTGCAGGCGTAATGGATTATTTAATGGAAGCTTTACGCGAATGGGAAGAAAAAAAAGGACAGCTAAATGTGCCCACCCACAAGGTAGTGATACCAATAATGGGAGGAGCTTCGGCTGGCGGAATGACATCTTTATTAACCGCCAGTACGATAAACAATGAAATCAAACCAGTTCCTTTACCTAATAAAACAAATCTTCTGGACGAACATCCCGAGAATAAACTCTATCATAGCTGGGTAGACTTGGTAGATAAAGATATGTTTCTAAAAATGCTGGATACATCAGACATTTCATCCGGTAATGTGGTATCGCTGCTCAACTCCAATTTTATAGATGATATTGCTGCAAAGATGATACAATCCGACATAAAAAACTGGAAAACAACACCTCTCTTTTTTGAAATGCCAGTAAAAATATTTACCACACTCTCTAACCTAAACGGATTTAATTACAACACCAATTTTAACGGAGGGATTCGAAAAGAAAGATACAATATGGCGGTTCATAATGACTATGCCTGTTTTGAGCTTCATGACGAAAACACTCAAACTCCTCAAACACCGGGCTGGATGCCTTTGAATTTCAAAACCGGAGCTTTTATACAAACGGCACGAGATGCTGCAATGGCTACAGGCGCATTTCCCGCAGGCCTAAAATCCAGAATTCTGGAAAGGGAGTCTTCCTATGTAAATGCTATTCCATGGCTCAAAGATATTTTCCAAAATACTCCTATTAATCAAAATAAGGTAAAAACACTCAATGTTGATGGAGGAATGATTAATAATGAGCCTTTCGAGAAAGTTAGATATCTGCTTGACGAAATTACAATAGAACAAAGAAGCACCCAATATAATGCTCTGAATAAGGATGAAAGACAAGAGTTTCTTAATGAGGTTAACTCTCTTCACAAAAACTTTGAAAATACGATCTTAATGATTGATCCATTCCCAAGTCAAGATAAAATAGAAGAATTTAATTATAGCCAAAATATAACAAATATTATCTCCGAAACCTTTTCGGCAATGACAGCTCAGATGCGTGCAAAACCAATAAATTACCGCAGTGTAATGCAACAGGATGATGCCAGTCAATTTATAATTTCTCCTTCCCGAAAAAGAGAGGATACTGATGGCGCATACAAAGATTTTTTTGGAGAAAAAGCAATTGCTTGCGGAACAATGGGCGGATTTGGCGGGTTTTTGAATAAAGAATTTAGAATTCATGACTACTTTTTAGGAAAATACAATTGTGAAGTATTTTTGAGAAAGTATTTTACAATTCCGGAAGATGCATTACTGGCAAACCCAATATTTGCAGAAGGTTACAACGGTATTGACAAAAGTAAATATGCTGTTGTAGGTGCCGATGGAAAAAAAAGCTACCCGATTATACCCATTTTTAAGCCCGAAGCAGCACCAGATATTTTCCCCATACCTACTTTTTCCTGTGGTGATAATTGGCCAAAAGTATCAGAAGATTTCATCAACGGATACGAAAAACCAATAAAAAACAGAGCCGAAAAAATCATATTAAATATTGTAAAGCTAAGTTCGACAACTCTTTTCTTTTTAAAAGTCGGTTCTTTTGTAATACTGAATAAAATAATAGGAAAAAAAGTGATTAACTCAATTAAAGACTCTCTTCATAAATCGAATTTAATAAGCAATTATTCTCCAAATCGAGAAGAAACGTATTAAAGACTACGAGAAAACAGCTTCTTTTATTAATTTTAAGAAAACGATTTCGTTGATTACCAATATTGTAATTATATTGACTGCAATTAATCATTGGAAAATAAAAATTATTATTAATTTTTATTTAATTTGCGATACAATTTAATAATCTCATAATGATAACGATTACCCGTCTCTTTGATTTCCCATACTATCAGCTTGAAAATTACAATAAACCAGATGCTTTAGTAACAAAGCAAGATGGTGTTTGGGTGAAAACATCGACTCAAGAATATATCGACAAGGCCAATGCTGTTTCCAGAGCATTGCTAAGAATGGGCATTCAAAAAAATGATAAGGTCGCAATCATTTCCAGCAATAATAGAACGGAGTGGCATATCATGGATACTGGTGTTTTACAGACTGGTGCACAAAACGTTCCGATATACCCAACTATCACTGAGGAAGATTATGAGTATATTCTAAATCATTCGGAAGCAATGTACGTATTCGTTTCGGATATTGAAGTATTCCATAAAGTAAACAGCATAAAAGCCAATGTTCCTTCTCTGAAAGAGATTTATTCTTTTAATGAAATTGAAGGATGCAAAAACTGGGATGAGGTATTGCTGTTAGGCCAAGACACCAGCAACCAAGATGCTGTTGAAAATCGAAAAAACAATGTAAATCCAGAAGATTTAGCCACAATCATTTATACCTCGGGAACAACAGGAAGACCAAAAGGAGTTATGTTATCTCATAAAAATATTGTCTCGAATGTTTTGGACAGTGCCGACAGAATCCCTTTCGATCCTGGAGTAAGCCGTGCATTGAGCTTCTTGCCTATTTGCCATATTTATGAACGAATGGTAACTTATATTTATCAATTTTATGGATGTTCCATTTATTTTGGCGAATCCATCGAAAAAATATCCGATAATATCAAAGAAGTAAGACCATCGGTAATGACTGGCGTACCAAGACTTATTGAGAAAGTTTACGAAAAAATTATTGCCAAAGGCACTGAGCTTACCGGAATCAAAAAGAAACTTTTCTTTTGGGCAGTTGAAATAGGCTTAAAATACGAACCTTATGGCGTCAACGGATTTTGGTATGAACTGCAGTTAAAATTAGCCAGAAAATTAATTTTCAGTAAATGGAAAGCTGGTTTAGGCGGAAAATTAGATTTAATTGTAAACGGAAGTGCAGCATTACAGCCAAGATTAGCCAGAATTTTTGCAGCAGCAGAAATATACATTATGGAAGGCTACGGATTATCTGAAACTTCACCTGTAATATCTGTAAATGATTTTAGAAACAGAGGCTTTAAAATAGGAACTGCCGGAAAAATTATTAATAATGTAGAAGTAAAAATTGCCGAAGACGGCGAAATTCTCTGCAAGGGTCCCAATGTGATGATGGGATATTACAAA
The DNA here is from genome assembly GCF_056403035.1 of Flavobacterium sp. P3_A6. Classification (NCBI taxonomy): domain Bacteria; kingdom Pseudomonadati; phylum Bacteroidota; class Flavobacteriia; order Flavobacteriales; family Flavobacteriaceae; genus Flavobacterium; species Flavobacterium sp. P3_A6. Next base: position 281,437 of record NZ_JBFUGG010000001.1, on the reverse strand, counting down.
GATCCTGAAAAAACTGCCGAAGCCATAATTGATGGTTACTTTCATACGGGAGATATCGGAAATATTGATAAAGACGGATTTTTATCAATAACCGACAGAAAGAAAGAAATGTTCAAAACCTCTGGCGGAAAATATATCGCTCCGCAGCTTATCGAAAACACCATGAAACAGTCTCGTTTTATCGAACAGATTATGGTTATTGGCGATGGCGAAAAAATGCCTGGCGCATTCATACAGCCAAGCTTTGAATTCGTTAAAGAATGGGCTAAATTACACGGAATCGATCCTGGAAATACCAATCAGGAAATCATTGCTAATCCAAAAGTAGTTGCCCGTATTCAAGAGGAAATTGATCATTTAAATACCAAATTTGGTAATTGGGAACAAATCAAGCGTTTCGAATTAACACCAGATGTTTGGTCTATTAACGGCGGTCACCTTACTCCTACTTTAAAACTAAAACGTAAAATCATCAAAGAAATCTATAAAGATCTTTATGCTAAAATATACAGTCATTCTTTATAACCCTCTTTATAATTAAAATCTTAAAGTCCTGACACCCAAAGTCAGGACTTTTTTTGTATTTAAAAACTTCTTATCTTCACTGTTAATTTGAAAATAACATTTACGGTTTCATGCAATGAATGTAACTGAATCAGTCTCTCGCAAAGGCGCTAAGTTTAAAGACTTTCCCTTGGCGACTTGGCGACTTTGCGAGAAAAAAATAACACTGCGAGATTCTTAGCCGTTAAAAACAATATCTTATGAAATTCAAAATCAATCTTATCCTTTTCATCAGCCTATTTTTGATTGTGGGCTGTAAAGAAAAAACTGAAGATCCCATCAAGGCTAATTATCTGGATTTCTCCAAAAGAGACGATCAGTTTACGGGCGGTATCAAAATGATCCCCATTACTACTCCCAAAGGCACATTCAAAGTTTGGACAAAAACCGTGGGAAACAATCCAACCATCAAAGTGCTGCTGCTTCACGGAGGCCCCGGTCTTACGCATGAGCTGTATGAGTCATTTGACGGCTATTTCCCGAACGAAAGCATTGAATACATCTACTATGATCAATTGGGTTCCTATTACAGCGATCAGCCGAATGACAACAGCCTGTGGACAAACGAACGTTTTGTCGAAGAAGTAGAACAAGTTCGAAAAGCTTTGGGCTGTGACAATACCAATTTTTATCTTTTGGGGCAATCCTGGGGCGGCATCCTAGCCATGGAATACGCATTAAAATACCAAAAGAACCTCAAAGGACTGATTATTTCCAATATGATGGCCAGCGCGAAAGCTTACAACAAATATGCCGATGAAGTTCTCGGACCACAACTTCCAAAAGCCGTTTTTGACCAAATAAAAACATTTGAAAAAAACAAAGATTACACCAACCCAAAATACACCGAACTGCTTTTTAAATACTATTACACCGAACACATTTTGAGAATGCCTATTGACAAATGGCCGGAATCCATAAACAGGGCTTTCAAGCACATCAACCCAAATGTGTATGTGTATATGCAGGGTCCGAGTGAATTTGGAATTACAGGAGAGGCCACTTTAAAAGATTGGGATGTCACTGCCCGACTTAAAACGATTACCGTTCCCACTCTGGTTATTGGTGCCAAACACGATACTATGGATCCCAAACACATGGAATGGATGTCTAAAGAAGTACAAAACGGACGCTTTTTATTTTGCCCCAACGGAAGCCATCTTTCGCAATATGATGACCAGAAAAACTATTTCAAAGGGGTGATTCAGTTTTTGAGGGATGTCGATAGCGGGGATTTTAAGAAAGGGTAAATAGATATAAAATGCACACTCCAATAAACAAAAAATCACGACTATCTAGTCGTGATTTTTTTTGTTGTTTTTTTACATTATTTCTGCACTAGTTAGCTTCTTCTTATTTTTGTAATTTTATTATCTTTAGACGAATAACTGATTATATATTTAGCTTGTTTAAGATTCTCCATAAATGCAATATTAATCAAACTGTAATCGATAGGTGGTTTTTTTGAACCTACATCAATAATATTTGTATAAGGTGGATTTAATATTCTCAATATTTCTTCAATAGAGCTAACATCTTTAGAAAACAAATCAAAATAAATATTACATAATTTTATTTTTGTATCTATAGATTTAATGTTTTTTAATAAATTTATTAAATATGAATATGAAAATGTGATTAACCTATTGTCTTTTAATATATCACCTACTAAATTTCCAAGATTATTTTTTTCATTGATTTGATCTTCTGATAATTTAATAATTAATTCAACTTTATCCTCTATTGTCAAATCAGAACTTAATAATGATTCATATTCTTTTTCTTCTAATTCATAATCTATCTCTTCTTGATCTCTTTGTTCTATATATTCATCAAAATTCAATTTAATGAGTAGAATTTGTTTATCAAAAGTACACATTCTAAGCAATTCAAAATTTTGTTTATTAAGAGAAATAATTCCTTTTTCTATCAAAAATTTCAACTTTTCTTCTTGAATTTTTTCAATTTTTATATCATCATAACTATCTTCAATTGTATATATTAAAAATGAATATGAAATATTAGAAATTTCATTTGTAGAAATTAAATCTGTTATAAAGCCATCCATCATTTCTTTTGAAACATTAATATCCTTAACATTACTTTTTGACAACTCTAAATAATTTTTTTCAATGTTTAAATATGAGATTAAAAACTCATCAAAAGTATGTTTTTCATAGTATCTAAAAACATTTAACCAAGTTGATTTTATTTTATTTAATGAAAACACATTAATCCAACTTTCTGGATTTTTAATATCTTCTATATTTTCAAACACAACAGATTGATCTTTGATAATCTCATAAAGATCTTCTTCATCATCTAATTTTGGATTATTTATTAGACTAATTAAATATTTCTCACTTTCAGATGTATTAGTTTCAAGTTTTAAAAACACATTTTTAATGTAATTGACTATTTCTGTATCTACATATTTTATTAAATCAACACATTCTGAATCTTGAATTGTTGTATAATTTGCAGTCCTTAAATTGCTAACAAAATCATTTTTTGATAAAGTATTTTCAACGATAACTTGTTCAATCATTTCTTTGTTTAATTGATACAAATTATTTTTATAAATAAAGTCAAACAATGGTTTATTAATTTGAGCATCTAATGGAATTTGAAATTTAACATCTAACTTCAATATGGCTACTTCAACATTTTTATTTTCAAAATTTATCAGATTTAAGAAATCTCCTTTTTGCGAAATATAATTTGAAAGTTTTCGATTTTCATTTTGATTTATTAATACTTCAAAATCAACATTTAAAAGCAAATTTTTAAGAACAAAGTCTTTATTATCAATTGTTAAATTACTTCCTTCGATATAACCCCAAAAATTTGAATATTTTGAACATGTTGCTTTTACAAATTTTTCAATATGCTTTCCTGTTTTCACGTAACATTCTATGAAATCTAATGTTCTTTGATTTTCATCATTAAATTGAGTAAATATTTCTATATATTTTCCAATTTCCTTTTCCAATAAATGATCAAATAACTCAATATTTAAAATTTCATTTTTATGAAAATCATTTTCAAGATGTTTAATCAAATTTTCAATTTTATCAAGTTTGAAATCAACTGGGAGTGCATTATTATTTCTAATGCTAAGAATGAAATTTTTATCATTTCTAGTAATATCACCTTCTTTAAAAATTGAAATATAATCAAAGTAATCCTCAGCAATTAAACCATTGGTTATGAAGTAAATTAAAACATCTGATTTTTTAATTTCAACATTAACTTGTTGGTCAGAGTTTTTATTTTTAGTCAAAATTTGCTGAAGAGTGTATTGTTTTATTTGGTTTATTTCCTCATTTGATCTACTAATCAAATCTTTTAATTTTTTAATTTCTTTATTTTCTTTTTCAAATATCAATTCAACTCTTTGATTGTAATTATAATTTGAATCAACTTTTTTTTCAATTTTTTCAAAACTAAAATTCATTTCAGTTACTACATCCTTTAATCTATGGGCATAGGTTTCAACTGCTAATTTTGTGCACGAAATTTTTTCTATTTTTCTTATTCCATCAAAAACATCATCATCAATTAAGTTCTCAATTTGATTTAAAAAATATGTCTTTTGATTAATATTAACCTTTGTTGTTTCATCAGGTAGTTCTTTTAAAATTTCAACAATATAAAGTCTGCGTAGATCCTTTATATTATTTATTTTTGTTTTGTCATCTACTAAATCTTTTAATCTCGTTATTTCAATATTATTTTTACTGATATTTTGTTCTTCAATTTTAGTCGCTTTTTGTTTAATTACTTTTAAATCTTTGTTAAATACATCATAAATCATTCCTTCATTTTTATGAAGTATTGCAAAATCTTTTGGAAACAAATTTTTGTAAATGATAAATGACAATAATTTGTTTGGAATTAATTGAATTTCAGTCTCTTTGGTTAGCTTATCATAATAAACTTTATATTCATTTATTATATTTTTTAATAATCGCATATCGTCTATATAAAGCGAAATATCATAAAGCAGATTTTTATCTATTTTTTCATCTTTTAATTTTTCCACCAAAAAATCAAAGGAATTGGAGGAATTTACAATAGGTATTACTGGCAAAATAAAATCAAAAAATTTTGTTCGATCACCATTCTTAAACATTTCATCTTTTAAAGCATAAATAAAAACAATGTGTCGATTAACTTGTTTTGAAATGTTTAACAATAAGTTTATTTCTCGAAGTTTAGTAAATATTTCGGGTTCTTGAAATCGATCTAAATCTTCGATAATAACGACATTATATTTAGTTCTTTCAAAAAAATAAATTATTTCATCTAGATTTTTATTTAATATGGAATTATCAGCAACTTCTCTATTTAATTCAACTTCACCTTTTAAATTTATTTTATTAAATTTAAAATCACTGACAGTTTTAACAAAACCTCTAATAATGTAAAATGCTCCTAATAGTAAAGAAAAAATTGATAGAATCTCAAAAATTTTAAAATTGAATTCACAATTTTCACTTTCAAAAAAATAAAACTTAATGCAATTAAGTTTAGTAATTAAAGTATTATGAAACAAAAAGATATAGCCCAAAACTGTGGTTAAACAAAATATTGTATTAATATAAATAGAATGATTTTTTAGGTTTTTTATTTTTTGAAATCTTGAATTCGGTATTGTGTTACTTTTTTCAACATAAAGCATCTGTTGTAGAATACTCAATTCAATTTTTTTATTTAAATCATCAGATTTTTTAGTTTCTGTCTTTTCAGAAGTTTGATTTTTAACTATTTCTTCAGTATCGGATTTTAAAACTGAAGCAGGGTTTTCTGTTTTATCGAATAAATCATCAAAAGTTGCTAATGAAATATCAAGTATTCAAACTCAGTATGTTTTTCTTTAAAAGTTTTTAAAATACTACTTTTCCCTGAGCCATAAGAACCTGTTAAAGCAATATTTTTTACATTTTTGTTTCTTAAAGCCCAAAATAATGAATTTATATAAATATCATCTTTTACAATTACTGGAGTTAAGTCTTCAAATGAATTAGGATTTTCATTAAAAGGATATCCTAATTTGCAAATTAGATTATTTTTTATTCTTTTTAAATGATTTGATAATCGGATAAAAATTATGTCAAAATAAATCTTCACATATTGAATTGATTTTTTTTTAGGTTGAACAATTTCTTCTTTAGGATTCAATTCTTTAACTTTTTCTTTATTTTTCATATTATAACTTTTTCCTAATTTATCTTATTTGTCAATTATCAAACCGTCAAAAAAATCTATTCAATCCCATATTTATCTTCTTTAATCTAATTTCACGGTTTCTAATAAAAAAAAATCAAATTTCTCTTCTCTTAACCTCTAGTAACTAACTTATCCATAGTTTCCTTCAAATATAATTACAATAAATTTCATACAATTACGGAAATCCATAAACAGTCAATAAATCCGTTTATTACTTGCAGATTAAACCAAAAAATCAGAATCCAATCGCTGTTTAAATCTATCAATGGGTTTCAAATCTACATTAGTATCTCCATTGAAAATATCAAAAGGATCGTCCAGACCGCTAATCAATAAATACAAATAGCAAAACAAAAACGTAATGGCAGAGGTCACCAAATAATCGGCAGAGGGGCTTTTAAATTTGGTAATCAGCAAAAGCGACATCACTATAAAAAGGATACTTTGGAGTAAGGTATATGCTGGCTTTATAAAATTATTTCTAGAAATCGAATAGGCACGCGTGAGCTGTTTCCGCATTGCATTGGTGTTTTCCTGTATGCCTTTTATGGCTTCCTTATCTACGCCTCTTTCGGCAAAATAATAGGCGATTTCATTGGACTTTCTAATTAACGGAAAAATAACCGTAGAATCTTTACCACTGGAATAAATCCATGCAATAATGCCATCAGTAATGGCGAGCATTTCCTGACGCAAAAAAGTACTGTTTAATTCTTCCCTGCATAAATCGGTGGTTCCTGTTCTTGGTGCTCGAAAAGCTAAGTAAATCCAGTCTTTGATTGCTTCAAGATTTGAAGCCACTTCGCCCGGGATTTTTTCACTTTCTTTAAAATCGGTCATGGTTGCTGCCAATAATAACCCGAATACAAAAAATGCTCCTGTAAAAATTATCGTAATATCGGACAGTTCTATCAAATCGTGAAAATCCTGTCCATAAAGAGAAAGATTTTTGAAAATAAAATTTTTTATTCCTAATATGGCTAGTGCAGCAATAAATGACTTTAGGATTATAGTCCTGTTCAATATAAAATTCATTTGTATTTGTTTTTTTTGGGCAAAGTAAGAAAAATAAACACACCTCTCACCTATTTTTCTTATCAAAAATCCAACTGTTTTCCCAACTTAAACTACTACCACTTACTGTTGCTTGGAGAGGATTTGAATCTCAATTTTTTGGATAAAAACTAAAACCTAACCCGTTTTAAAAACGGGTTAGGTTTTAGTTAGTCTTCTCTACTCCCATCATCAGCCATTCGAACCATTTTTGGAGTAAATTTTGCCACTACATCAACCAATTCATGTTGTGCTTCCATAACCTGATTGATATCTTTGTAAGCCATTGGCGCTTCGTCTAATCCTGCTCCAATAAGCGTTACGCCGTGATCTTTCAGAATGGTCTGCATTTCATTTTGAGTAATGGTTTTGATCGCTTGAGTTCTGCTCATTTGCCTTCCTGCCCCATGTGAAGCCGAGTTAATGGCGTTCTCCTCTCCTTTTCCTCTTACCAAAAATCCTGGTGCCGTCATACTCCCCGGAATGATTCCCATCACACCTTTGCCTGCCGGAGTTGCTCCTTTTCTATGCACAATCACTTCTTCGCCGTTCCAGATTTCTTTCCAAGCAAAATTGTGGTGGTTTTCGACTTTCGCCAAAACCGCAGCACCTAAAGCTTTCTGCATTTTAGTATGAATAATTTCATGACAAGCCGAAGCATAATCTCCCGCAAGGTTCATCGCGATCCAATATTCCTGTCCCAATTGCGAATTCATATCCAAATAAGCTAGATTCTTGGCAGCTTCAGGAAGTTTACAAACCTCTTTGGCAATTTTGGTATAATGTCCTGCGATGGTTGCTCCCATTCCGCGTGAACCGGAATGCGTTAACAAAGCCACATATTTTCCTTTTGGAATGTTCAAAATGGCATCGTCTTTAGTAAATTCCATAATTCCGAACTCGACAAAGTGATTTCCTCCGCCAGAAGACCCCAATTGTGACCAAGCTTTATCTTTTAATTGCTGAACAAAAGGGTTCATATTAAAAGCATCATTCTCCAAAACCGCATGATCTGATTTGTACTGACCGTGAAATCCGTGACCCGCACCAAATTTAGAATGAGCTATTAATTCTCTTTTGAATTTGGCTTCATTTTCGAAATAAAAATCCTCAGGAATATCATAAACGGACAATGCCATTCTGCAGCCAATATCGACACCAACTCCATATGGAATAACAGCATTTTTGGTTGCTAAAACACCGCCAATCGGCAGTCCGTAACCTTGATGCGCATCGGGCATTAAGGCTCCCGCAACCGTAACAGGAAGTTTCATCGCAACTTCCATCTGTTTTTTCGCTCCTTCTTCGATATGCTCTAATCCATAAGCGGAATATTGATTCGGATTTTGGTTTAAAGCAATAAAATCTTCCGGTTTTTCATTTGCTTTTTCAATTAAAGCAATAGCTAATGGACTAAAAATTTCATCTTCAATATAGTTTTCCGGCGTTTCTAATACGTTTTTGAAATGAGTTATCATTTCATCACGCTTGAAACCGTATCTTCTGCTGTTGATTTTCAACGCTGCTCCGATTCCTTTTCCTTCTGGAAATCCTAATTCTATTAATTCAAATCCGTTAATTTGTGTATTCATTTTTATTTTCTTTTAAAAAGAGCAAAGATTCATAGTGACAAAGTTCTTTTACTGCTGTGCAAGTTATCTTAATATAAATCGACCGCCATTTTCTTGTTGTAGTAATAAAATTTCATTAATTCTCTTAATTTCGGCTATTATTGGTTTTATTTCATATTCCACATTGAACATCTTAAAAATATGTTTATCATAAAAATATGCTCTAAAAAATATTCTTGCATCATCTACGTAAGTTATTGGTCCTACGTATTTCTGCATGACTATTCCGTTAATAAATTCTTTTAAAAAATCATCTAGATTTTCATCAAAGTGCTCAATAAGATTTCTCATTTTTCTATCTCTCAAAAGATTCGAATCATTAATATTATAAACTTCGCGTAACTTTTCCGCTCTATTTTTATAATTACCAGTATTCTTTGAAGGCCAAAAAAATCGAGAAATTGCTCCTACATTAAGAATGATATTTTGAAGCAAATCTAAAATCACATCATCATTTTGACAATCGTGATATTCTTTTTTCCAAAAATCGTTTAATGATTCAACATCATTCAAAATTGAACGTGTTTTGGTTAATAAAGCTTTACTATAAAAAGCTTCATTAAAAGGATGGATTTCAAATTCTGAATTTTTCATATCTATCAATTTATTTTTTAAAGATTCAAATATTACTGCGCACTAGTTTTTTATTTTTTTCTGCAATCTTTTTTAAAATTAATAATTTTTAAAAGAGGTAATGTTTAGGAATGGTTTGTTTTTCATTTGGTCGAAGTATCCATTTCCTGACGACACTCTTTTTTAAGAGCAATAGTTTATAAGTGATAATTTAGGACTCGAACCTAATTAAATCAACCAACGAAGTAACACTTATATACGGCATCTTATAAATTTGAAAAAGTGATAATGGAGAAGAGTCTTTGAACCCTAACGAAGTAACTCTCCTACACGCCATTTTTCAGTTTTAAAAAGAAGTAAAAAGCAATAAGAGAAACGGGGCATGTCTGTGCCAGAGTCGAACTGGATAGCCTTGCTGATTTTACAACTTCGCTATTCCTCCCCAAATTTGAGACGAAGTAACTCTTATTTACGACATTCTTTTTTATTTTTAAAATAAGGCAATAGTCAAAAAGTGACATTTCCTGCTCTAACCACTGAGCTACATTTTCATGATTACACAAAAATGGAGAGAATCGAACTCCCGTCCTGGGCGTTAAAAAGGCGAAGTAACACTTATTTACGGCACTTATTTTTTGTTTTCAATGAACTTATCTTTTTTACAAAGATTCAAATACTGCTGCGCAATTATTCTGCGCAGCAGATTTAAATTTACAATTCTATTCGGTTAATGTAGTTCAAAGCACTGCTTTTATCTTCTAAAGCATGCAATATATCAAACACTTTATCTGACCAGCCGGCAATTAAATAAACATCATTTTTCTCGATATTTATTGGCGCTTGACCATAACCAGCCAAATCAAACAAATACAATTTAGCATTTGGAGCGATCTTTTTATAGTTCTCCCAAGATTTGCTAAAAGTGTGATTGGTTTGGTTACTATTCCACATTTGAACATCTGTGAACAACATTACTTTATCAGTAATTTGTTTCCGCTTAATCAAATCTTCCAAAACCAAATAACCATTGGTAGAGTAACCTACTTCACCTTCACGCTTGTAGTATTCGTTTACATTTGACAATACATTTCGTTTTGACATATTGATTATTTTCCATGTATCACCAAACATACCACTCACCACATTCTGACAGCGGTTTTGCATTAACATACCCAGCATCAAACCAATATCATAAAGCATTACTTTACTTTTTGGAGAGATATTTTTCTGCATAGAACCAGAAACATCACAGGCAATCACAACCGAAGTATGTATATCAAAACCTTTTATATTTCGGGCACTTATCATTACAGCATTTTCCAAAGCGTCTAAAACCATAGAAGTGTATTTCAACTTCAATTCTTTCATTTCACGGTAAGCTGCTAAAAAACGGAAAGGCAATTGTTTTGAATTCAAAACTGCTTTTTCATTCGAAAGATACTCACATACTTTCATTACATGAAAACCTGAAACATCTGCTTCCAATATATTTCGCAGATTACGCATCAAAGCCATATAACCTATTTTGTTACTGTCTATCAATTCTTCCCATTTTTGGGTGAATGCTTTTTGTTTTTCGGCTTCACTCGAATATTTGAACTGACCCAATTTTGACAATTCAGTTTCCCAAGTATAAGGTGTCTGCAAAGTATCGTTTACGATTTTGTTAAACAATTCCTGCTGTAAATCGTCTTTTGCTTTTGGGTGTACCAAAAACAAAGCATCTTTTAATTTAACAGCACCGTCACGATTGTATTTTGCAAACTGATATTCATCAAATTTATTGAAAGAAACTGCCAAACCTTTTTGTATTTGTTTAGACAAACGATTCAATTTTTTAACGCCGTTTCGGTCATTCGCCATTTGGTAGTAAGCCAAAAGTTCAGTTATCTCATCGGCACGCTGAATTACGTTTGCAATCATTTTACTGATCAACGAATCGCCTGAATAAATCTTAGCCAATTCAACAATTAAAACTAGCGGAACCGAACGCATATGCATTTCGTTACGGGCATAAACGGCAAGTTTAGCTACAAATACCGGATTGCTTTTTTTGATCAAAATTTTGATTCGCTCCAAACGGGTATCCTCTTTTTCATAAAATGAAGCACTTAATCCTGTAGTTACAACAGCTACGTACAATTCATATTCTGCTGTTAATGGAAAAGCTTTTGCATTTTCGTGATTAACTATAGAAGTTTTTTCTTTTGATAAAAAATTGAATTTCATAATTTCTGGTTTTTAAAATTAGACAATTGGTTATTGTTTTATTTCTTGAGCAAAGATTTCAGAACTACTGCGCAATTATTTTGCGTAGTAAAAAAAGAATTTTAAATTTGATTAAAAAACAACATGAATTTGAAGAAAATTTATATTGATTTGCTTCTGAATATAGGTTTTAATGAGAACGAAATTCAGCAGAACTGGGGTGATTTAGAAAAGGCATATTCCAAAAAATCAAGACATTATCATAATCTGACGCATTTAGAAAAGATGATCGAAAGTTTTGAAAACTATCATCATCAGGTTCAAAATCCTGATGAAATTTTATTTTCCATTTTTTACCATGATTTTGTTTATTCCAGTTCCAAAAAGGATAATGAATTGAAAAGTGCTGAATTTGCCTTGTCGATTTTGCCTGAAAATGCAAAGCTTGATAAACAGCTTATTTTTGATGCTATTTGCGCGACACAGCTCCATGCCCGCCATTCTGTTGAAGATATCAATTGGCTGATTGATTTTGATTTAAAAATTCTGGCGAAAGACTGGGACAATTATAAAATCTATTTTGAACAGATTAGAAAAGAATACCGCATTTATCCTGATTTTCTATACAACCCAGGTCGTGCCAAAGCTTTGAAACATTTTTTAGAAAATGAATTTATTTTTCAAACTGATGAATTCAGAAGTTTATATGAAGAGAAAGCCAGAACTAATATTGAAAAGGAGATTTCCTTATTAACTACCTAACTGCGTGAGGGATGGAAACGGCATCCTTTTGTGGCGGGGTTCGCCACAAAAGATATAGTGTACAGCCCGGCCCTTGGGACACGCCAAAAAAAAACTAAACTATGTCACAAAACAAAAACGCTTTAATCCGCTATAAAACCATTGACAAATGCCTGCAGAATCAGTACCGCCAATGGACTCTCGAAGACTTGATTGAAGCTTGTTCTGACGCTTTGTTTGAATATGAAGGGCGGGAAAACTCAGTGAGCAAACGTACGATTCAAATGGATATTCAGCTGATGCGGTCGGAGAAGTTGGGATATAATGCGCCTATTGTGGTTTATGACAAGAAGTTTTACAAATACGAAGACGAAGATTTTACGATAACCGATATTCCGCTGACGGAAACCGATATGAATGTTTTGACAGAAACCGTTTCGATGCTGAAACAGTTTAAGGATTTCTCCTTGTTTAATGATGTTTTGGATATTTTACAGCGGCTGGAGGATAAAATCTATGCCGAAAAGTCGCATACGCAGCCCGTGATTCATTTGGATAAAAATGAAAATTTGAAAGGGTTGCATTTCTTGGAAGAAATCTATCAGGCGATTGTAAAAAAGATTGTTTTGGCGATTACTTACAAGTCATTCAAATCCCGAGAGGAAACGGTATTCAATTTTCATCCTTGTATTCTGAAGGAGTTCAATAACCGCTGGTTTTTGGTCGGACGAAGAAAAGAAAGCCAGCCAATCACTAATCTTGCACTCGACCGAATCATTTCGATTGACTACAACTTGAATTTACCTTATTTGGAACAAAACTTCAATCCCGAAACTTATTATAAAAACGTAGTTGGCGTTACCGTAAATACGGGCTTGCAGCCTAGACGGATCGAACTTTGGATTGATGCTAAGAATGCACCTTATGTCATAACCAAACCTTTGCACAATTCACAAAGAATTATTAAGCAAAATGAAGATGGCAGTATTATTGTACATCTTTTTATCATTCATAATTATGAATTGGAACGAATTTTATTGGGATTTGGAGACAGCCTGGAAGTACTTCGTCCTGAAAATTTACGAGAACGCATGAGAGCAATTCTTCAAAAAGGATTGATGCGTTATGAAAAAGATAGCGAAAATTTAAAGAATGAGTAAATCTTCTTGTTCAGATTGTCTCATTAAACCATTCCTAATTTAGAAACAAAAAAAAGCACCTTGTGCAAAGGCGCTTTTAAATTTATTTCAAAAATACTTTTGGCTTCAATTAGGACCAAGAACCAGATCCTCCACCAACTCCTGTAACTGTGGAAACAGAACCTGATTGAAAAGTACCTAAAACGTTAGAATGATTATCAAAAAATATAAGACTTAAATAAACTGGCGTACTTGTAAATTGAAAACTTACCGTACTACTATACAAACGATTGATATCATCCGTATAAACATCTCCAAAAAGAGCTCCTCCGCCTGGAGTAGAAATACCGCCTGCTTTGCCATTAAATGATTTTCCATTATCAATATTTACTTGAAATTGTAAATAAAAAATCATGCTTACGGAACTGCCCTTTGCAGGATATGATGCAGTCGTACTCAAAATTTGGTTTTTGGCGGCATGAATTAATTCATTATCCAATTTGCCATTCATAGCAACATGAAAATCATGAGCAATAATTTCTTTACTTACCTCCTGAACTACATTGTTAGTTCCATTTTGACTGTTTGACATAATTAAATATTTTTTTTATTTCACCTACTCTATTCTTGGTTTTTCGGTTACCACCATTTTTGCTATAACAATATTATTCCAATTTTCAATATCCTTTACACGTGTTTCTACCTATTTGATTGTCAACAAATAATGAATCTATTGTAAATTAAACATAAACAAACTCTAATTTTCATTACATAAATTATCTCTCTCCTTTTTTAGTAAAGCATATGAAAACCTATAAAATGCTGTTTGTCCTTATTATCAAGTTTAATTGAAATTTCAGCCTAATTTATTCGTTTCAAAAAAAGCATCATTTTTGTTAAAATAAGAATATACTGCGCATGCATAATATTTCCTGAACTCCTTATTTCAAAGGAGTTTTTTATCTATATTTATAAAAAATTAAAAAAAGTTTGATTTTATTATGCATGCATAGTATTTTTTTTATTACTTTTGAAATCGATATAGTAACTTATGAAAAACAAAACACTTGATTATATCCTAAGAGCAACCTGGCAAGCCGTTTCCAGAATGTACAATGAAGAAGCCAATAAATATGACGCCACAATGGCAACTGGATTTGCTTTATTAAGTATTGACAGAGAGGAAGGAACTCCGTCAACAGCATTAGGGCCAAGAATGGGAATGGAAGCTACAAGCCTGACCAGAACCTTAAAATCGATGGAGGAAAAAGGATTGATTATCCGAAAGAAAAATCCAGAAGACGGAAGAGGCGTTTTGATTTATCTGACCGATTTTGGAAAAGAAAAAAGAGAACTTTCCAAGAATACTGTTTTAAGGTTTAATGAGTCCGTAAGGAAACACATCTCTGAGGAAAAGATAAACAATTTTATAGAAGTGGCTGAAATTATCAACGAACTAATTCAGAATAAAAATATATTTAATCAACAGGAAAATAATGAAACGAACCATTAAAAAAGTTGCAGTAATTGGATCCGGAATTATGGGTTCTGGAATTGCTTGTCATTTTGCCAACATTGGAGTCGAAGTCTTGCTTTTGGATATTGTTCCAAAAGAATTGACTGATGCAGAAGCCAAAAAAGGACTTACGCTTGAAAGTAAAATTGTTCGCAACCGTGTGGTAAACGAGCATTTGGCCAACTCATTAAAATCGAAGCCCTCTCCTATTTACAGCCAAAAATTCGCCAGCCGAATCACAACTGGAAACACTACGGATGATATGGCCAAGATTGCCAATGTGGATTGGATTATCGAAGTGGTTGTGGAGCGTTTGGATATCAAAAAAATGGTTTTTGAACAAATAGAACAATTCAGAAAACCGGGAACTTTAGTAACATCCAATACTTCCGGTATTCCAATTCATTTCATGAGCGAAGGACGCAGCGAAGATTTCCAAAAACATTTCTGCGGTACTCACTTTTTTAACCCAGCGCGTTACTTAAAATTATTCGAAATTATTCCTGGTCCGCAGACTTCTGCTGAAGTTTTGGATTTCCTAACAACATACGGAGAGAAATTCTTGGGTAAAACTTCGGTTGTTGCCAAAGATACTCCGGCATTTATCGGAAACCGTATCGGTATTTACGGAATCCAGAGTTTATTCCACCTGATAAAAGAGTTGGGATTAACAATTGAAGAAGTGGATAAATTGACGGGGCCGGTTATTGGCCGTCCAAAATCAGCTACCTTCAGAACTGTGGATGTAGTTGGATTAGATACTTTAGTGCATGTTGCCAACGGAATCTACGAAAACTGCCCAACAGACGAACAGCACGAATTATTCAAACTTCCGGATTTTGTAAACAAAATGATGGAAAACAAATGGTACGGAAGTAAAACCGGACAAGGTTTCTACAAAAAAGTTGACAAAGACATTCTTTCTTTAGACTTAGACACTCTTGAATACCGTCCTGCCAAAAAAGCTTCTTTTGCTACTTTAGAATTAACAAAAACGATAGATAAACCAATCAATAGATTTAAGGTTTTGGTTAAAGGAAAAGACAAAGCAGGTGAATTCTACCGCAAAAGTTTTGCAGGAATGTTTGCTTATGTTTCCAACCGTATTCCTGAAATCTCTGATGAGTTATACAAAATAGATGATGCTATGAAAGCTGGTTTTGGATGGGAAAATGGTCCGTTCGAAATTTGGGATGCCATTGGTGTAGAAAAAGGAATCGAAATCATGAAAGCCGAAGGTCAAGAGCCTGCAGCTTGGGTTACTGAAATGTTAGCCTCTGGAAGCACTAGTTTTTACACTGTAAAAGAAGGAGCTACTTATTTCTACAATATTCCAACGAAATCTCAGACTAAAGTTCCTGGTCAGGATTCATTTATTATTCTGAACAACATTCGCGAAAGCAAAAAAGTATGGAGCAATAGTGGTGCTATCATACAAGATTTAGGAGACGGAATCTTGAATTTAGAGTTCCAATCCAAAATGAATACTATTGGTGGTGATGTCCTTCAAGCGATTAATAAAGCAATAGATTTATCCGAAAAAGAATACCAAGGTTTGGTCATTGGAAACCAAGCGGCGAATTTCTCTGTTGGTGCCAATATCGGAATGATTTTCATGATGGCGGTTGAGCAGGAATACGATGAGCTGAATATGGCCATCAAAATGTTCCAAGACACGATGATGCGCGTTCGTTATTCCGGAATTCCGGTTGTGGTTGCTCCCCACGGAATGACTTTTGGCGGTGGATGCGAAATGAGTTTACATGCCGATAAAGTGGTTGCCGCTGCAGAAACCTATATGGGATTAGTTGAATTTGGTGTTGGAGTTATTCCAGGAGGTGGAGGATCTAAGGAAATGGCATTAAGAGCGTCTGATTTATTCCGTAAAAATGATGTGGAACTAAATGTGCTGCAGGAATATTTCCTGACAATCGCTATGGCAAAAGTATCAACTTCCGGTTACGAAGCTTTTGACACTGGGCTTTTACAGCACGGTAAAGATATTATCGTCGTTAACAAAGACCGTCAGATCGCCGAAGCTAAAAAACATGCCTTATTAATGGCCGAAGCGGGTTACACACAACCTATCCGCAGAACTGATGTAAAAGTTTTAGGTAAACAAGCTTTAGGAATGTTTTTGGTAGGAACCAATCAAATGGTTGCAGGTAAATACATCTCGGAACATGATTTAAAAATTGCAAACAAACTGGCTTATGTTATGGCCGGTGGGGATTTATCTGAACACACTTTGGTATCTGAGCAATATTTATTGGACATCGAACGCGAAGCTTTCTTGTCACTTTGTACCGAAAGAAAAACATTGGAACGTATTCAATTCATGTTAACTAAAGGGAAACCATTAAGAAACTAGAGGCAAGAAGCAAGAAAAGTCTTTACTCTTGACTCTTTCTTCTTTCATCTAAAAAAGAAAAAAAAAAAAATGAAAACAGCATATATAGTTAAAGCTTATCGTACTGCGGTAGGTAAAGCGCCAAAAGGAGTTTTTAGATTTAAAAGACCTGATGAGTTGGCGGCAGAAACCATTCAATACATGATGAATGAGTTGCCTGATTTTGACAAAACACGTATTGACGACGTTATGGTAGGAAATGCCATGCCGGAAGCAGAACAAGGTTTGAACGTGGGCCGATTGATCTCTTTGATGGGATTAAAAATAGAAGATGTTCCTGGTGTTACCGTAAACCGCTATTGTGCCTCTGGACTAGAAACTATCGGGATGGCAACAGCTAAAATCCAATCCGGAATGGCTGATTGCATTATCGCTGGCGGAGCCGAAAGCATGAGTTATATTCCGATGGGAGGTTACAAACCTACTCCGGATTATGCTGTCGCAAAAGCGGGACATGAGGATTACTACTGGGGAATGGGATTAACTGCAGAAGCGGTGGCCAAACAATTCAGCATTTCGCGTGCAGATCAAGATGAATTTGCTTTTCAATCGCATAATAAAGCTTTGAAAGCACAAGCTGAAGGTAAATTTGACAAACAAATCGTGCCTATTACGATAGAACAGACTTTTATCAATGAAAATGGTAAAAAAGAAACCAAATCATATATAGTAAACAAAGACGAAGGTCCAAGAGCTGGAACTTCAGTTGAAGCATTGGCAGGTCTTAGACCCGTTTTCGCAGCAGACGGCAGCGTAACAGCTGGTAACTCTTCTCAAATGAGTGATGGTGCCGCTTTTGTTCTGGTTATGAGCGAAGAAATGGTAAAAGAATTAAACCTTGAACCTATCGCCCGACTGGTAAACTTCGCCTCAGCAGGTGTTGAACCAAGAATCATGGGAATTGGTCCCGTAAAAGCTATTCCGAAAGCTTTGAAACAAGCAGGATTGACGCTAAATGATATTGATTTAATTGAATTGAATGAAGCTTTTGCTTCACAGGCATTGGCAGTTACCCGTGAATTGAACTTGAATCCTGATATCATCAATGTGAATGGCGGGGCAATATCATTAGGACATCCTCTAGGCTGTACTGGCGCCAAATTATCTGTTCAATTGTTTGACGAAATGAAACGCAGAGGTAACAAGTACGGAATTGTAAGTATGTGTGTGGGAACTGGTCAGGGAAGTGCGGGGATTTATGAGTTAATGTAAGAGGAGATAATAGATGAGAGACAAAGAGATAATAGATTTTATAAAAAAAGACAACAAGATGAGAGACGGAGAGATAATAGATTTTTGTCATTCAAATTCTTCAAAGCCTATCCGTTTATCATAAACTTTCCATCTATTATCTATCCATCTATTATCTATCATCTTTTAAAAAAACATATGAGTGAATTCAAAAGACACAATTTCAAAAAACTAAAAATTTGGCAAATGGCCATGGAGATTGCTAAACTAATTTTAGACGCAACGGATACATTTCCAGTTGCTGAAAAATTTGGCTTAAAAAGTCAAATGGATCGATCCACTGTTTCTATGCCATCAAATATCGCAGAAGGATCGAGTCGAACGGACAAATCTTTTAGTCATTTCCTAGATATATCATTAGGTTCCTCTTTTGAACTTCAAACACAACTTTTACTTGCAAATCATAGAAAATATATAACAGGTGAATACACCAATTTTATTGAAATAAAAATTGAAGAATTTCAAAAGGCAACGATGTCTTTTCAAAACACACTAAACAAATAATTTACAAATTAATTCATAAATAATTGGCGTCTATTATCTATTCGTCTATTATCTATCATCTAAAAATAAAAATCATGAGCGACAAAACAAGAGGTGGTCAATTCATCGTAAAAGAAACAAAATGTGAAGATATTTTCACACCGGAAGATTTCAACGAAGAGCAGTTAATGATGCGCGACTCGGTAAAAGAGTTTGTGGACAAAGAAATCTGGCCTAACAAAAGCCGTTTCGAAAATAAGGACTATGCCTTTACCGAAGAATCCATGCGAAAAGCCGGAGATCTTGGTTTCTTAAGCGTAGCCGTGCCTGAAGCTTATGGCGGAATGGGAATGGGATTTGTCAATACCGTTTTGGTTTGCGATTATATTTCAGGAGCAACTGGATCTTTTTCTACAGCTTTTGGAGCGCATACTGGAATTGGAACCATGCCAATTACTTTATACGGAACAGAAGAGCAAAAACAAAAATATGTTCCAAAACTAGCTACAGGAGAATGGTTTGGAGCGTATTGCTTAACTGAGCCAGGTGCTGGATCGGATGCAAATTCTGGAAAAACCAAAGCAGTTTTGTCTGAAGACGGTACACATTATAAAATCACCGGACAAAAAATGTGGATTTCGAATGCCGGATTCTGTTCTGTATTTATCGTATTTGCAAGAATTGGAGATGATAAAAACATCACCGGATTCATTTTGGAAAACACGAAAGATAACGGAATTTCTTTTGGAGAAGAAGAGCATAAATTAGGTATTCGTGCCTCTTCAACTCGTCAGGTATTCTTCAATGAAACTAAAGTTCCTGTTGAAAACATGTTGTCAGAAAGAGGAAATGGTTTCAAAATTGCCATGAATGCCTTAAACGTTGGACGTATCAAATTGGCCGCCGCCTGTTTGGATGCACAACGCAGAGTAATCACTGGGGCGGTTCACTATTCTAATGAAAGAATTCAGTTCAATACTGCTATTTCTCAATTTGGTGCTATTCGCTCTAAACTAGCCGAAATGGCAACTTCCTGCTACGCTGGAGAAAGCGCTTCTTACCGTGCTGCCAAAGACATTGAAGACAGAATCACTGCTCGTGAGGCTGAAGGTGCATCACACCAAGAATCGGAATTGAAAGGCGTTGAAGAATATGCTATCGAGTGTTCTATCTTGAAAGTAGCTGTTTCGGAAGATGTTCAAAATTGTGCCGATGAAGGAATTCAAATTTTTGGAGGAATGGGATTCTCAGAAGACACACCTATGGAAAGTGCTTGGAGAGATGCTCGTATTGCCCGTATCTACGAAGGAACAAACGAAATTAACAGAATGCTTTCGGTTGGAATGCTAATCAAAAAAGCCATGAAAGGGCATGTTGATTTACTTGGGCCTGCTTCTAAAGTACAAGAAGAATTAATGGGAATTCCATCATTTGAAACTCCTGATTATTCGGAATTGTTTGCTGAAGAAAAAGAAATGATTGGCAAATTGAAAAAAGCATTCCTAATGGTTGCTGGCGGAGCTGTTCAAAAATATGGTCCTGACTTAGACGCACACCAACAATTATTAATGGCAGCCTCAGATATCTTGATTGAAATCTATATGGCTGAAAGTACCATTTTGAGAACCGAAAAATTAGCCAAAACAAATGGTGCCGACAAAATAAAAGAACAAATCGCAATGGCACAATTGTACTTGTACCAAGCAGTTGACATTGTAACACAAAAAGGAAAAGAAAGCATTATTTCTTTTGCCGAAGGCGATGAACAACGCATGATGTTAATGGGATTACGCCGTTACACTAAATACACCAACATGCCAAATGTCGTTGGTTTGAGGGAAACAATCACCTCAAAATTAGTTGCTGAGAATGCTTACTGTTTCTAAATATTTACAACCTTTTTAGTTTTTATTTGTTTAAAAAACCGCTAACGTCCCTGAATGACAAAGCGGTTTTTTTATACGATAATGCTATTACGCATTTCAAATTACTCCAATCAAATCAATATTATCATTCTGAGGAACGAGGAATCTCCACTCTAGCTATTCCATCCTCTATTGATTTAAAATCGAAATTGATTTGAGAAAAATTAAATCACTTAAGCTGTTAACCAGAACTCATTTTTTTGAATTACTCATTTATTGTAGTATTCTCAATATTGATTGTCGAGTTTCTCGTGAAGATCTTTCCTTTGTCAGGATTTTTTTTGAACAATTCAAAGACCGTTTTGGGTGAACAGGATTTATCAATATCCGAATCATTTTGGGCATTAACTTGGTTTTGGCTTCCAAATAAAAAGATGAAAAAAGGAATTAAAAATTTTATCATAACAGATATTTATTTTTCAGCCAATCCCACAAATCAGTTTTACTTGAAACAAAAGACAATAAAAAATCTAAAAAATTATTTTTTTTTCAATTTCTCAATGTCTCCACTATAGTTAATCGGAGCCCGATTATTAGAATTTATGGTTAAAGAAGCTCCGCCATCAAAAAAGACTGTTAAAAAAACAGAATAAGAATCAGATGAGTCTCGAACATCGGCTTTTATTATATATTTTTTTTTGCCTTTTTCAACTGAATAGTTTTTTATAGGTCCCTTAAAATGCAAACCGCCTCCACTGCCATAAGCCACTCCACTGTAAGCTCTCCCAAAAAAAGGCATTTCGCTGTGAATAGAATCATTTTTCAATCTAAAATAGTTTGGATTTGTAGTCAGATCAATACTTCTCCCACTTTGCGGATAAGCTCTGTCTCCCACAAATTCAAATTCTTTGGAATCAATAAGAGCTTCTACTTCTTTTTGTTTTGCTAATTTTTGCTCTTCTTTTATTTGCTGTTTTGTTTTTTCCTGTCCAAAGCTTATCAGCATTGAAAGAGAAAGAAAAAAAGATAATACCAATGTTTTCATAATTCTTTGATTTTTATAATTCTATAAACGAGTAATTTTAAAAATTTACTTCAGGCGAGTAAACCGCATCATCACAATATTACCTAACAAAAAGTTTAAGGTTTTACCATTATCAGTTATCGTGTACGATTCAATTCTATTTAAGTTTTCCATATAAAACGAATCTCCATTTCCTTCACAAGCCATCATAGTCATGCCTATTTTGGCATCTTTAAAATTAATTTTAGCGCCATCTATAAGCAAAGCGCCAAAATACTGATTACAGCTATTGTTACCTGTAATTTTGTTTTCTGCCAAATTAAAGGCAATTGTTGGCTTTTTGTTAGGAAACAAACCATCGAAAGCGATTTTGGGTCCAGTCATATAGTTCAATTCCCAAGTTCCTTCGATTGAAGCTTCTTTCCCTGCTGTTTTTGATGTACCGCATGAAACAAAACTCATGCAAATAAAAACCACCAATATATTTATTACCCTCATGATCAATAATTTAAAAATCATATAATGTAAAAATAAGAAAAATTAATAAGAAAAAGACATTCCGATTTCAAATTTGCTTTTTAAAAAAGGTATAGTTATTTTCGTAAAAAAGAAAAAATAGTATGACATTATTAGGAATAGGTTCCCGAATTGAACACTCAGAATATGGAAAAGGAGTAATAACCAATGTCTCATCCAAAGAATATTGGGTAACGTTTATAGAAAATGGACTGGAAACCATCCCTTTGAACGATGAGTTCAAAGTTATAGAAGCTACAGTTGACGAAGTAGATACAGTAAGTTTTTCGGAAGTGGAACAAAGCTTAAGAGACCTTTTGAAAAAGTGGTCGGATGTTTCCGAAATTGTGCCTATTGGAGATAAATGGAAAGGCGGCAAACTGATCTTGGAACCCGGACAAGCTGGATTGGCTTCCAAGGAAATTCCAATTGACACTTTTTTCCATAAAATCATAATGGTTCGTGACCGCTTGCGCGTTATGGAACAAAAAATAAACAGCAGTAAAATAGAAGAAATAGAAAAGATTGAATTACAGCAATACATTACCCGTATTTATGGAAGTTTAACTTCATTCAATATATTATTTAAATCGCCAACGAACCATTTTGTAGGCGAAAAATCAAAATAGATTTAACCCTGCATTAATTTTAATACGCTTTTTTATACGTAATTTTATCATTAACTTCAATTTTTAAAATCATGAAAAAAATAATCTTCTCAATCGCAGTCATTATTATTGCAATAATTGGCTGTAAAACCAAAAGCAGCTCAGCTGACTCAAAAAGCCTAAATCTGGTATTTGAATCCAAAAGCAACAGCAAAGTAAGCGGAACAGCTACATTTACAGAAAAAAATGGCCAAGTAACTTTTATCGCAAAAATTACTGGACTGCAGCCTGGAATTCACGCTATTCATATTCACGAAAAATCAGATTGCTCCGTAGCAGATGGGAGTTCGGCAGGAGGGCATTGGAATCCTACTTTTAAAAAACATGGAAAATGGGGAGACGCAGAACATCATAAAGGTGATATAGGTAATTTCACTGCAGATGTAAAAGGAAATGGCACCATCACTTTTACAACAGACGAATGGTCTATTGGCGGTGATGACCCAACAAAAGATATTTTAGGAAAAGGGCTTATTGTTCACCAAGGAGCCGATGACTATGTAAGCCAGCCTGCAGGAAATGCTGGAGCAAGAGTTGCTTGTTCGGCAATTATTAAATAAAAAAAATCTCACTTGAAAGAAAAAGAACAGCATTATTTTAAAAACGCATCAGCATGGCGGAAATGGTTACACGATAATCATGATTTGTCAGCTGGTGTGTATTTAATTTTCTATAAAGTAAGTAGTCCTTTCGAAAGCATGCGTTGGGAAGAAGCTGTTCAAGTAGCAATTTGCTATGGCTGGATTGATTCTACCGTCAAAAAGATTGATGAACACAGCAGAAGACAACTCTTTACTCCCAGAAAAAACAAAAGCGTTTGGAGTAAACTCAATAAAACTTATATCGAAAAACTCATTGCTGACAATTTGATGCATCAAAGCGGATTGTCTAAAATTGAGATTGCCAAGCAGAATGGCTCTTGGACATCCTCAGATGCAGCCGAAGATTTAATAATTCCAGAGGATTTAAAATTAGCTTTTGAACAAAACAAAATGGCATACGAAAACTACCAAAAGTTCAGTCCTTCTTATCGAAAAAACTATCTCCATTGGCTCAATCAGGCTAAAAAAGAAGAAACCAGAAACAATAGAATTACAGCAATAATTGAGCTTTGTACTCAAAATAAGAAATCGAGAAATTAATTTATTCTAGCGTTCACCCAAAAAAAGCAATATCTCTGCCTTTAGCCCTGATCGTCGAATTGCTCTCGCAATTCCCTTTTACTTTTTCCTATAAAAAGTAAAAGATAAAACTAGAGCAGGAACTATATAACCAAAAACGCCTGATTTTTATGCTTCTAAGAAAATATTTGATTAAAATTTTAAATCAAAAATGGCTTTGAAAAATTGAATTCACATTGTATACTAGCTCAAATGTACAATTTCACAAAAAATGCCAGATAAACAATTTTATAACCATTGAAATTAGGCATTGATTCATAAAAAAACATAGTTTTGCATAATCAAAATAAAGCAATGATTAACCCTTCGGCATCTGGTTGGATAGATAAATTTTTTATAAAACTAAAGTTATCAGAACACAATGTCTCTGAAACTGAGGCCAGTTTTTATCAAAAATTAAGAAATACCGGTTTTATCTACGGCCATATCATTTCAATTGACACACCTTTTGAGACACAGACTAAAGACTGGTTCAAGGAAGAAATTTCAAAACTAGCTTTACTGAATGCTTTATATGGTATTTTTTCATTAACATCTTCAGGAAAAGAACCTACGGATTTCATTGAGCAGGCCAATCTTTTTTATAAGGAAATGCATCCAGAAGGATTTAGCTTATTCAAAAAAATTGTCCCAAAAAATTCGCCTTCATTAACTTTAGAAAAAATAATTGATGAACGTGTACAGACGAATGACAATATAATAAACAAAAATTTTTCGCATTTAGTTACCAATGCATTATTATTTATAGATGTTTTGGCTTTCCGCCAATATTTGATACAGGGACAAATTCCAGAGAAATACCTAAAAAAAATTGAAGAAACGATTGTAAACATTGTTATTCTGGCTCTGAAAATAAAAAATAACAAATCACAATATGATGATTTATTAATTAAATTATTTGAAGCCTCAATTCGATACAGTAAATTTTCTAAAAAGGGGAATATCACCTTAGAAACGCTGGAATTGGCTTATTTTACTGCCGAACTGGAAAAAAAATACTTAATTGATATCGCTGGGATGGCCTTATGGAGCGATGGTGTTATCGAAAATAACGAGTCCTACTTTTTACACACGTTGGCAAATTCATTATTTATTGAAGATAATGATTTTGTAGCACAAAGCATCAGCAATACAGACAGTTTTATAAGCAAGCACAAAAAAGAGATTCCTTATTTTAATTATTCGAATCCTGTAAAGCATTTTTATGATCAAACTACTACGAGCGTCATTACCCTGATTTCACGCAATAAATCGAGATTGATTAAAGAAATAATTCAAAGTAAAGAATTAATGTTGCTTTTGGCTCATTCGACTCATAGGGATTTGGATGAAAAAGAAAAGAAAAAAGTAAAAAAACAATTATTGGATATTTGCAAAACAATACCTTCGCTAACCATATTTTTACTTCCGGGAGGGAGCTTATTATTGCCTCTCCTTATTAAGTTTATTCCAAAACTTTTACCTTCGGCATTTAATGAAAATTTAGAGAATGATGATTAATAGCACAAAAGGCTGCCTAAACAGACAGCCTTTTGACATTTTATAAAGCCTATTCAATTCTTACTGAACAGCCTAATCCTATTTGAAATTAAGCTGATACACCTCGTCCAAATCTTGATCTGAACTGAAGTTAACTCCCAAATCTGTAACAAATCCAGAATTCAATCCATAAACCCATCCGTGAATAGAAACATCTTGTCCGTTTTTCCAAGCAGACTGCAGAATAGATGTTTTGGCCAAATCAAATACTTGTTCTTTAACATTGATTTCAACAAAAGCATTAAAACGTTCATTTTCATCTTCTATAGCATTTAAATATTTGTCATGCAGACGATAAACATCTTTAATATGGCGAATCCAGTTATCAATAATCCCTATTGAAGCATTACCCATAGCGGCTTTTACACCCCCGCATCCATAATGGCCGCAAACAATAACATGCTTCACTTTTAAAACATTTACTGCGTAATCCAGCACGCTCAACATATTCATATCCGAGTGAATAACCATATTAGCAATGTTTCTGTGAACAAAAACTTCTCCTGGCTTAGCTCCGATTATTTCATTTGCAGGCACGCGGCTGTCAGAACATCCAATCCACAACAATGGCGGTTTTTGCCCCATGGCCAAATCTTTAAAATATTCTGGATCTAAATTCAATTGTTCTTCAACCCACTTTTTATTATTGTCTAATATTTTTTTATAAAAATCGCTCATTTTAGTTTTTTTTTAAAGTTTTATTTGGCTTAAATTATATAAATTGTCTATTCTATATTATTATAAAATTACAAATTAATGTAAAAAATCTTCGTTTACAACCTTTTTTTCGACCATTTCTCTTTTTACAAAATCATAATGATGCTCGATCGATACATGATTTTGAGATTCATTGCTATTCTCTAAATCATACTCCTTTTTAAATCCAATTAATTTCACATTAATATTATCATCTATTGCTCTTATTGTCTTAAATTCATGAATCAAATCCAAAATATCGTGAGCAATGTAAACAGTATCCTTAGCATCAATAACCACTGTGCTATTCTTCGGTATTTTGGCCAAAGTCATTTTGATAGCCGCTTTATTCAAGAAAGATACTTCTTGAGCTAAATCGATATGAATAATATCACCGTCAACATATTCATTCTTTCTAAAACTGTATGCTCTTTTAAGATTCCCTCTCAATATAAAGATAATACAGATTACGATTCCTAAAACTACGCCTTTTAACAAATCTGTAAATACAACTCCTAAAAAAGTAGCGATAAAAGGCAAAAATTGGTATTTTCCATAACTCCAAAAATGTTTGAATGTTGCTGGTTTTGCTAATTTATATCCAACTAAAATTAAAACCGCAGCAAGAGTAGCCAGAGGAATTTTATTCAGTATAAAAGGAATGGACAGCGCACAGACCAATAATAAAACGCCATGAATTATGGCAGATAATTTTGATTTGGCACCTGCTTCATTATTTGCAGATGTACGAACCACAACTGATGTCAATGGCAATCCGCCTATCAATGAACATATAATATTTCCAATCCCCTGTGCTCTTAATTCTACATTTGTATTAGTATATCGCTTGTGCACATCCATTCTGTCTGCTGCTTCAATACACAAAAGAGTTTCTATAGAAGCAACTACCGCAATAGTTACACCCACTACCCAAACTTGTGGATTCAAAAATCCAGCAAAATTTGGCGTCACAATAATTGCTTTAAATTCATCAAATGAAGTTGGTACTGGCAACGAAACTAAATGTTCTTTTTCAATAGCCAATGAACTTCCAGATGAGATAAAAAATTCGTTCAACACTATTCCAACAATTACGGCAACCAATGCGCCAGGGACTAATTTCAGCTTCTTTAAAGCTGGAACTTTATCCCATGCAATCAAAATGGCTATTGAAACTAATGTTATCAATATAGCTCCCAATTGCAGGTGATTTAAAACATTAAAAAGAGCAGAAAAAGTATTATCACCAGTTGTTTGAACAAAGGATTGATCTCCCTCAAAATCGGCATCATAACCAAAAGCATGCGGTAATTGTTTCATAATAATTATGACTCCGATACCGGCTAACATTCCCTCAATAACATTGGTTGGAAAATAATTTGAAATACTTCCTGCTTTTAGCAAACCTAAAGTCAATTGAATGATTCCTGCAATAAAAACAGCGGTTAAAAAGACATCAAACCCTCCCAAAGTGGTTATCGCAGTAAGTATTATAGCAGTTAAACCCGCTGCCGGTCCTGAAACGCTTATTTGGGACTGACTCAAATAACCAACAACAATACCGCCAATTATTCCTGTAATAATTCCAGAAAACAGTGGAGCGCCAGAGGCCATTGCAATTCCCAAACAGAGTGGTAAGGCTACCAAAAAAACTACTAAACCAGAAGCAAAATCTGATTTAAAATGAGCAAAAAGATTTGTATTCTTTGACATAATATAAAGTTATTATAAGATTGATAATTTAGGTTTTCACTACAATATAAATATTGCAATGGAAGACACTTGTTCCGTAAAAAGAAAGTGTCCAAAAAATGAGGCATCATTTTTATTTGCAGTAATACAGCAGTAATAAAAGTCAATTAATCAGATCTGTAAATCTAGAATGGCATGCACAAATAACATTTGCACGCAAATTTTAGTTCCAATTAAAAAACTGAAAAACAATCACATAACTCTAACCTGCTACTTATTATTTGCAATACAATAGCAATCGACTATACAATGATGATAAAAATGGGAAAATTACAACCTGTTTGGAGGAGGAATAAATATAGAGGCATAGTTTAAATCATGCTTCGATAAATTTTCAAAAATGATAAGACCTGACCCTTTTTTTAAGATTAAAAAAGGAATTTCCAAAAAAGTATTGAATGTATAATACTTTATATCATGTTTTAATTCTTCAAAAGAAGAGTTGCTAGAATTTCCGCAAAGACTAGTATTCTCCTTGTCATTTTCCAGACACGCCACAATTGTGGGCGCCACCAGAAAAAAAACAAAAAACAATAATACTATGCTTGCAAAAATTTTCATGTGGGCAAAAATAACGGATAGAACTTGAACAAAAAAATTAGTTTTACAAAATTAATCTAATTTTAACACAAATAAAACAGCCTATATATTATAAAAAACATAGACTGTTCCTATTTTATCTTTTTAAAATCACAAACTCTCTTCTAACCAAGCCTTCATCATCCAGACAGTTTTTTCCTGCACTACTATAAAATCGCTCATCATTGAGTTTGTGCCTTCATCATTAATATCCGAAGCTTTACTTAGAATTTCTCTTTCTATTTTTAATAATAGAGAAAGCGAAGTTACAATCAGCTGAATGCCAGATTCGTCATTAGAAATGTTTTTTCCAACTGGCAATTGATTGAATTTCATATAATCTTCAAAAGTATGCAATGGTCTTCCTCCAAGAGTTAAAACTCTTTCGGCTATCAAATCAATTTTCAATTGTGAGTCGTTATATAGCTCTTCAAATTTCAAATGCAAATCAAAAAAGCGTTTGCCTCTAATATTCCAATGCAATCCTCTCAGACTTTGATAATAAATTTGATAATTAGCCAGCAGCACATTCAATTCTACAATTATAATTTCTGATTCTTCTATTGGTAAACCTATAGTATTTAGTTTCATGCTCTTTGTTTATTTAAATTCTGTTTTTATTTTGATACATCCCTAAAATTACGGCACATATCGCTTCTTTTATTTCCATCAAAATTATCTATTAAAACAAAAAAATAGCTATAAATTAAATTGATTGTTTTTATATTTGCATAAAAATATACTATTTTATGACTATCACACAACTTAAATATGTATTGGCTGTAGCCGAACACAAAAACTTTACGTTAGCCGCCGAAAAATGTTTTGTTACACAACCGACATTGAGTATGCAGATTCAAAAAATTGAGGAAGAGTTGAATATTCAAATTTTCGACCGAACCAAAAAACCAATTCAGCTAACAGACATTGGGCAAAAAATTGTATCTCAAGCCAAAAACATTGTCAATGAAGCAGATAGAATACAAGATATCGTAGAACAGCAAAAAGGATTTATAGGAGGTGAATTCAGACTTGGAATTATCCCGACCATTATGCCTACTTTATTGCCTATGTTCTTGAATAATTTCATCAAAAAATATCCAAAAGTAAAATTAATTATTGAGGAGCTGAATACTGAAGAAATTATTACAAAATTAAAAAATGGAAATCTCGATGCAGCCATTGCCGCAACACCGCTGGAGGATGAAAAAATAAAAGAGATCGTTCTTTACTTTGAACCATTTGTTGCTTACATACCTGAAAATAATGCAGTATTTCAAAAAGAAGAAATTGAAATAGACGATCTCAATATCAATGAAATTTTACTGCTGCAGGACGGGCATTGTTTTAGAGACGGGATTTTGAACTTATGCAAAAACAGAAACGAAACAGGACTTAAGCCTTTCCAAATAGAAAGCGGCAGTTTTGAAACATTAATAAAACTGGCTGATGAAGGATTGGGAACAACATTACTTCCATACCTGCACACATTGGATCTGAAAGAATCTGACAAATCAAAGCTGAGACATTTTAAAGAACCAAAACCAGCCCGTGAGGTAAGTTTAATTTACCCTAAAAGTGAATTAAAAATACAAATTATTGATGCCTTAAGAAGCACAATTGCAGGAGTTGTAAAAGGAGCAATTGTTTTTCAAAATGTCCAAATTGTGAGTCCGCTCTTAAAAAAATAATACAAAAGCAAAAAAGGAACCAAATTGGTTCCTTTTTTATTACTCTCTACCTTAAAATGCATTAAAACGTATAAGGCAATAAGTGCTTTATTGCTTTTTTCAACTATTTTTAAAATGTATAGGATTAAAGCTCACTCTTTCGAGAACCTTTTGCATAATTATAATTAATTACAGATATAACAAAAAGGCATAAATAAATTGAATTAGTAAACAGTTGCAAAATTATCGAAAAAATTCTTTAACTCAAATAAAAACAATCCATAAAAAACAAAATAAACCGACGAATAGCGTATTTTATAATTTTATTGTAAGTTATTTACTCTTTTCACTAAGAATTGTCCAATAAAAAATAAATCCATAAAAAAAGAATCATTTTATTGATTCATCTTATATTATGAATTTACAATTAGCAAACATTGCTTTAATTCTGGTTTCTCAATAATGAAATCAAACAGCCACTCTCTTAATTGATCCAATTCAAAAGGCAACAGTGTTCTAATAGCTTTTTCTAATTCTTTGCAGAAAAGTACTGGGTCAAAACTCACTCTTTCTAACACTGACTTTGTATAATCAAACATTATTTTAGACATAATAAATTAAGATTTTTGGGGTTATATCTTGATTTTAACGTGATGTAAAAATACATTTTTTTTCAAATACGATTATCTTTTTTAACACATAAATATGCAAAATATATCGATTTCGTCCCAAATTCCAATAATCATAAGGCTTTTAAAAAATCATTTTCTGGCTCTGAACATTTCTCTTTTCCCTGGAGGACCTGCAAGTTTTTCGACAGTAAACCCAGCCTCCATCATATTTCTTTTAATAACGCCCCTTGCTGCATAAGTGACTAATACAGAGTTGTTTTTAAGCGACTTAAACATTCTTTCAAATACCGAAACGCTCCATAATTCAGGCTGAACACGATATCCGAAAGCATCAAAATAAATTAAATCAAACTTTTCAATATCATCAATATCTTCAAAAAACTGTTTTCTTTTGGTCAAAGAAAAATTTTCAGACAAATCATTTTTTTCTTCCCAATTTAAGGCATGCATTTTATCAAAAACCGTTTTATGATCTAATGCATCGAGTTCCTTTGGATAATTCATAGATAGCAGTTCCTCTTCAGAAATTGGGTATGCCTCCACTCCAACATAATCTATTGTCTGCCCTAACTCTTCAGCTTCCAAATATGTTATAAAAGCATTCAAGCCTGTTCCAAAACCAATTTCCAAAATAGAGACTTTTTGATTAGGAAATAAAGCCAGCCCATTTTTAATAAATACATGTTTAGCTTCTTGTATCGCTCCATGCTTAGAATGGTAACATTCATCCCATTCTTTTATATGAATCGTTGTAGAACCATCGGATGTGTGGATAATTTCTCTTTCCAAAGTATTGTTTTTGAGTTATTATAGCATTTCATCGCACTATATTGCTTTCAAAATTAAATAAAAGAATTTCTTATCGTTATCTAAAAACCATATTTTTTATATATTCCACAGAATTTAACACCTTTTTTTAAATAAAATTATACAATAAATAAATCACAGTTAAAGACCATAATTAATGATTTTTTGATAACTATTTATCTGATTTTTATTTAATTTTGCAATCAACAATAAAAGGACGCAGAAAATTTTCTCTACTGTAGCCCATTTATTAACTAAACGATCTTTTTTTTAATATATTAAGCAATAATTATGAGTACCACTCAAACTAACAAAATTGAAACAATAAAAGCTGCTACTACAAAAATAAATGATGTTGACTTTGATCATTTAAGCTTTGGAGCTGTATTTACAGATCATTTATTAGAATGCGATTACATCAATGGAGAATGGCAACAACCTGTCATTAAGCCTTATGCACCGCTTTTACTTGATCCGTCGGCAAAAGTGTTTCATTATGGCCAAGCCATTTTTGAAGGTATGAAAGCTTACAAAGATGACAACAATGACATTTGGCTTTTTAGACCAGATGAAAATTACAAACGCTTTAATGCTTCAGCAGTGCGTATGGCTATGCCGGAAATTCCTGAATTTGTTTTCATTGAAGGATTAAAACAATTATTAAAATTAGACGAAGCTTGGGTAAAAAATGGAAATGGAAGTACTATGTACATTAGACCTTTCATGATTGCTACTGGAGCTGGAGTTGTTGCAAATCCATCTGAAGATTATAAATTCATGATATTATTATCTCCTGCAAAAGCATATTATTCTGGAGAAGTAAAAGTATTGATCGCAGAACATTACAGCAGAGCTGCAAACGGAGGTATTGGTGCTGCAAAAGCTGCCGGTAACTATGCTTCGCAATTCTACCCAACTACATTGGCCAACAAAGAAGGATTCCAACAAGTAATTTGGACTGATGATGCCACACACACCAAACTTGAGGAAGCAGGTACAATGAATGTGTTTTTTAGAATAAATGATACTTTATTGACTGCACCTGTTAGTGAAAGAATCCTAGATGGTATCACAAGAAAAAGTCTTATCGATATGGCCAAAAAAGAAGGAATCACAGTAGAGATTCGTCCTGTATTGGTTTCTGAATTGGTAGAAGCCTCTCAGAATGGAACTTTAAAAGAAATTTTTGGAGCTGGTACCGCGGCTGTTGTAAACCCAATTGCGGGTTATTCCTATAAAGAGATTTATTATGAATTACCAAAAATCGAAAACTCTTTTGCTTCTTTATTGAAAGAGAAATTAACAAATCTTCAAAACAAGCTAACAGAAGATACATTTGGTTGGACTGTTAAAATATAGTTTACAATTTAAACTTCACAAAAAATCCCAATTGTTATAGACAATTGGGATTTTTTTTATCCACATTTTGATATCAACTGCACGAAAAGAAAAAATCAGCTACAAAAGAATTTTAGAAAAATCTGGTTTGAAATAGTTTGGTCCCTTCATTACTTTCCCGTCTTCTCTATAAATTGGATTTCCGTCTTCACCTAATTTGCTCATATTAGAACGCTGAATTTCATCAAAAACTTCCTCAATTTTATGCTGTAGTCCATGTTCAATAATAGTCCCGCAAAGAATATACATCATATCGCCCAGAGCATCGGCAATTTCTACCAGGTCATTATTCTTGACAGCTTCAAGATATTCTTCATTCTCTTCTTTCATTAAGTTATAGCGGAGTTCTTTTTTACTGTCACCCAAGTCTGCGATTGGAGTTTCGCTATGTCCTATTCTGAATGCTGTATGAAATTCCTTAACAGCGCTGATTTGTTTTTGCATCCTTTATAATTATTGATTTGAAACGGAAAATTAACAACTATTTCTAAACTATTACCTAAATTTACAGAAAATTTTTCAAACATGTTCAGTCAAGGTCAATTAATATTTGCGCTCTGTTTTTTTATCGCTTTTGTCATAACAATGATATTTGCTTATCGAAAAGATGCCAACTTACATAAAGTTTTTTACAAAGGAAATTATAAAATCTTAATTGGTTTCTTGATATTTATTGGACTTTTATTCGTCATCAAAATTTATTTTAAACATTAATTTCGAAAAGATGCTAAAATTCTGAGATACTAAGTTTCTATGTTTTTTAAAATAAAGCCTTATGCTTCGCAAAAAAAAACGCCCAACATCACTGTGGGCGTTTCTGGTTTTATAAAATCAATCTTTTTAATTTTCTAAAGGCAGAAAACTATATTTTTTAGAATATTGCAGCATTTGTTCTTCAAATGTTTTAGGCTGTTCTACAGCTATTGAGATGATTTCTCCTTTAGCATTTAACTTTGGAACCAAAACAGGATTCACAAAACCGCTATATGGAGCGTCAGGAAACTGTTTATTGCGTTCTAAAATTTCGGCATGCAGTTTTTGATCCACTTTTACGCCATAGTTTTCTACCAATGCTTTTCCGGCTTCAAAAACACCTTCAGATTTAATTCGCTGCACTTCTTTCAATAATTGCCCAAATAAATCATGCAGTTTATCATAATCGGTAATATTAAAATAAGTTTTACCGTTGCGCGTAATCTTTTCGATAACATTATCATTTTTACCTTTTTCAAAAACCCAAGCACTTACCCATTGACGGTTTCTCATGTGAGCTTCCTCTATATTTGCACCTAATTCTAAACGCACTAATTGTGTTATTAATCCATTTCGAATATAACTATCATAACACTGCATCCCTAATTCTTTCCAATTGTCAACCAATCCAATTTCTTGAATTTTTGGGCTGTATAAATAGTATAAGCCTACTAAGTCTGCCCTTCCTTCTTCTAGTGTCGAAGCATAATTTTTCAATGTTTCTTTTGGAGTCCCAACACCTGGATTTATTTGTCCTGATGCATGACCAACAACTTCATGCAACGAAGTGTGCAGTTTGCTTCCTAGTTCACCATACTTTTCCGCCAATCTGATTTCCTCAGCATCATTAGCAAATTCCTGTAATCTGCCTTTTCCTCCTGCTTTAGAGTAAGCATCAATAATATTCCCAAGAGAAACTGATTTAGAACCATGCTCGGCACGAATCCAATCTGCATTTGGTAAATTCACCCCGATTGGCGTGCTTGGTGATGAATCTCCAGATTCACCAGCAACAACTACCGTTTTATAAGAGACACCCACAACCTTTTTCTTTTTATGCTCTGGTGCCAATGGAGAATTATCCTCAAACCATTGTGCATTATTAGAAACTACTTCCATTTTTTTGGACATATCAAAATCCTTAATCTGAACAATTCCCTCATAAGAGCCTCTGTATCCTAACGGATCATTATACACTTCTATAAAACTGTTGATATAATCAATATTTCCTTCGGTAGCCTGCAACCAAGCAATATTATAATCATCCCATGTTTTAAGATCTCCCGTTTTATAATATTTAATCAAAAGACCAATTGCATCGGCTTGTTTTTTATTTTCAGCAACTTTTTGAGCTTTTCCCAGCCAAAAAACAATTTTATCAATTGCTGCTCCATACATACCCCCGCTTTTCCAAACTTTTTCTTCCAATTGGCCATTTGCATTGCGGACCAATTTAGAATTCAAACCAAAAGAATATGGCTTTTTAGGATCCGGGCTCTTTTTATTGGCATAAAATGCTTCAACTTCTTTTTGGCTGATTCCCTTATCATAAAAATTAATTGCAGAACCTTCAAGTAATCCTTTTGCAGCATCGAGATTTACTTTTTTAGAATCAACATCATTAAATAAAATGGCAACAATATCAGGAGATAATGCAGTTTTAGTATCTGCTAACAAAGTATTGAAATAAGTCATCGAAAAATCGGGCTTAATTTTATCATTTGAATAATGATGATGGATACCATTAGAGAACCAAACTCTTTTTAAGTAAATTTCAAAATTTTTCCAATCGGTATTCTTTTTATCTCCTTTGTAATTTTGATATATATTTTCTAATGCTTTTCTGATTTTTAAATTATATTTATAATGCTGATCCCACATTATATCACGCCCGGAATTTCCTGCTTGCGTAAGATAATAAACTAACTCCTTCTCTTTCAAGCTAAGATTTTCCCAACCTGGAATTTGATACCGCAAAACTTTAATATCCGAGAACTGTTCTACAAAAAAATCAAAAGGAGCATTTTCATCCAGCTTTGCTGTTGCTTTTTTATCATTTTGCGCATTACTGACAGCTGAAACCGCAAAAGTCATGAAAAGAACTATAATTTTAACTAATTTCATTTTTATTTTTTTTAGATGTTAAACAAATAAATACATAACAAATATACATATTCTTTAAACAAACAATAAAAACAAAGCTCATAATAATTATTAATTTACACATTTCTCAACTTTCAATAACATAATTCTGAAATGCAGTCACAATATTGCAAACTCATTTGAAGTTTTAAATTATTGTAACAGCATTTTTCCATACACTAAACAACAATTCCACTGAATCATTTTAACATTTTATGAATTGATGTTGTAGTATAATTAATTTAATTTCTAACTTTACAGCAGTAAAAACATTGAATCCATTATGAGAATTATTAAATATCTTTTTCTTTTATTTCTATTAAGCCTTGTTGCGCTTACAATATATATTGCAACACAAAAAGGGAATTTTACAGTAGAAAGCAGTAAAGTAATTAATTCTCCAAAGGCTGCCGTTTTTAACTATGTCAATGATTATAAAAACTGGCCAAAATTTAGCTCTTGGATTTCCGAAGACGCATCTGCAAAACCCTCATTTTCTCCTTCAACTATAGGCCGGGGAAGTTCACTTACTTGGGAAGGAAACAAAGATATTGGCACTATTCAGACTTTATATACTAAGGGGAATGACAGCATTGTGCAGAAAATGGAATTTAACGAAACTTCCTCGAATGTATATTGGAGTTTCAAAGACACTGTAGGCGGAACAAAAGTAATCTGGAAATCAGTTGGTAAAATGGATTTTATGCTAAAAGTAAGTACCTTTTTTAACGTAGGTACAAAAAACACTTTATCTAAAATCTATGATAAGTCCTTAGCAAATCTTGATAAAACACTTGATTTTGAAAACTCTGCTTTTAGCGTAAAAATAAATGGCATCGTAAAAAAACTGGAAACCTATTATTTAAGACAATCATTCACAAGTAAAATATCTAATATTACTAAAAATGCAAATGCTGTTTTTCCAAAAATTATTACTTTTTGCAAACAAAATAATATTAGCCAAAATGGAAAGCCTTTTATTATTTACCATACTTACGATACTATCAACGATTTGACCAGAGTTTCTTTTTGCATCCCTATAAAAGAACAAATTTTTACTAGTGAAGGAAGCGAAATATTATCGGGAAAATTGGTTGCTTTTGAAGCATTAAAAACAAGTTTAACTGGAAATTACACTTATAAAAATAAAGCACTCGCCGAAACGGCAGCGTATGCAACGGCTAAAAACATCCTGACTGGCAGTACATTTTCGCATTTAGAAATTTTTACCAAAGGCAAAAATGAAAATCTAAGCCCTTCAAAATGGCTAACAGAAATATATTTCCCAATAACACCAAAAGTTATAGCGCCGCCTAAGGTATATCAAAAAGCAGTAAAAGACAGCCTAGCTCCTCAGCATAACACAAAAAAACAGGATAACGAATTTGATTTTTAATTAAATTCAGATTAAACCTTTTCTGTTTATTCGCATCAAAGTTTAAAAATAAAACAAATTGCAGGACGAAAAGGAATTTATTTTTAGTCTATTGAATCCTCAAACGCAAAATCAGGCGTTTCAAAGACTCATGCAAGATTATCAAAAACCGTTATATAATCATGTCCGAAATATTGTTTTAAGTCATGATGATGCCGATGATGTTCTGCAAAACACTTTTGTAAAAGTATTTCAAAATTTAAAAAGCTTTAAAGGTGAAAGCAAATTATTTACTTGGATGTATCGCATTGCAACCAATGAAGCTTTGACTTTTTTAAATCAAAAAGCTAAAAAAAGCGGCATATCATCTGTCGAATTAAAAAATAAAGCGATTGATAACCTGAAAGCTGATATTTATTTTGACGGGAATGAAATTCAAATCAAATTACAAAAAGCAATTGCCCAATTACCCGAAAAACAGCAATTAGTTTTTAAAATGAAATATTTTGAAGATTTAAAATACGAAGAAATGTCTGAAATATTAGGAACATCGGTAGGTGCATTAAAAGCATCTTATCATCATGCAATAAAAAAAATAGAAGCTTTTGTAACAACTAATTAAACCTTTGTTAAAAAAACAAGTCCAATACACATTATGAAATGACAAGAAAAATATTTGATAGCATCAAAAAAACGAAAAACTGTTATTAAATTCTCTATTTCATTTAAAAAAAATTACCACATGACACCATTTAAATTAGATAACGAACCAAAAATAGAATCAGGTTTTAAAACTCCTGACAACTACTTTGAAAATTTCCAAGCAACATTAATTGAAAAATTAACTAATGAACCAATTGCTAAGGAAACAAAAGTTATATCTATTTTTAGAAAAAGAAAAACAGTTCTTTTGGCTGTTGCTGCGGTTTTTACAATTGCATTAATGATTCCAATATTATATCAATCATACTCAAAAAGCAAAGATCTTGACTCAACAACTATCGAAAACTATTTAACTGAAGAAGGACATATAAATCAAGACGAAATAATAAGCGAAATTGAACCTGAAAGCAATATTATTATTCTGGACACAAAAGAAATAGAAACTCAAACATTAGAAGACATGCTGGCTTCAAACCCTAACATTGAAAATCTTGTAATTGAAAATTAAACTCAAAATTCTGTACAAATAAATATACTCAAAACATAAAAATCATGGACTTAAAAAAAATATTCCCTATACTTTTTCTGTTTTTATCTTTTAATTTTTATGCCCAAAGCGAAAATTTTAAAGATAAAAAAGAACAAATCAGAGCAATGAAAGTTGCATTTTTCACTACTGAACTTGATCTAACTCCAAGCGAAGCTGAAAAATTCTGGCCTCTCTACAATACTTTTGATGACAAACAATTTGAATTAAGACATCAAAAAATGAAAAATTATTTTAAAAGAATGCAAGGTGACAATCTCGCTAAATTATCCGAGAAAGATGCTAGTGCACTTTTAGATCAAATTCAAGATAATGAAGAAGATTTATACAACTTACGAAAAAAATTCATGATAAATCTAAAAGATGTACTTCCTTCTATTAAAATTTTAAAATTAAAAAAAGCAGAAGAAGATTTCAACAGAAAACTTTTGCAACAATATAAAGACAAAGGTCCTAACAAATAATTTGGTTATTAATTCAGAAACTCCCGTTTTATAATAGATTTATAAAACGGGAGTTTTTATTTAAAACGAATACGAATCATTTTGTTCCGTCCAGCGGCAATAGCAGTAGTTTTATTGATAAACCTGATCGTATATAAACTCGGATCCTGACTAAATTGCACCCAATTAACACCGCCATCTGAAGAATAATGCAATCCAGATGCTCCAACAGCAATGATCCCCATACCTTTACTTTTAGGAACATACTGAACACAAGAAGCATATCCAAATCCTTTATTATTGGCTATAAGTTTCCATATTTTCCCTCCGTTATCTGTTACTGCTTTATTATCAAAATTCTGATTTGGGATTTCATAATTTCCTCCCGCAGCAAAACCATTTTTTTCATCATAAAAATCAGCTGTAAATATTCCAGTCATTTGTTTCCCCTGAACAATCGGAGTTTCATCACTGTTCCAGGAATTTCCTTTATCTGGGGAATAAAAAACTCTGGCTTTTTTCCCTCCCGAAACAATCCAAGTGCCTTTACCTTTAATAACAATATTTGTATTACTAGCTGCAAAATGAGCTTCCCCCTCAAAAACTTCTGGAAGTTTGCTTTCTGAAATTTTATTCCAAGTAAAGCCACCGTCAATTGTTTTTAATACGCAAAGGTGATTAGTCAAAGGATCTCCTATTGCAATTCCTTCCTTATTATTCCAAAACTGCATACTATCATAAAAAACCTTTTCATTTCGTTCCTGATAGACTAATTTAATACTTTTCCCGTTTTTACTTACTTGATATAACAAAGCAGGATTAGCCACGCTAAGCAAGTATATATGATTATCTGTTTTGGCAATACTTCTAAATTCTATTTTTAGTGTATCCTCAACTACAGTGTTTTCAAATTTTTCATTGATTTTTAAATCATAAAACCCAAACCTGTTTTTATCACCTGCATACCAAACTTTACCGTTATCCACTACAATTGCCCTTATACTGATTTTATCTTGGAAAAGAGTATCTATTTGAACTGCATGAAAATCTGTTGCATCAATTTTATTTTTATTTAAATCCTGAGCTGAAACAAAATGCAATACACTAATAAACAAGAAACTAACAAATATTTTAAACCTCATAACTTACTGTTTTTAATAAAATATATAAATTTATTTAAAATCCATTGCCAAGGAAACATATTTCTGGCACAATTGTTGTTTACATAATTACACAAATCAATTAATTTAAAAAGCCATGAAAACCAAAATACAATTAGCCGCAATTATTGCTACTTTTTTTGCCTTTCAAATGAACGCACAAAATAGAACTACAATAAACGCCATGAACTCAGATATTAGCGATAATCTTGATTTAACAGCCGTATCTTCTATTTTTGGAGAATCTCAAAACTTAAATGACTTTGAGAGACGCTTAAATGATCCTAAACTTCAAATTTCAAATTTAGACTTAAATAACGATAATCAAGTAGACTATTTAAGAGTAATAGAATCTGTAGAAAACAATACTCACATAATTATAATCCAATCAATACTTGGCCGTGATTTATATCAAGATGTCGCTACAATAGAAGTTGAAAGAGACCGAAGCAATAAAATTTCAATTCAAATTGTAGGAAACTCATTTATTTATGGGCAAAACTATATTTACGAGCCTCAATATTGCATAACTCCACAAATTTATGCATCATTTTGGACAAGTTATTACCGTCCATATTATTCATCTTGGACATGGAATTTTTATCCAAATTTCTATGTTGCATGGAACCCATATTCCGTTTTCAGATACAGACAAAATGTTTATGGTTGTGTAAATTATCGCAACACTTATAATTATGTAAATTACAGAAGATGCTACCGTGCACCGGCAATTTATACATCATATAGCTGTAACAGTTATGAAAGAAGACATCCTGAGTATGCTTTTTCAAACAGAAACAGTAACTATTCAAACCATTATGAATTAAATCAAAGAAGATACAGCAGTGGTAACAGAAATGAAGTTTCTTATTCAAGAAATAATCCTGGTTACAATAACTCTCAAAGAGAATATTCTCAAAACAGAGCAAGCTATTCAAGAGGTACAAATAAACCAATGATTGAATATCAAAAGGATTACTCACAAAACAGAACTAATTCTCCAGGAGCAGTAGGCGTTCAAAGAACTGAATATCAAAGAGATTATAGCCAAAACAGAGAGAATACTTCTAGAGAAAATTATACTCAAAAAGATTATTCTCAAAATATGACCGGTTCATCAAGAGAAAACAATGTTCAAAGAGTACAGCCTCAAAGAGATTATTCTCAAAACAGAAACAGTACTCCAAGAGAAAACAATTATCAAAATATGAATAACTCTCCAAGAGAAAACAATACGCAAAGAGAACAGCCTCAAAGAGACTATTCCCAAAACAGAAACAGTACTCCAAGAGAAAACGGCACCCAAAGATCTGAATCACAAAGAAGTAACGAATATACTTCCAGAGGTGGTGGCAGAAGAATCTAAAATAAATATAAAAACTGCAAAAGAGGCTTAATATTAACATATTAGGCCTCTTTTATTATTTTAATAAATAAGTCCTTTTTTTCTATTGAAAAATAGTAAATTTGACCAGTTTTTATAAAAATATTAGATGAGCGCAACGCACAAAGACCTCCATAGTAAATTAACTCTGGGAGGTTTATTAATTTCTTTAGGAATTATTTATGGAGATATTGGTACTTCTCCATTATATGTAATGAAAGCCATACTTGGCGAATATATTATTAATACCGATGTCGTTTTAGGAGGTGTATCCTGTGTATTTTGGACATTAACACTGCAAACAACAATTAAGTACGTACTTATCACATTAAGTGCTGATAATCATGGAGAAGGAGGAATATTTGCCTTATATGCCCTGGTTAAAAAAACAAAAATTAAATGGCTCATTGTCCCAGCAATCATAGGAGGAAGTGCCTTGCTTGCAGATGGAATCATTACCCCGCCCATCTCGGTTTCTTCGGCTGTAGAGGGTATGAGGAGTTATTTTCCGCAGATCAATACCGTCCCGATAGTTATTGGAATTTTAGTCGTATTATTTACTATTCAGCAATTTGGAACCAAATTAGTTGGAAAGTTTTTCGCTCCAATGATGCTAATTTGGTTTGGAATGCTTGCAATATTAGGCATCAGCCAAATCTCATTGCACCCAGAAGTTTTTAAAGCTATAAATCCATACTATGCATACCATTTATTATCAATTCACCCAGAAGGCTTTTTTGTATTAGGGTTTGTTTTCCTATGTACCACTGGAGCCGAAGCATTATATTCTGATATGGGGCATTGTGGGAGAAAAAACATTAGAATAAGCTGGCTTTTTGTAAAATCAGCATTGGTTTTAAATTATTTTGGGCAAGCAGCTTATCTAATACACCATGAAGGCGTTACCCTGCAGGCATTAGGCGGTGATTTTGCCAATCCTTTTTATTTAATAATGCCATTATGGTTCAAGCCTTTCGGAATTGTAATCGCAACTGTTGCCACTGTAATTGCCTCTCAAGCCCTTATTTCTGGTTCCTTTACTTTAATCAATGAAGCAATGCGATTGAGTTTTTGGCCAAAAGTTAAAATCAAATATCCTACGGAATTGAAAGGTCAATTATACATTCCTTCAATAAACTGGCTGCTTCTTATTGGCTGTATTGGAATTGTACTCCATTTTGAAGAATCCAGCAATATGGAACATGCTTATGGCTTAGCTATTATTTTATGCATGATAATGACTACCGTTTTATTGAACTACTATTTAATAATGAAACGAGTAAAATGGTACTTTTTTGTTCCATTAATCACAATTTACCTTAGTATTGAATTGAGTTTCCTTGCTGCAAATATTACCAAATTTGCAGAGGGCGGTTACGTAACTCTTTTTATAGCCATGATGCTTATTGGCGTAATGACGATTTGGTACAGAGCCAAACAAATTAATAAAAGCTATACTAAATTTGTAAAAATTGATGAATATAAAAAAGTACTAAGCGAACTAAGTGCCGATTTATCAATTCCAAAATACGCTACCCATTTGGTTTACATGACTAATGCCAACCGCAGTGATGAAATAGAAGAGAAAGTAATGTTTTCTATTCTGCAAAAAAGACCTAAAAGAGCTGATATATATTGGTTTGTTCACGTAAATATTTTATCTGAACCATATAAAACAGAATACAAAGTAAGAGAAATCCTTAAAGACGATTTATATAGAGTAGATTTTAACCTAGGATTTAGAGAGCCCACCAAAATAAACCTAATGTTTAGAGAAGTTATCAAAGACATGGTTAAAAATGGTGAAGTAGACATTACCAGCAGATATGAATCCCTAAACAAAAACAATATTATTGGAGATTTTAAATTCGTATTATCTGAGAAATTCTTATCTAACGACAGTGATTTATTATGGCATGAAAAACTGATAATGAACTCCTATTTCTTTATTAAAAAATTAAGTTTATCAGAAGAAAGTGCTTTTGGTCTGGACAGCAGTTCAGTAAAAATAGAAAAATTCCCAATGGTGCTTCATCCGCCAGAGAAAATCGAACTAACTAGAATTTTCGTTAAAAACTAAAAACATTCTAAAAACACTGTCTCAAAACAGTGTTTTTTTTTGAATACAATATAAAATATAGTTTTTGACCAATAAATAGTACCTTTGCATTTCAATTATTTAAAATGAGATTACACAGAAATTTAGTTTACACCACTATCGATGCCCTTAATGCTATTTTTAACGAAGGGGAATATGCCGATAAAGTAGTAGCAAGATCCTTAAAAAAAGACAAGCGCTGGGGAAGTTCCGACAGAAAATTTGTTGCTGAAACCATCTACGAAATAGTACGCTGGAAAAGATTATATGCAGAAATTGCTGAGGTAAAAGAGCCTTATGACAGAGATAATCTTTGGAGAATGTTTTCTGTTTGGGCAGTATTAAGAGGTTATCCAATTCCAGATTGGAGACAATTAGAAGGAACCCCGGAAAGAAAGATAAAAGGACGTTTTGACGAACTGTCCAAAGTAAGAGCCCTTAAAGAATCTATTCCAGACTGGATGGATGAATTAGGCGTAAAAGAATTAGGCGAAAAAGTTTGGGCAACAGAAATTGCCGCTCAAAACCAGCCAGCTAAAGTAATTTTGAGAGTAAACACCCTTAAAACTACTAAAGAAAAATTAAGAGCCATTCTGATGGATCTTAATATCGAAACCCAATTCTTAAAAGATCAGCCTGATGCATTAGTCCTAAAAGAAAGAGCTAATGTTTTCTTGACAGACGCTTTCAAACAGGGATTTTTTGAAGTTCAAGATGCCAATTCGCAATTAGTAGCACATTTCCTAGACGTAAAACCAGGCATGCGAGTAGTAGATACTTGTGCAGGCGCAGGAGGAAAAACATTGCATATCGCTTCTCTGATGGAAAACAAAGGCCAATTAATTGCAATGGATTTATACGAAAGCAAATTAAAACAGCTAAAGCTTAGAGCCAAAAGAGACGGTGCTTTCAATATTGAATACCGTATCATTGATTCTACTAAAGTAATCAAGAAACTTCACGAAAGAGCTGATAGAGTATTAATTGATGCTCCCTGCAGCGGATTAGGCGTTCTTAAAAGAAATCCTGACTCTAAATGGAAATTAAAACCCGAATTCATCGATAACATCCGAAAAGTACAATCGGAAGTTCTTGAAAGTTATTCAAAAATTGTAAAACCAGGCGGAAAATTAGTATACGCCACCTGCTCTATTCTGCCT
This sequence comes from Flavobacterium sp. P3_A6, assembly GCF_056403035.1. NCBI lineage: Bacteria > Pseudomonadati > Bacteroidota > Flavobacteriia > Flavobacteriales > Flavobacteriaceae > Flavobacterium > Flavobacterium sp. P3_A6. Next base: position 236,584 of record NZ_JBFUGG010000001.1, on the reverse strand, counting down.
TCTGAAAATCAAGAACAGGTTCAAAAATTCCTAGCAACTGACATTGGAAAACAATTCAATTTCATAAAAGACCAAAAAATATTGGCTTCAGAATCTGGTTTTGACGGTTTTTATATGGCTTTATTGGAACGCAAAGAAAATTAGAACAAGATTGCAGATTGCATAAAAAAGTCCTCGAAAATTCGAGGACTTTTTTATGCAGTTTTATCTTTTTTCTATTCTCTTTAATTAATCATTCATCGAAATTAAAAACTCATCGTTAGTTCTCGTTTGCTTGAAACGGTCATTTATTAAAGTCATAGCTTCAACAGGATTCATATCTGAAAGCATTTTTCGCATAATCCACATTCTCTGCAATGTTTTTGGATCTAATAACAAATCATCACGTCTTGTACTTGAAGATGTTAAATCAATAGCTGGAAATATACGTTTATTAGCAATTTTTCTATCCAATTGCAGCTCCATATTACCTGTTCCTTTGAATTCTTCAAAAATAACCTCATCCATTTTAGAACCAGTTTCCGTCAAAGCTGTTGCAATAATACTCAACGATCCGCCATTTTCAACATTACGTGCTGCACCAAAAAAACGTTTTGGCTTTTGCAGAGCATTGGCATCAACACCACCACTCAACACTTTACCAGAAGCTGGCTGTACTGTATTATAAGCTCTTGCCAAACGGGTAATAGAATCCAATAGTATAACAACATCATGCCCGCATTCTACCAAACGTTTTGCTTTTTCAAGAACAATATTAGCGATTTTCACGTGTTCTTGCGGTTCTCTGTCAAAAGTGGAAGCAATGACTTCTCCACGAACACTTCTTTGCATGTCAGTAACCTCCTCTGGACGTTCATCAATTAACAAAACGATTAAATAAATCTCAGGGTGATTTGCAGCAATTGCATTGGCAATTTCTTTTAACAGCATTGTTTTACCTGTTTTAGGCTGTGCTACAATCATGCCGCGCTGTCCTTTTCCTATTGGAGAAAACAAATCAATAATTCTGGTTGAAATAGTGCTTTGTTTTTCGGCCAATTTAAATTTTTCGGAAGGAAAAACCGGAGTCAAATGTTCAAAAGATACTCTGTCACGAACCACTTGCGGGTCATGACCATTAATTTTTAAAACACGAACAAGAGGAAAAAATTTCTCGCCTTCCTTTGGAGGGCGGACTACGCCTTTTACGGTATCTCCAGTTTTCAAACCAAACAAGCGAACTTGCGAAGTTGATAAATAAATATCGTCTGGTGAAGCTAAATAATTATAATCCGAAGAACGTAAAAAACCATAACCGTCTGGCATCATTTCCAGAACGCCTTCACTTTCTATAATTCCGTCAAATTCAAAATCAGCATCTTTGAAATTGCTTTTTTTGTTTTTAAAATTAGGATTTTGGTTAGGGTTTGGGTTCTGGCTAGGGTTTTGATTTCCGTTTTGATTGGAATTCTGATTTTGATTTCCATTTGGATTGGAATTGCCGTTCTGATTTGGGTTTATCTTATTATTTGGATTTTGCCCTTTTTTATTTATTTGATTCGGATTTACTTTTTTTTCCGAAACAGTATTTTCTGTTTTTTCAGCTACAGCCTCTGGATTAGAATCTGATACTGTTTCTTCTACTGTAACCGTTTCTTTTAAAGCTTCTTTTTCTCTTTGCAAAGCCATCTTCTTCTCATATGCCGACTTACTGAACTTTACAACTTTAACTTCTTTTTCATTATTATCCGAAACTGCCGTATCTGCACTAGCAATAGCTGCCTCTTTTGCAATAACTTTCCCTTTTTTCTCTGGTGCAGCAACTATTTCAGGATTTTCCTTTTCTTCTTCACTTTCAAATAAAACTGGAGCATCATTTTTTTCTGCTGCCACTTTCTTTTCAGCAACAATACGGACTCTTTTTGGCTTCTGTTCATCTGCTGTTTTCTCTTGGGAAGATTCGGCAACAGCCTGATGTTCTAAGATAAGACTAATTAAAGTATCTTTTTTTACACCGTTGAATTTTATGGTTTTAGCCGTTTTAGCTATTTCTTGAAGCTCAGCAAGCTTCAATTCTTTTAATACAGAAATATCAAACATGAATGTTCTATTTGTTTAATTAATTTGGAAAATAATGCAAAAGATTTTTTAGGGTAGTATCTTGTTTTAATAAACCGCAGTATGAAGTGCTTACGGTAATGTTATGCAATAATACAAATAAATTTTATCATACAATAGTATTTATTAAAAAGAAAATATATTTTTGTATAACAATACAAGGACATGATACAACGAATTCAAACCGTATACTTAATAATCACCTTTTTGCTGATTGGTGTTTTGCCATTCATTTTTCCGCTTTGGAAATTGAACGATGGCAAAGATTATTTTTTTATGCAAAATCAAATTTACGCCATATTACTTGGCTTAAGCACAGCAATAACTATTTACAGCATTATATCATTTAAAAAAAGACAAACTCAATTTGTTGCCAACAGATTGAATATCGTATTAAATTTGATTTTATTAGGATTGTTTGTTTATCATTCGCTAAATTTATCTGGAGAAGCAGTTTCTGTTTCTGAGAAAGGTATTGGGATGTTTCTGCCTGTCTTGGCTATCGTTTTTTTAGTTTTAGCTAATAAAGCCATCAAGAAGGATGAAGATCTTGTAAAATCTGTGGATCGGTTGAGATAAACCTATAAAATTTAATTTATTAATGTGCGAAGAAATCCCGAATGTAACAGTTCGGGTTTTTTTATAAAAAAAACTGATTAAATTATAGCAATAAAGCATGATTGAAAATGTTTTTTTTTTATAAATTTGAATACATCTATAATACCTATGGCAAAGAATATTAGAATTCATCTTGCAGATGATCATCAAATAATTATTCACGGAATTCAGACCCTACTCAATACAGTCGCAAATTTTGAGGTTGTTGGATTTTCACTGAACGGAACTACGGTTTTTGAAGATGTTACCAACAATCATGCGGATGTTCTTGTCCTTGACATCAGCATGCCTGAAAAAGACGGAATTGAAGTCGTTAAAGAATTTAAACTAAAAGGATTTCCGTGCAAAGTGATAATTCTTTCCAGCTATGATGATTTAAAATTAATAAAAGAAATCATGGATATGGGAGTGACTGGCTACCTTACTAAACAATGTGCCGGTGACAGTATTATTGAAGCTGTACAGGCTGTTGCCAACGGTGAAGAATATTTTTGTGAAACTATCAGAGAAAAAATATTTAGCCATGCTACCAAAAACAATCCAAAACTCAGTACTTACAAGCCAAATGTAAATCCATTATTAACTGAACGAGAAATTGAAATAGTCATTTTGATTGCTCTTGAATATAGCGGTAAAGAAATAAGCGAACAGCTTTTTATCAGTACAAACACTGTAGAAACCCACCGCAAGAATATCATGAAAAAACTAAAAGCCAAAAACACTATTGGTATAGTAAAATATGCAATGAACAATCATTTGGTTATATCTTAATCCAGCCATTTAAGACTTTTATTTATCGATACTGTAAAATATGTTTCAAGTTAGGTTCCGGCTAATAATTCCATTTTTATTTCTAATCAATTTTAGTCTAACCTCACTTGCTCAAAACAAAATACTTTCCAATACAGAAATAACCTCTTTATTAAAAGACGCCAAACTCAATAGAATAAATGGCAATTACGAAGAATCATTATTAAAGTCAAGAGTAGCACTAGAACAATCAATCAAAATAAAAAACAATGATTTAATTGCCAACTCTTATCTGATAATAGCCTCCAACTTTGATGAACTGACAGAACCCTTCAAAGCTTTGCATTATTATAATTTAGGGCTACACTATGTTAACAAAACCAATAATTACACCCTAAAGAATCAGTTTTACAACAATCTAGGAAACATTTATTGTTTTGATAAAAAACAATATGATAAAGGGATTTATTACTATCAAAAATCACTGCAGCAAAGCCAGAAAATTTTAGGTAAAAAACAAATTTTCTTTACAAAACTAAATATTACCTGGGCCTATTTTGATATTGGAAAATTTAAGGAAGGGCTTCCCTATTTAAAATACATTAATAAATACCAATCTATTTTTGGCAGCGAATCCACCATCGTTGCTTTAAATATGCTCAATGGCATGTATTACAATTTTATAAACGAAAATGAAAAAGCAAATTCATATTTCCAAAAAGCAATAGAATTAGGCACAAAAGGAAATGAAAAATCAGATCTGTCTTTCTCACATTTAGAATATTCTAAATTTTTAAATAAGATTCATCAGCCTCAAAAAGCTTATGAAAACCTTTGTTTATTTAATAAAATCACTGAAGAGCTACATATCGAAGAAAAATTAAATAAAGCCAATATTGTAGGCATTAATCTCGAAATCGACCACTATAAAAGAGAAATTGACAAGATTGAAGCCTCTTACAAAAACAAACAGGATATATTAATTGAAGAGCAGTCCAAAAATAAAAAAATCGTAATTATTGTTCTTTTTATTTTAATCTGCACCATTATATCGTTCTATTATTTTTTTCAAAACACCCATTTAAAACAAAAAAACAAGCTTATAGATATTCAGAGCAAAATCCAGGAAAGGATCATCAATGCTTCAATTGACGGTCAGGAATTGGAACGAAAAAAGATTTCGACATTTTTACACGACAATATCAGTGCGTTACTTTCGTCAGCAGGTCTGCATCTGAATGTTTTTACTTCACAGCAAAAATCACAAGCCGAAGAAATTAACAAAACCAAAGGAATTCTTGAAGAAGCCCACAAACAAATCCGAAACTTATCCCACGAATTAATGCCTGCTCTATTAGTACGGTTTGGGCTTTTATATGCATTGGAAGATTTATGTGAAAAAACATCCAATTCAAGAATTAAGATAGTCTTTAATTCATTGATTAAAATTAAAAAAAGATATAATGAGGATTTCGAAATGAAATTATATTTTATCATCGCCGAATTAATCAACAATATCATAAAACACAGTAATGCCACTTACGCCTCGATTAATGCGGAAGAAGCAATCTCTTCCTTAATCATTCATATCACAGATGACGGAACCGGCTTTAAAACCAATCAGTTTGAAACTCACGAAGGATTTGGAATTAACCAAATCCGGGCACGGATAAACAACATGAAAGGTGAATTTATAATTAATTCGGCACCCAATAAAGGAACCGCAATTTATCTAAAAGTTCCACTTATCAGTTAAGAAAATCATACTTTCTTGCCTATTTCTACAATTTCTAGATCTCTAATAGCATCACCGTCAATCACAAAACGAAGCATCGTTCTCACCTGATGAAATCCGCTCTTTCCTGCAGCTCCGGGATTCATGTGCAACAGATTATTCTTCTTGTCAAAAATCACTTTTAAAATATGCGAATGCCCGCAGATGAACAATTTTGGGGGATTAGATGCCATTTCGGCCTTCAGCGCCGGATTATATTTACCCGGATAGCCGCCAATATGAGTTATCCAAACATCGACCCCTTCGCAAAAAAAACGGTTGTGCAGCGGAAATTCCAAACGCGCCTGAGCATCATCAATATTACCGTAAACACAGCGCAAAGGCTTCAGCTTTTTTATAGTATCTGTAACGGTCAAATCCCCAATATCACCCGCATGCCAAACCTCATCGGCCTGAGCTACATATTTTAAAATAACATCGTCAATATGGCTGTGCGTATCAGAAAGGAGGAGAATTTTTTTCAAATCAGTTGTTTTTTTAGGAGCTAATTCCTGCTGTCCGCTTATATCTTTTTATTTTTTAAAGAAAAAATAAAAAGGCAGGCCTAAGGCATCTCGACAAAAATAGGCATTCTAGTTTTAAATAAAAAACAGCCAAACAAGATACATTCTTTGTAAATTTGCAACAAAAAAAGTTTTCTGCCACAACGCCCGACACTCAAACGCTATCAAGCATTGACATAAATACTGAGAACTAAACACTGAAAACGGAACACTTACTTTGAGGTATTTTATAAAACTAGCTTACAACGGAACCAATTACCACGGTTGGCAATACCAGCCGAACGCTTCTTCTGTACAAGAAACGATGAACAAAGCATTTTCGGTTATTCTCAACTCGGAGATCAATCTTACGGGAGCAGGAAGAACCGATACCAGAGTTCATGCCAAAGAAATGTATGCTCATTTTGATTTGGAAACCCCATTTGACATCCCCAGTTTAATACACAAACTCAATGCTTTTTTACCAAAAGACATTGTCGTATATGAAATTTTTCCTGTTGCTGACGAAGCGCATACCCGTTTTGATGCCACCAAAAGAACTTACGAATACCATATAAATACTTTCAAAGATGTATTCCTGCAGGAACAAAGCTGGTACTTTCATCAAAAACTGGATTTGGTTTTAATGAACGAAGCATCAAAATTATTATTTAACTATACAGATTTTCAATGTTTTTCTAAAGTTAATACCGATGTAAACACCTTTGATTGTACTATATTTGAAGCCAATTGGAAACAGAAAAACGGAAAATTAATTTTCACCATTTCGGCCAATCGTTTTTTAAGGAATATGGTTCGTTCTATAGTAGGGACTTTAATTAATATTGGCTTGCAAAAAATCACTTTGAATGATTTTGAATCGATTATAGAAAGTAAAAGCAGGGACAAAGCTGGTTTTTCGGTTCCGGCGCATGGATTATATTTAACAAAAATAGAATACGATTACATTACGAAATAGCCCTGATAGCAGTGGAAATCCTTATGAGCCGGGGTTCGGTTCATAAGATTGCAACGAATAGCAGGAAATAGCTCCAAAATAAATGAAAGCAAAAGCATTTGATACCCGATTATTCAAGAGAATATTAAAATATACCAAACCCTATCAATGGCGTTTTAACGGTGTGATTATTTTCGCCGTTTCATTATCGGTTTTTGCGGCGCTTCGACCGTATTTGCTGAAACAAACGGTTGACAGTTATATTCAGCCAAAAGATCAAACCGGTTTATTGATTTATATCTCCTTAATGGGAATTGTTCTTTTGTTTGAGGTTTTGGCACAATTTTTCTTTGTATACTGGGCCAACTGGCTGGGGCAGGATATCGTGAAAGACATTCGCGTAAAACTGTTCAAACACATTTTGAGTTTTAGAATGAAATATTTTGACTTAGTACCTGTGGGTCAGCTCGTAACCCGTTCTGTATCTGACATCGAGGCAATTGCCCGTATTTTTAGCCAAGGCTTATTCATGATTATAAGTGATATGATGAAAATGCTTGTTGTTCTTATTTTTATGTTTTACATGAACTGGAAACTGACATGGATTGTAATTGTTGCAATGCCAATATTGGTTTTTATCACCCGTATTTTTCAAAAAAAAATGCAGGTTGCTTTTGAAGAAGTGCGAACCCAGATTGCCAACATGAACTCGTTCGTGCAGGAAAGAGTTACGGGTATGAAAATTGTTCAGCTCTTCCATCGTGAAGATATTGAAGCCGAAAAATTTAGGATTATCAATGACAAACACAACAGAGCTTGGATAAAAACGATTTTGTATAACTCTATTTTCTTTCCCATTGCCGATATTATTTCGTCCTTAACACTTGGTTTTATAGTTTTATATGGAGGGTTTCATATTTTAGAAGGAGATACTTCGACTACTTTTGGGGATTTATTTTCATACACTATGTTTATCGGAATGCTGTTTAATCCTTTGCGTCAAATCGCAGATAAATTCAACGAAATGCAATTGGGAATGATAGCAGCCAACCGTGTTTTTGACATATTGGACACCCAAGATCAAATACAGGACACTGGAACTATCGAAGCGCCTTTATTTGACGGAGACATTCGTTTTGAAGAAGTCCGATTTGGTTATATTCCAAACGAAGAAGTGATAAAAGGAATCAACCTAGAGGTAAAAGCAAGCCAGACTATCGCCATCGTGGGTTCTACAGGAGCAGGAAAATCGACTATTATCAATTTGCTGAACCGTTTTTATGAAATCAACAGCGGTTCAATATTTATAGACAATCACAATATTGAAAACTACAGTTTAAGTTCATTACGTAAACAAATTGCAGTAGTTTTGCAGGATGTTTTTCTTTTTGCCGACACCATTTACAACAACATAACGCTCAATAATCCTGAAATCACTCGGGAGAAGGTTTTGGATGCGGCTAAAAAAATTGGGGTTCATGATTTCATTATGAGCCTGCCGGACAACTATGATTTTGACGTAAAAGAACGTGGCGTTATGCTATCTTCAGGTCAACGTCAACTGATTGCGTTTTTGAGAGCCTATGTAAGCAATCCGAGTATTCTTATTTTGGACGAGGCAACATCATCAATCGACACTTATTCGGAGGAATTAATACAGCGCGCTACTGAAACAATTACCAAAGGCCGAACATCGATTGTTATTGCGCACCGTTTGGCAACTATTGTCAATGCTGATAAAATTGTGGTTATGGACAAAGGGCTTATTGTAGAACAGGGAACGCATCAGGAATTAATAAACCAAGAGAAAGGGTATTACAAAAACTTGTATGATTCACAGTTTAGCACATCAAATTTCGGCAGCACTTTATAAGTTGAGTTCGTTGCAATTGCAAATAATTGCAAAAATGCAAAATAGCTCCCCATAGCCCTGGTAGAAGTGGAAATTCTTATAAGCCATCTCGTCCCAAAAGACGAGAGGCTTATAAGATTGAAACGGATAACAGGCTTCATACTTCCTGAAAATGCCTCATGTTACTGCTCCTAAAAGTAATAATTAGACTCAGGTTTATAACAAAATAGCGTAAAACTTTGTACCTACTTAATTTTACAATAATCAAATAAATCATTAAATTCGCACTCTCAATTAATTATTACAGCAATCATTAAAATGAGATGTGGTTTTTCATGTTCCATTTTTACTAATTAATAACAAATACAAAAAAAATGAAATGAATTTTTACAAATTCATTTTTACAATAATTTAAATAAAAAATAAAAAATGAAATACGATATTATAGTTTTAGGAAGTGGACCTGGAGGATATGTAACAGCAATTAGAGCCTCTCAATTAGGATTTAAAGTTGCTGTAGTAGAAAAAGAAAACCTTGGTGGTATATGTTTAAATTGGGGCTGTATTCCAACTAAAGCGTTACTAAAATCGGCACAGGTTTTTGATTATTTAAAACATGCTTCAGATTACGGACTGACTGTAAATGAATTTGATAAAGATTTTTCGGCTGTTGTACAACGCAGCCGCAGTGTTGCTGAAGGAATGAGCAAAGGAGTTCAGTTCTTGATGAAAAAAAACAAAATTGACGTAATTGACGGTTTTGGAAAGCTAAAAGCTGGTAAAAAATTAGACGTTACCGATAAAGACGGAAAAGTTACGGAATACAGCGCAGACCACATTATTATTGCTACCGGAGCTCGTTCACGTGAGTTGCCAAACTTACCGCAAGATGGCGTAAAAGTAATTGGATACCGCCAGGCAATGACGTTGCCAACACAGCCAAAATCTATGATTGTTGTAGGTTCTGGAGCGATTGGGGTGGAATTTGCACATTTCTACAACTCAATGGGAACTGATGTAACTATTGTTGAATTTATGCCAAATGTAGTTCCTGTAGAAGACGAAGATATCTCAAAACAATTTGAGCGCTCTTTGAAAAAAGCGGGTATCAAAATTATGACTAACTCATCTGTAGAGCGCATTGACACTACTGGTGAAGGAGTAAAAGCATTTGTTAAAACTGCAAAAGGTGAAGAAGTTCTTGAAGCTGACATTTTATTGTCTGCTGTTGGAATTAAAACTAACATAGAAAACATCGGACTGGAAGAAGTTGGAATCGCTGTTGACAGAGATAAAATCTTAGTTAACGCTTACAACCAAACCAACATCCCTGGATATTACGCGATTGGTGACGTAACACCAGGACAAGCATTGGCTCACGTGGCTTCTGCTGAAGGAATTAACTGTGTTGAAAAAATTGCAGGATTGCATGTTGAACCAATCGATTATGGAAACGTTCCTGGATGTACATACGCAACTCCAGAAATTGCATCTGTAGGTTTGACTGAAAAACAAGCTAAAGAAAAAGGATACGAATTGAAAATTGGCAAATTCCCATTCTCTGCTTCAGGAAAAGCTAAAGCTGCCGGAACTCCAGATGGTTTCGTAAAAGTAATTTTTGATGCCAAATACGGCGAATGGTTAGGATGCCACATGATTGGAGCTGGTGTAACGGATATGATTGCTGAAGCTGTTGTTGCCCGTAAACTGGAAACTACCGGTCACGAAATCCTAAAATCCATCCATCCTCACCCGACAATGAGCGAAGCAGTAATGGAAGCTGTTGCTGATGCGTATGGAGAAGTGATTCACTTGTAAAACAATGCATTGCAATGCATCTTAACAGTCTGTATAACCCCGATTTGAATGTTCAAATTGGGGTTTTTATTTCAAATATATCTCTATAATTTTCATAGAATTAATAAATATATAATTTTGAAAATCACATTTTCTATCTTATATTTACTCAAATAAATTTTACAACTATCATGATACACAATAACATATTAGAGACTATTGGCAATACGCCGCACGTAAAAATCAATAAATTATTTGGCTCCGATACAAATGTTTGGGTTAAACTTGAAAAAACAAATCCAGGCGCCAGCATCAAAGACAGAATCGCTTTGTCGATGATAGAAGATGCGGAGCAAAAAGGAATATTACAAAAAGGAAGTACCATAATCGAGGCTACATCAGGAAACACCGGTATTGGACTAGCAATGGTTGCTGCTGTAAAAGGATATAGATTAATCTTAGTAATGCCCGATTCCATGTCTGTTGAAAGACGCCGACTAATGAGTATCTATGGCGCCGAATTTGTTCTTACTCCCCGCGAAAAAGGAATGAAAGGTTCCCTGGAAAAAGCGCAGGAATTAATAGCCGAAATTCCAAACTCTTGGTCACCGCTACAGTTTGAAAACCAATCTAATATTGACATTCACAAAACCACCACTGCGCAAGAAATCATCAAAGCTTTCCCAAATGGATTGGATTACCTAATTACTGGAGTTGGAACTGGAGGCCATATTACAGGTTGTGCTGAAGTGTTAAAACAACAATTTCCAAATCTAAAAGTTTTTGCTGTAGAACCTGAAGCTTCACCAGTTATTAGTGGAGGAGCGCCTTCGCCCCACCCTATTCAAGGTATCGGAGCTGGTTTTATACCAACCAATTTACATACTGAAATCCTTGATGGAACCATACAAGTAAGTAAAGACGAAGCTTATGAATATGCCCAAAGAGCTGCTAAAGAAGAAGGAATTCTTCTTGGAGTTTCATCAGGAGCTTCATTAGCCGCAGTAGCCAAAAAGCTCAAAGAAATTCCAGCTGGCTCCAAAGTGCTTACATTTTGCTATGATACCGGAGAACGTTATTTAAGCATCGAAGGCTTATTTGAATAAAAAATAAGTATCAAAACATAACCAACCGATTTGTGAAAGCAAGTCGGTTTTTTTTTTGGACTTCACTGTTTCATACACCCAGCAAACAGTTTTAGCAGCATAACAAACTAAATTACAATGCGTTTACTTGAAAAACAAGATGATTTTTGAAATCCTACTGTATATTTTTTGTAAATTAGTAGGCCTCAAAAAAAAAGAGGAAATTGCTTCTCAAAAAGCAATCCAATAAATTGCTGGGCAAAATGTTTTTAAACATAAAAATGTTTAAAAGACTGGTGACAAAAACGAACTGCGGGAACACCCCTAACCTCACTAGACTGTTCTTCTCAATGTCGATTGACAAAACATAAAACCATCGACTATTCAAAAGCAATAAGGATAGTCCAAGCAAATTCAAAAAAATTGAACTTAAATTTTAATGAGATGAAAACAATTAAAATATTTTTAATGAATATCCTCTTCATCGGATTATTCTTTATTCAAAGTACCAGTTTGTATGCTCAAGACCCAATGAAAGCAGCATCCAATGTATACAAAAAAGTATTACTTGACAATGACAAAGTGAGAATTATGGAAGTTGTATTTACTCCAGGTGCAACAGCCGCTTGGCACAGTCATCCTAACCATTCGGTCTATGCGCTAACCAGTGGCAAAATTCAGATTACCGACAAAGGAAAACCTGCGACAACTATAGATATAAAAATGGGTACTGCCATGTATATGCCTGCCGTAACGCACATGGCAAAAAATATTGGAACCACCACTTTAAAATTAATAGTAACGGAAATGAAGCCGGCAAAAAAATAAAAACAATTATTTCAATCCAAACAATTTATTATTCTCTTTTTAAGAAGCAATTTAAACATCGTAAAATCTGATTCATTTTCTCGAATCAGATTTTTTTTATGGTGTGTCCTTGTTGCCAAATATTTTCTGCCAATGAGATAAATTTGCAAAGCAACAAGGTCAGGCTATCCACTGTATTCCCAATTAACAAAAACTACGGCAAAAAGCCTTGTTTTTCTAAATCGGGAGATGCCGTTCCTATCCTTCACACAAAACAACATCCTATCCATGAATCAAGAGTCTCATAAATTATAAGCAAAATCATTTTTTATTTCTTCCATCACAAAAGAGCTTTGCACATTTGAAATCCCTTTGATTACCGATAATTTATCAATAACAAACTTTTGATATTCATTCATGTCATTGACCGCCACTTTCAATAAAAAATCATAATTCCCCGATACATGAAAACAGCCTGTAACTTCTGGCAGCACAAGAATATGCTGTTTAAAATTATCAATTAATTCTCTGGAATGGACAGCCAAAGTCACCTGACAATACACACTGATTGATTTGCCAATTTTATCCGCATCCAGCAAAGCCACATAATTTTTTATATATTTTTTTTGCTCCAGTTTTTTAATTCTCTCAAAAGTGGGAGAAACAGACAACCCCACTTTTTCAGCTATTTCTTTAGTATTTTGTTTCGCATCCTGCTGTAAAAGCATCAATATTTTTTTGTCTATGGAATCCATTTCAGAATAATTATATGGTTTTGAAAAAATCTAATATTAAAATCAATACTTAAAAACTGTTTTAACATCAAAATTAGGATTATATCCTGAATATCATTACAAATAAAGAATATTAAATCAACAAAAGTACATTTACAGTAAAATTGAACGTCATGGAAACCATTTCAAAATTATTATCCGAACAAGACAATCAGCGTTTATTCGAATTGGAACAATACCTAGAAAATGCCAGAGATATTTTTTTAGGTTATCCAGTATCCAAAGATTTTGACTATTCTGAAATCAACCATTTTTTGAAATATCCAATCAATAACTTAGGCGATCCTTTTGAGGACTGTACTTATAAAGTGCAGACTCATGAACTAGAAAGAGAAGTCGTTGGCTTTTTTGCCAAATTATTTCGTGCGAATCCAAAAGATTATTGGGGCTATGTAACCAATGGCGGTTCTGAAAGCAATTTGTACGGATTATATTTGGCTCGTGAATTATACCCAAAAGCAATGGTGTATTACTCCGAATCGACGCATTACAGTGTACGCAAAAATATTCATTTGCTCAACATTCCAAGCATTGTTATCCGTTCGCAGGAAAATGGAGAAATTGATTATGCCGATTTTGAAAATACTTTAAGAATGAACCGTCACAAACCTGCCATTGTGCTGACCACTTTTGGAACTACTATGAAAGAAGCCAAAGATGATGTTTCAAAAATCAGGGATATTCTAAGAGGATTGGCTATACAAGACAGTTATATTCACTGCGATGCAGCTTTGTCGGGAAGTTATGGCGCTTTTATGGAGCCTCGATTGCCATTTGATTTCAAAGATGGCGCCGACAGTATTTCTATCAGCGGACATAAATTTATTGGCTCCCCAATTCCTTCAGGAATTATTATTACGAAACGTTCCAATAGGGATAGAATCTCAAAAGGAATTTCATACATCGGTTCTTTGGACACAACGATTACAGGTTCCAGAAACGGTCATTGCCCTCTGTTTTTATGGTATGCCTTAAAAAAACTAGGCATTGAAGGTTTGAAAAAACGCTATTTACACAGCTTAGAAATAGCAGAATATTGTGAACAAAGACTAAAAAACATAGGCATTGCAGCTTGGAGAAATCCAAACTCTATAACAGTAGTTTTCCCCAAAACAGCTGAAGAAGTAAAATCAAAATGGCAATTGGCCACAGAAGGCAACATCTCACACATTATTTGCATGCCCAATGTAACGAAAGATCAGATTGACGCATTCATCAGCGATGTAGAAAACTGCATCGAAAATCCGGAAGAAATATCAGAATTTGGTTTCTAATTAAAAAAATCAAACTGCCACAGATTAAATCCTTGAAATCATTTTAATCTGTGGCATTCTTTTTTAAAAACTACAAAACCCAGCAATATAAAGCAAATAAGTTTTATTTTTGAAAAGACAAATCAAAAACAGTATTTTTTTTGCACTAATTATGAATGAAAAAAACAAAGTTCCCGATTGGGCTTATCTAAATAAATACAAAGACAAAAACAAGCAGATTTTAGCTCCAGCTTTAGGAGAAAAGCGGATTGTGTTTTTTGGTGATTCCATTATAGCGGGTTGGAAAACAATACACCCTGAATTTTTTATTGGTAAAACCTGCATCAATCGGGGAATTAACGGCCAAACGACTTCTCAAATGCTAATCCGTTTTAGGTCAGACGTAATTGAACTGAAACCTAAAATTGTGGTTATATTGGCTGGAACCAATGATATTGCAGGAAATACTGGCCCAACAACACCCGAAACTATTCTGGGAAATCTTATATCAATGTGCGAATTGGCAATAGCAAATAACATCGAAGTCATTTTATGTTCGATACTTCCTGCTTATGATTACCCATGGAGACGCGGAATACTACCCGCTGAAAAGATTGAAGCATTGAACGTAATGATTCATAAATATGCTGCAGCAAATGATATTCCGTATGCAGATTATCATTCGGTTATGAAAGATGAACGAAAAAGATTGAAATCAATTTATTCCGAAGATGGAGTTCATCCTAATAAAGAAGGATATCACGTTATGGAGCCAATCCTTGAAGCAATCCTTGAAAACCTACAATTTATGTGATATAATTTCAAAAAAAAAGTGATTCTGTTATATCTTTTTGAAGCAATAACTTTCAACAGCAATTAACCTAATTCTTTGGCCAAACCTTGTTATTTTTTCTGAAAAACGCCTTACTTTTATCCTTTCAAAAATAACATTCAATTTCATAATCATGACCAAAGATCTGATTGTCCAAAATATTAGCGCTTCAAAAAGTCATTTTTCTATAAATTATAGCATAAAAACCAAGACGGAAGCCTTTACCGAAAAACTGTTTTACACATTATTTGATTCGAATGCGCCACTCAACGAAAGTATCGATGAGCTCGAAAAACAATTTAAGGAAATAGCTTCTTTGGCCTGCAAAAAAGAACAAGATTCATGCGAAAGTGCTTGGGATAAATTTTTACACAAATTACCCTCTGTACTCAAAGACCTGAACAAAGATGCCTCTTACATCCTAGAAAACGACCCTGCATCCAATAATCTGGAAGAAATTTATCTTGCTTATCCAGGATTTTATGCCATCGCTATTTACCGATTGAGCCATGAATTGTATTTATTAGATTTGATGCTTTTTTCACGATTAATGAGCGAATACGCCCACCGCATTACAGGAACCGACATTCATGCCGGTGCAACAATCGCATCACCTTTCTTTATTGATCATGCTACCGGAATCGTAATTGGTGAAACCTCTGTTATCGAAAAAAATGTAAAAATATACCAAGGGGTAACTTTGGGAGCCTTGAGCGTAAGCAAAGACATGAAGAATACCAAAAGACATCCCACTGTGGAGAAAAACGTTTGCTTATATGCCAATGCAACCATCTTAGGAGGCACAACAGTTATTGGAAAAAACAGCATTGTAGGTGGAAACTCATGGATAACCAAATCGATTCCAGAAGATTCAATCGTAATGAACACCACCACAACCGAAGTCAAAGTAAAAGAAAAGAAATAAAATGAAGACCTATAAATTAGTAGAATTAATTGGGAACACTCCATTAATAGAAACGACCCGCTTAGTTACAAACAAAAATGTAAAACTTTTATTAAAACTTGAAGGAGACAATCCAGGAGGAAGCGTAAAAGACCGTGCCGCATACAACATGATTGCATCGGCCATTGAAAGAGGCGACATCAAAAAAGGCGATAAATTAATTGAAGCAACCAGCGGTAATACAGGAATTGCATTGGCTATGATTGCTCAGTTATTCAATATAGAAATCGAATTGGTACTACCCGAAGATTCCACTATCGAACGAACACAAACCATGCAGGCTTATGGAGCAACAGTTATCCAAACTCCAGCAAGTGAAGGAATAATCGGTTCAAGAGATTATGCTGATAAAAAAGTAGCCGAAGGCGGTTATGTGATGCTCAATCAGTTTGCCAATGATGACAACTGGAAAGCGCACTACAAAACCACAGGCCCCGAAATCTGGAATGATACTGACGGAACAATAACGCATTTTGTATCGGCTATGGGTACAACCGGAACTATTATTGGAACCTCAACTTATCTAAAAGAGAAAAACCCAAATATCCAAATCATTGGAGCGCAACCTAGTGATGGTTCGCAAATTCCAGGCATTAGAAAATGGCCTGAGGAATATCTTCCTAAAATTTTTGATGCCTCAAAAGTTGATGTAACTGTTGATATCAGCG
This sequence comes from Flavobacterium sp. P3_A6, assembly GCF_056403035.1. NCBI lineage: Bacteria > Pseudomonadati > Bacteroidota > Flavobacteriia > Flavobacteriales > Flavobacteriaceae > Flavobacterium > Flavobacterium sp. P3_A6. The sequence goes on along the minus strand of NZ_JBFUGG010000001.1, from coordinate 219,832 downwards.
AAGAAGAAGCACGAGAAATGACCAAAAGATTAGCCAAAGAAGAAGGCGTATTTGCAGGTATGAGCAGCGGAGGTTCTGTAGCTGTAGCAGTAAAAATAGCTAACAAACTCGAATCAGGTGTGATAGTAGCTATTATCTGTGACCGTGGTGACCGTTATTTGTCTTCGGACTTGTTTGATTAAAAAAAGTTTCTAAGTGATTTAGCTCTTTAATTTCAATGATTTAGAAATTGACATCATAAAAACTTAAAAAAAATCTTAGAAACTTAGTATCTCAGCCTCTCATAAACTTAAAAAATAAAAAAATGAACTATCGTAAACTCGGAAAAACCAATTTTAATATTTCAGAAATAGCACTTGGGACTTGGCAAGTGGGCGGAAAATGGGGTTCTCCCTTTAATGACAAAACCGCTGACGAATTAATCAATACTGCCATTGATAAGGGCGTGAATTTTATTGACACTGCCGATGTTTATGAAAACGGATTGAGCGAAACTGCCGTGGGAAGAGTGGTTCGCTCCCGCAGCGAACGCATTTATGTAGCTACAAAATGCGGCAGACATATCAATCCGCATGTAAATGAAGGCTATCAGCCTAAGGTTTTACAGCAATATGTAGAAGACAGCCTGAAAAGAATGGGATTGGAAACAATCGATCTTATTCAGTTGCATTGTCCTCCTAACCAAGTATTTTACCGTCCGGAAATTTTTGAAATGTTTGACCGATTGAAAGATCAAGGAAAAATTTTGAACTTGGGTGTAAGTGTTGAAAAAGTTGAAGAAGCATTAAAAGCTATTGAATATTCTAATGTAACTACAATCCAGATTATATTCAATCTTTTCCGTCAGCGTCCATCGGAATTATTCTTCCAAGAAGCTCAAAAAAAAGACATAGGAATTATTGCAAGAGTACCACTCGCCAGCGGATTATTGACCGGTTTATATGATTCCAAAACTACTTTTGGAGAACAGGACCATAGAAATTTCAATCGGGACGGAGCGGCTTTTGATAAAGGAGAAACATTCTCTGGAATTGATTATGAATTGGGTCTAAAAGCTGTTAAAGCTTTAAAAGCGCTTTTTCCAGAAGCTACAAATCTAGCTCCTATCGCCCTGCAATGGATACTGAGTTTTAACGAAATCAGCTGTATTATTCCGGGAGCATCAAAGGAAAGCCACGTTTTGTCTAACCTGTCATTGTATGATTTACCAAAACTTTCTCCAGAAAAAATCACAGCCATGAACGCCATTTATGAGCAATATATTAAACCGCAGGTGCATCAGCTTTGGTAAACCATAAAAAATAAGTTTTTCAGTTCATCCCCTTCACGAAAGACGAAGCAATAGCATCCAGAAATTATACCACAATTTTTTATGTATTAGTTTATGTTTATGCTTCGTCTTTTATAATGATTTTGTTTATGCCATGAATAACGCATAACAATTGAAAAAAGACACCTAAAATAAAATACTATGAACTCAAATCTCATATATTTATTTTGACAGACATAAAACCTGCAAGACTGATCATTTTAATTTACTAAAGATTCAAATGCATTATCACTGATTACTCTGTTCGAATCTTTTTTAGGAATAGGCTTAATCATTTAAGGCCTCAATCAAAAAAGATCCAAAATTAATACCAGTACAACAAACACAATTCTTTAAATAGGTTATCCCCATTCTGGATAAACCTATTTAATATATAATACTATGAAACAAACCTATTCGGAAAGTATTATAAAACTTCTGCACAAAATATTTTTTCTCAACATCGGTATTAAATTCTAATTCATAAGATAAAGAGTACCTAAACTCTAAATAGATCAAATAATTATCACTACATTTGATATATATGTTATATTTTCATTAATCAAGATTTTAAATTTCAGTTTATCAATACTGTCTGATTTATTTAAGTTTCAAATATCCACCGTAAAAATTATATTAACTATTTATTAAAACCAGAATTACATGAGAAACTATACAATAGCCTGTATAAGCATTTTACTAGCAACGGCATCCTGTCAGAAAAAAGAAGACCTTACCTCAGGTATCATCAAAAAAAACATGGATACATTAGTAAAGCCAGGGGATGATTTTAACAAATTTGTAAATGGCAATTGGGAAAAAAAAACTCAAATACCTGCAGACAAAGCTTTTTATGGAGCTGGTTACATATTGTATGATCAATCGCAAAAAGACGTAAAAACCATTATTGAAGAAGCTGCAAAAGGGAATAATGCCAATGGCAGCGACGAGCAGAAAATTGGTGATTATTACGCTTCATTCACCGACAGAAAAACAAGAGACAGCAGAGGCACCGCTCCTATTCAGCCTGAATTTGCAAAAATAGATGTAATTAAAAACTATAACGACTTAGCTGCTTATTTTGGTCGTGCTAATCGCTTAGGCCTAAATACTCCTTTATCTCTTTCTGTTTATACTGATTTTAAAGATCCAACCAAATATACTGTCATCACTTGGCAAGGAAGTTTAGGATTACCTGACAGAGATTATTACCTTTCTGCTGATCCTAAAATGAAAGAAATAAGAGCTAAATATATAGCACACGTTGAAGCCATGCTAAAATTAGCTGGTTTAGAAAATCCTACAGAAAAAGCTAAAACAATCATGGCACTCGAAACTACATTGGCCACAAGCCAAATGAAGAAAGAAGATACCCGGGACATGATAAAATTATACAACCCTTATCCCGTAACCAATTTAAAGACTTTAATGCCTGACTTTGATTGGTCTGCCATGCTAAAAGAATCTGGTTTTAACAAAGAAAAAAAATTAATTGTAACCCAAGTAGAATTTACAAAAAGCTTAAACAATATTATCAAAACGACACCAATAGACACTTGGAAAACTTTCCTAAAATGGGGTGTTATACATGGTGCAGCTAACAGTTTAACTACAGAAATTGACAATCAAAACTTTGAATTCTACAGTAAAACAATGTACGGAACCGAAAAACAAAAAGAAGACTGGGAGCGTGCAGTAAGCAGAGTAAACAGCGGTTTGGGCGAAATCGTGGGTAAAGTATATATTAAAAAACGTTTTTCTCCGGAAGCTAAAGAAAAAATGACTGTTTTGGTCAAAAACTTATTAAAAGCCTATGCAGAAAGCATCAAGAAGTTAGATTGGATGAGTGAAGCAACAAAAAAAGAAGCTCTTAAAAAAGTGGACAAATTCATGATTAAAATAGGATACCCAGACACATGGAAAGATTATTCTAAAGTGACCATCGACAAAAAAGATTTATACGGAAATACAGAAAGAGCAACAGCATTTGAATACCAGCGAAATCTAGACAAACTAGGAAAACCAGTAGACAGGACTGAATGGGAAATGAATCCACAAGAGGTGAATGCTTACTACAATCCTACACTAAACGAGATTGTATTTCCAGCAGCTATACTTCAGCCTCCTTTTTTTGACATGAATGCTGACGATGCGATAAACTATGGCGGTATTGGCGCAGTAATCGGACATGAAATCGGACATGGTTTCGATGATCAAGGAAGTACTTTTGACGGAGACGGCGTAATGAAAAACTGGTGGACACCTGCTGATTTAAAAGCATTCAAATCAAAAACAAACGCTTTGGTAGAACAATACAACACTTTCAAAGCATTTCCTGATTTAAATATAAACGGTACTTATACCCTTGGTGAAAACATTGGCGATCTTGGCGGATTAAGTATTGCAATCAAAGCCTACAAAATGTCTTTAAATGGAAAAGAAGCTCCTGTTTTAGATGGCTACACAGGAATTCAGCGTGTATTTCTTGGCTGGGGACAAGTATGGTCAGAAAAATACAGAGAAAAAGCATTGCGCCAGCAAATAGCAACTGACCCTCATTCGCCGGCAAAATTCAGAGTCAATGGTGTAGTCCGTAATGTACCCGAATTCTACGAAGCTTTCAATGTAAAACCAACTAATAAATTGTATCTCGCTCCAGAAAAAAGGGTAAAAATTTGGTAAACCATTAAGGATTGACAAAAAATATAAGGAACCGTCTACAATAGACGGTTTTTTTATTCTCTCTTGTCAACTGCTTAATTTAGATACAAACAATAAAATCATTAAATTCGGTTTTCAGATAAAAACACATTTCAAACGCTCGTGAAAGTTTTAAAATACCAAACATTATTAAAAACTGGTTTAAAAAAGTAAAACAGAATGTTCAATAAGTCTAATTTTAAAGAATGGTTTGACCGATATAAATATTCGGAATTAGCAGCTACCAGCGCGGCATTGTTAGCTTCACAATGCAGCAGGATTTTTAACGGACTGACGACTGCCTATATTATTACGTTTGCCGAATATTTTGCTTTTTATGGCGTTATGGTTTACAGATCTTATAAAGACTTGTCAACAAAGAAGAAATTAAAAGACCAAGACGTTTCTCTCAAAGAAATTACTGTTTTGATTCGCGATTTATTTCTTGAATTTGGGTACCCCGCGGTTTTGGATTTCTTTTTTATTCGTCCGTCCTGCATGTATTGGATGCCTGTATTGACAGGTAATTATTTCCTCGGAATTATTTTTGGCAAAATAACCGCAGACAGCTTTTTTTACTTTTTATCCATTGTCAATTATGAATGGATTAAAAAGAAAGAATAATTTTCATTAAAATAAATTGAAAAAAAATGCAAAAAGGTTCGGTGAATATTAAACCGAACCTTTTTGATATTTTACCTCAGCATTATTAGGCCAGATTAGCTGTTGTTGTAATCTCGGTATTGAATAATTTTGAAATCGGACAGTTTTTTTCGGCTTTAGTAACTAATTCTTGAAATGTTTCATTTGAGATTCCTTCAATTTTAGCATTGACCGTTAAATGAGAACTATTAATCGTGCCTTCTAACAAACTGATATCACATTTTGTTTCTATGCTTTCAATTACAGCACTTGTTTCGCTAATAAAAGCGGTAAGCTGCATGGTAAAACATCCCGCATGTGCTGCTGCGGCAAGTTCTTCGGGATTGGTGCCTATGCCTTCATCAAATCGGGATTTAAATGAGTATTGAGTATTTTCTAATGTTTTGCTTTGGGTTGTTAATTTCCCAGCTCCTTCTTTCAAGGAACCATTCCAGACTGCGGTTGCATTTCTTTTCATAATTATAAATTTATTGATTTTAATCAAATTTAAGTTTTTTAGTAAAAAAAAATGTAAGAAATAAATTTATTTAACTAAAATATAATACATCTTTAAAACATTTTTGAAATATTTTAAAAATAAATTGTACATTGTAACACAGTGGTTTACAAAATAAAAGCGATTTTATTTTTATAATAAAAATAACCTGATCGTTAAAAAGCAAATTATTACAATCTCTAATTCAAAGTTTACTGCTGTACCAATTATTCGACAATTTCTGCTCCAAAAATTTTACATACCTGTTTCATTCACATTTTTGTACTCTAAAAGAAAACTATTATTAGATAAATTTAAAAAATAAAGCGGCCTTTTATCAAAAAGTCATCTAATTAACAAAAACTACGTATGAAAAAACAATCTTTGCTTACGATGATCTTTGGCATCATTTTAATGAGCTGCAGTTCTAATGAAGATGAACCAAATCCAGAAACTGCCGAACCTTTTATTAGAGCAAATCAATTGCAATTTTATTTTAGCAATCCAACAAACGCCGATTTACTGGACTTAAACAATAATATAATTTTACCTATTGCCTATGAAGGAAAATATACTCCTATAACTCTTCCTCCTAAAAATGATAATAATCCAAAGAAATACTTTTATAATGGAGGGAGTATAGAATATGATTCGGCTATACAAAAATACTACTGGAATACTGTCATAACAGGCAAAAAGGGAATTAAACAAAACAAAATTTTTGTGAGAATTTCAGAAACTGATACAGATACTCTAGACGTAAAGTTTAAATTTACAAAAGATGCTATTGGAACATCTGATGGTTTTTATGCTTATATTGAGAAGCTGTATTATAATAGTACCTTAATACATGAAGAAAATTCAAATAAAAAGGCACTAATTGATCCTGTCAAAAGAGTTTTCATTCAAAAGAATGGAAAAAAAACACTAATATCTTTTATGAATTAGCCGAATCTAAATTAGAATATATTTGGTAAATCCCTGCCCCCGATTACTTCGCTGAGCTATTATTTTAATCGGAGTTCAGTGAACTTCGTTTAAAGCGAAAAACCCAGAATTATGGAAGCAAATGACACTTGCCAGTAAAAAGCGACCAGCAGAAGCTCCTTTACTGGCTTAGTGGAATTGTTTCCATAATGAAGATTTACAGCGGAAGGCGGGATTAGGCACTAACTGTAATATTGCTTTTATACTTTAATTCCAAATATTCCGTTCCTATAAAAACTATAGAACTATGAAAAAAGCATTTTTAATAATTTGTATTCTAGCACTTTATAGCTGTAAGACTAAAAACATAAATGGTAAATTAATTGGCCGAAATGTTGCTGTTACAGAAATGAATGCAGAAGAAGCAAGTCAGAAAAACAAAGCTTACGAACTGGGAAAAAGAATTTTGATGACCTGTAATACCTCTAAGTTCAAGCCCTTCTCGAAAAGTGAAGCTACAGATAAGGTTATTGCTAACTCTACTGAAAAAAAAGATAAACAAATTGGGGCAAAATATAGCCTGAAGTATGGAGCTTTCAAAGATCTTGAATTTGTGGAAATGGTTCCAAATAAAACTGATAATACTAACATTTTCAGATTCAAAGCACATTTTGATTATGCCAAAGCCAATAAGGAACTTCGGGTAACGATGAACTTAGAAAATAAAATTTCGGCGATTATGACCAAAGACTGGAAGGATGAATTTGAGTAATTTTTCAGTTTGCAGTCGCAATTTTCACTTTACAAGCTTGGAATTAGTAAAAAAGTTTACCAGCGCAGTTTGAAAAATGAATTTATTTCCGAAAACTGAAAACTGCAACTGAAAACTTGACTTTATTTTTATTAAAAAAATTAAAATTAAAAACTATAAATAAATCCAAAGCCTTATTTTTGCGCTATGGCAAAGAAAAATACAGACAAAGTTGTCTTTCATCAAATAAAAGTCCTTGATGCAGGCGCAAAAGGCGTTTCGGTGGCAAAAGCTCCCGATGGAAAAGTGGTTTTTATCCCCAATGTAGTTCCCGGAGATGTAGTGGATGTACAGACTTTCAAGAAGCGTAAAGCTTACTATGAAGGTAAAGCAGTTCATTTTCATGAATTATCGGAGCATCGCGTAGACCCAATCTGCGAACATTTTGGTGTTTGCGGCGGATGCAAATGGCAAAATATGAATTATGGCCAACAGCTCTTCTTTAAACAAAATGAGGTAAAAAATCATTTGCAGCGCATTGGTAAAATTGAACTTCCTGAATTTGAAACGATTCTTGGTTCTGAAAAAAAGTTTTTTTACAGAAATAAAATGGAATTTTCGTTTTCCAATAGCCGTTGGTTAACTGAAGCTGAAATTGGAAGCGAAGAAGATTTAGGAAATAGAAATGCACTTGGTTTCCATATTCCAAAAATGTGGGACAAAATCCTAGACATCAACAAGTGCCATTTGCAGGAAGATCCATCAAATGCCATCCGTAATGAAGTCCGCGCTTTTGCAAACGAGCATGGCTTGACTTTCTTTAACCCTAGAGCTCATGAAGGTTTATTGAGAACTTTGATGCTTAGAACAGCTTCGACTGGTGAAATAATGGTTTTGATTCAGTTTTTTGAAAATGACAAAGCCAACAGAGAATTGATTCTGGATCACCTTTACGAGAAATTCCCTCAAATTACTTCTTTGCAATATGTTGTTAACAATAAAGCAAACGACACTTTGTATGATACTGATATCAAATTATATAAAGGAAGAGATTACATTCTGGAAGAAATGGAAGGCTTAAAATTTAGCATTAATGCTAAATCTTTTTACCAAACCAATTCGGATCAGGCTTATGAGTTATACAAAATAACCAGAGACTTTGCTGGACTTACCGGTAATGAAATTGTTTATGATTTATACACAGGAACAGGAACGATTGCTCAATTTGTATCTAAAAAAGCGAGAAAAGTAATCGGTGTAGAAAGTGTTCCAGATGCCATAAAAGATGCAAAAGCCAATGCTGAACGCAATAACATTAATAACTGCGAATTCTTTGTTGGGGATATGAAAGTGGTTTTTAATGATGCTTTTATTGCGCAGCACGGACACCCAGACGTCATTATCACTGATCCACCCCGTGACGGAATGCACAAGGATGTTGTAGAGCAAATCATGAAAATCGGACCTCAAAAAGTGGTTTATGTGAGCTGTAACTCGGCTACTCAAGCTAGAGATTTAGCTTTGATGGACGAAAAATACAAGGTCACGCGAGTGCGTCCGGTGGATATGTTCCCGCAAACGCATCACGTTGAAAATGTTGTACTTTTGGAAAGACGATAAGCCCTTACTACATGAAAAAAATACTTGCTTTTTTGATGATTCTTGGTTTCGCTTCTTCCAGTTGTGAACCCGATGATATTTGCGACCCAACTACTCCCACTACGCCAAGAATGTTAATTCAGTTTTTTGACTATAACAATGCTAATGCTTTAAAAAATGTTACTAATTTAAAAGTAATTGGTGAAGGCATGACTGAAGGAGTGGTTTTGTCTCCATCAGCAACAGGAGACTTAAAATACGTAACGAACCAAAACAGCATATTGCTTCCGCTGAATACAGAAGCTGATCTTGTGAAATACAAATTCATCATCAATTACGGCAACAAAAATCCGTTGCTTGTAAACGAAGATAATTTTGAGTTTAAATATACTCGACAAAATATATATGTTTCAAGAGCTTGTGGGTTTAAAACCATTTTCGATTTGGACGAACAAAATCCTTTCACATTAACAGATGCAGCACCAGCAGATCAAATGTGGATTAAATATGTGATAGTAAAGAAAAAAAACATACAATTCGAAAATGAAACAATCATTCAAATATATTTTTAGTTTTTTCTTTTTGCTTTCATTGTTATTTGTTCAGGCTCAAGAAAAAAAAACTGCCACTACAGATGGTGCTCCAAAAGTAATAGTTAAGGGAGCAAATGGAACAACAACAGAAAAGGCTCCAGAAAAAAAACTACAGACACAAACTGATACTATAAAACCAAAAACAGACCGATATGGTTTGATTCTTGGTGTCGATATCTTTAAAGTAGCAAGATCTTTTTATGATTCCAATTATAAAGGGATAGCTTTTGTTGGCGACTACCGATTAACAAAAAAATATTACGCATATGGCGAGGTAGGCAGTGAAGACGTTACTGTGGACGATCCTTTATTAAATACAACCTCTACGGGAGCCTATCTCAAAGTGGGATTCAATTACAATGCTTATACTAATTGGCTGGATATGGAAAACCTAATCACATTGGGAGTCCGTTATGGATTTAGTGCTTTTAATGAAAAATTAAATACCTACTCTATCTATAATCCACATCCTTATTATGGGCAAACATCAGGAATTGAATCGGGAGAATCATATGATGGCTTAACAGCTAGCTGGCTAGAAGTTTCACCAGGCATTAATGTTAAAGTTTTTAATAATGTATATGTTGGATTTTCTTTGCAGTTGAAAGTTTTGGTTACCAATTCTAAGCCAGAAGGCTTTGACAGCCTATATATTCCTGGTTTTAACAAGACGTATGATGGTAATTTTGGAGCCGGTTTTAATTATACTATTTCTTATTTCATTCCAATTTACAAGAAAAAAGTAATCCCTGTAAAACCAGCGCCTAAGAAATAGTCCTAAAATGAAATCCATAAAAAGGAGCAAAATTGAATGAATGATATTCAATTTTGCTCCTTTTTTTTTATTATCCTATCTCCTTAATTCCTTTTACAAATAACCAAGACATGAATAGTTTTTCACCATCTTTGGTTTTGGCTGCTTGAAATTTTGGAGCTAAAAGAGTTCCTGCTATAAAGGCTGTCATTGGAATCCAAAAACCAGACAAATTGGTGTATTGTGCTACCAAATAACGAAATGTGATAAACAATATAGCAAAACAGCCCAAATTGTATAAAAATGCTCTTACTTGTAATTTTGACATTTTATTGTGTTTAAATATGATTTTCCAAAATTAATTGAAAATCTAGTTATTTCTCAAAAAAATATACTTTTTATCTCTCTAAGTAAAAAAAGATTTAAAATTTCTCTCAATATTTTTTAATTTAATAATAATTAACTTAAATATTTTTTCTAATGTTTTTTGTTTTACTTTTATGCCTACCCAAAATAATGAAACCATAAATATCTAATTTACAACTGAATAAAACACAAATTAGTACCCCAAAATTTATAATTGCATTCAAATTCAGTCATCAGTAAATTAAAATTAGTACTTAAACTTACTTAAATTTTAAAAAACATACTATGGCAATTGATTTTTCTATTACTAGCACAGTGACACCAAACGGAAGAACAACTTTCAATGCACAACGCCTTAATTCAACTGAAGCAAAATTCAATATCTGCAGTAAAACCAGATATGAAGGAAATGTTGGGTTGTTCAACACAACCATTACTTCTGGACTGACTTATAAACCCGAAGATTACGTCAAAGATTATGGGTTTTGGGCTTATTTTATTTTTCCGACTGCCATGGCAGAAAGTTCAGGTTCTTTCACATGCTTAAATACTTATGACAGGGCACAATTTACTTTTACTTTTATGCAATATGGAGCGCATGTGCCAAATGGCGATTTTGTAAACTTTTTAAGAAAGCTATTACAGTTGCCTAATGCATCTGAATATTTGCCAAAATTGATTTTATCCAATAACCAGATTTTTTTTAAATCCTCTAGTGGGGTACTTTCTCCTTTAGAAAATGATTCCAGTTCCCAAGCTTTGATGGATTACCTCAATCCCACGCTAAATGATGTAGAAAATCAAGAATTGATATGTGCGGCAAGATTTATCCACTGGGCAACAAATGACCCCAATCACAGAAAAACACAAGTTGCAACCGCGATTGATATGTATAAAGACAATATGAAATCCTATCATAAACGATATGGATTAAATAATGTACCGGCAAATGTATGCCAAATGATTTGTGATATACGCCACCAAGGAAGAGGCAAAAGTGATCGAATTGCATTAGCTCTTAATACCAATGGTAATTATGACAAAGCCTTTTCTAACTTATGCACAATAGGCAATACAAATTATCAGCCCAGAATAAATACAGTACGAAGCACCATAAAAAAACTGACAGATTTAGGGAAGTTCTCAATGAAATATGATGCTGGAAGTGGTGAATTTGTAAAGATTTAGGAATGAATACATTTTATAACAAAAACATAATCAAAATATTATTAACTATAAATACGTAAAAACATGTTTACAAATACAGGAACAATTTCATTTTATCTTTATTTAGTCTTTATCCTAATCTCAATAATTTCAACAGTTATTATTTACAGATTTCTTAAAAAAGACACTTTAGAGCCAGAAAAAATTGACAAGCTTATCGATTTTTTCAAGACTGTAGTATTTACAACTGCTATAGGGACAGTCGCATTAATAATTACCGATTTATTCAAGGAAAGGGAACAAGATGTTAAAGAACTCGAATACTTTGGCAAATATGCTCAAGAAGTAAAAGATGTTAATGGTCAAGGAAGATTGCAACTCTCAAAATATCTTTCAATTGTTGCTCCAAGCGGAGAAATGAAAGATTCTTGGACTAATTATTATAAAGAAGTTCAAAAAGATTATAATGAATATTTAAAAGCTCAACAAGCATTAAAGAATGACACACTCACAAATATTACAAAAGAACAGTTAATTAAGCGTGAAGAGAATCAAGAAAAAGTACAATTATTTGAAAATCCATTGACAAATATAAATAATGACGATGAATGGTATATTGTTGCAGGCGGTGATCCAAAAATAAAGGATGCTAATTTTGAACTTGAAAAAGCAATTAAAATTAATGCTAATTCTACAATCATTAAAAAAGGAAATTCATTTAGAACTGTGCTTATTGGTTATTCTTCAAAAACCGAAGCAGATAAATATTTAAAAGAAGTAAAAGAAAAAATCAATAAAACAGCCTATATCGTTAATAAAAAAAGTTGGTGCCGTCAGTTAGAAAATGGTGATGAATGTTTAATTTGTAAATAATATAAAAAATGAAACTACCCGAAAAATACAAATGGCTAGAAGAGGAAGCTGGACCAAAAATGTTGCTTGAAGCAATTAAATTATTTGGAACAGAAGAAAAAATAGGGTCGCAAAACAACCAGCAAATCATGAGTTGGGCAAATGAAATTGGCGGAACAATAAAAAAAGATTATTCTGCTGATTCTGTTCCATGGTGCGGATTATTTATGGGAATAATTGCAAGAAGAGCTAATAAAGAATTACCTGCGGATATTTTATGGGCACAAAACTGGAGTACTTTTGGAAGATTAACAATTAAACCAATGTTAGGTGATATACTGGTTTTTAAGGTTGAAAACGGGCATGGACATGTAGCACTCTATATTGGTGAAGATGCTGAGTGTTATCATATTTTAGGAGGAAATCAATCCGATAAAGTATGCATTGTTCGAAAAGAGAAAAAAAAAGTACTAGTTGCAAGAAGACCTAATTATATCAATCAGCCTGAAAATGTCAGACAAATAAATCTCAGTCCGGTTGGTGAAATCAGCCAAAGTGAAATATAGTTAACCGTTAATGTTTCTAAGAATCGAAAAAACATTGTAATAAATTTTGAATTACAGTCACTGATATTAAACTCTTATAAATTTAAAAAAACAATTAAAACAAATAAAAATTTAAATTATAAAAATTATGGAAAATGAAAATTATTTTATTGGTAATGACGGAAAAGAAATTTTTATAACGGTAACAGTTTCAACCCATGGCATTGCAGTTACTGAAGTAAAATTAATAATTGACGGCAGTATCTTTAATAAAGGCTTTTCCACAAATGGAGCAGGACTAATAAGTAAAACCAGTTTAGGAATCGATTCAAAATTAAATGGAGGCACTATAAAAATTGAAACTGACATAGTACTAACAAAAATTCCCAAATCAGCTTGGGAAAATTGTTTTAAAGATCTAGAAATCCATTACTATTTAGAAGGAGGAAAACCAAATCAAAAAAATCCTTATACATTACTTCCAACTGAAAAAAAGAAAAGTCTCAGTGGAGAAACCATAATTGTAACGAAAAGGATTAATTTAATATCTGAATAACTAACAAAAAAAAGCCTCTTAATCCAGAACAACAAAGTCATATTTTACTGACAAACATTAATTATATGAAAAATAATTACTTAATGATAGTAGCACTATGGAGTATATTTTCTTTAAAAGCTCAAAACATTGAACTTAAAGATTTAAAAAATCTCAATTCTCCTGGTTTTCAAATTCTTGATATAGCTCCTAATATTATAGATAGACCAGCAAACCCAAAAGCATTTGCTGCAAGTTTAATGAGTTTAACCAGTAGCGGCACTGCGCTTCCGCAAAACTTTGCTTTAGAAGTAACGCCTTATTGGTATTTTAAACCTAAAAATGCTACTGCATCACAATATTTAAATATAAATGAAGGTGATAAATCGAATGCATATACAGGAATATTTAATAAGATGAGTATCTCCTTAGCTTCTGTTTTTAGTGATTCAACTTCAGGAAGTTTAATTAAAAACACAAACTATATAGCCTTTGGTTTAAAAACAAATCTAATAACTTATAGAAACAAAAAACAAAATCAAAAATTAAAAAATGCTTTGTTTAATATATCAGAAAGAATGAGCAAATTGCGTCCTAATCAAAAAGATGTTGCATCTCTTGATATAGAATTAAATAATGCAGATAATAAAATAAGAAAACTGTATTCAAAATTAAAAAATGAAACAAATAATACAATAAAAGATAGCATTAATACCGAATACATAAATGCTATTGCAAACAGAGCGCTCATCAATAAAAAATTGGATGATTTCGAAAATCAAGCACCCAACTTATTAGAAACAAATATTAAAGAAGATACTCTGGTTCAAAATTATTTAAAGGAACTAGACGATTTACCTTTATTTCAAGTTGATGTCGCTTTTGCATACTCTGAAGCATTTCCAGGCAATGAAGCCAAAAACAAGCGGTTTAATAGAAGCGGTTTATGGATGAATGCCACATTGAATGCTTTTAGCTTTGATCAAACTGAACTAAATGATAATCTCACCTTAATGCTATGTACCCGATTTATAAGCGATAATAGATTAGAAGAGGGTACTTTGGATGTATTTGAGAGAAACAATGCATTTGATCTTGGTTTTAAAATTGAATATTCCATTAAAGATTTATCCATTTCTTTTGAATATTTAAAACGTGATTATTCAAATGATATCAGTTTAAATAGTGAAAGAAGAGTGGGTTCATTACAATATAAAATCGATGATGGCTTATATCTAACAGGAGCTTATGGAACTAATTTTGGAAATGAAAATAATCTATTTACCCTATTTGGAATAAACTATGGATTTGGAAAATCTTTATTAAAACCGAATTGAGAAAGAAGCAAAACTAAAAAACAAACTTATAAATAACATCCAAAAAAAACCAACAATCATGATTAACAAAAAATTTTTCTTTGACCAGATTAGACTCAACCTTTTTGGAGGCAATATGAACACAAAACAGGTAAGTGGGGTAAGTACTATATTAGATGAATGGGAAGCCAACTATTCTAAAAACGACGACCGCTGGCTTGCCTATATGCTTGCCACTGCTCATCACGAAACCGGACGCACCATGCAGCCCATAGAAGAATGGGGAAAGGGAAAAGGGCTTCCTTATGGAAGCCGATTAAAAATGACAAAAGACAAAAACGGCAAAAGAATACCTTATTCGGATACTGCTGAATTGTTTTATGGTCGTGGTTTTGTCCAACTCACTTGGTATGAGAACTACGATAAAGCCGGGAAAAAACTCGCTAAAGATTTTCTTCACAATGCCACAGGAGTTATGGAACTTTCCGATGCTACCAAAATCATGTTTTATGGCATGACCGAAGGTTGGTTTACAGGCGTAAAACTCTCCAATTTTTTTAATTCAACGACCGAAGACTGGAAAAATGCCCGGAAAATAATCAATGGTACAGATAAATGGGATTTAATAAAAGACTATGCTTTGAAATATTATGGAGCTATTAGCCATACCGTTTAAAAATGAGCTCTATAAATCGATTACAAAAAGTGATGAAAGAATTTAATGTCCTAAAATTGGGCTCATTTTTCTTTTCAATATTCCTTTTTTAAAAAAAATATTATGAAAAAAATATTATCATTAACTATTTTATTATTATTTTTCTCTTGTGTCTCAAAAAAACAATATGCAGCCAAAGAACAGGAAGTAAGCATTTTAAAAAAACAGCTAGACAGCCTTTATAATAATGGATTACTGGATACTGACAAAGATGGGATCATAGATAAAGACGATTATTGCCCTAATATTTATGGTTCAATGTATGCACATGGATGTCTTGACATCGACAATGATGGTGTTCCTGATGAATTTGACAAATGTCCCACCATAGTTGGATCAAAAGATAACCTTGGCTGCCCATGGCTAGATACTGATGGAGATGGAATAACTGACAATATAGATCGTTGCCCCGACACATCAGGGACAATATCTAGTGGAGGTTGTCCTGAAGTAGTTGGAAATGCCCTTCCTACACCAGCATATTTAGAATATTTTCAAAGACTAAAACCTACAGCAACCGTCTATTTAAGTTCCTTTTTAAATAGAAAAGCTTCGCTATTAAATTGCAACAACAAAATTATTAAAGTCCTAAACAGTAAACTTCTCTTGGAGGAAGGCGAATATAAATATTTCTATTTGGAGGATGGTAGCTTTGGAATCATAACCAATAAACAATGTGTAACCAAAGATGGAAAACTAATTAAAAACGGTCAAAACACTAATGATAACGGTTGCAAATGGTTCGATTTCACTTGCGTGGAAAAAGGATACTCCCAGTTTTATATTCTTTTTATAACAAAAAAAGGAAAAGAAGGCGAAACCACTTTCAGTGAAACTGAATTTTTAAGATATTACAATGATGATGCTTTGGATACCAACTGGAGATCCATCACTGAATTAAATACATTATTTAAAGATTCTAAAAACGTATTTAGTGAAGACTACTCATTTATTGTAAAACTTTTTAGAATCCAAAAAATTGGGATGGCCAAAGCCGAACTAGTCAAAAACAATAATTATGATTATAAAACGCCTATCAAGTTACTATTCAAAAAATAAATACAATACATTATGGATTTTTTCAAAGCACAAAAAACACTAATTACACTTTGGTTTATATGGGGCCTTTTACTTATGCTGTATATAGGTTATCATATCATTTTTGGCAACTATAAAGATGTTGACAGTTCCAAATTAATAACTTGGATTGCTACTTACTTGGCTTCAATTTTTAGTTTAATCATGGGAAGTTCATTTTTTAGTAAAGATCTATTTAATGAGAAACTAAAAGACAACCTTTATTTCTATCTAGCAGTTGGTGCTTCTGTACTTTATTTACTTTTTATATCTATTACCCTGGTAAATGTCCCGAACAATAGCGAATGCGGAGAAAAATGCTTTGAAATATACCTTCTTTCACTAGACAAAATAGGGAAATTACTCAATTTCATTCTTCCGGTTTTAACTGCTTTACTCGGTTATTTCTTCTACAAAAACAAAAAACAGGAACCATCATAATTGAAGAAATAAGCAAAAATTAAAAATCCCGATAACCACTATTCTAAAACAGCAATTATCGGGATTATACATTTTGTTTAAAACTAATTATTCAGTGTCCCCATCTGGAACAATTTGAAACTTCGTTCTCTTACTTCCTTCATACATTTCGTATTTCACCAATCTAGCTTCAATACTGGCATTGAAAAGCTTAATTTTTCGGGAAGGTTTTAGACCAACAAATTTCAATGCTTCAAGATTTCCTGTAATAAACCAAGCATTCGTTTCTGGATAATTTTTCTTTAATGTATCTCCAATATTTTTATAGAATTCTTCCATGTGGATATCCAAACGCTCATCATAAGGCGGATTGAAAACGATATGTAATTTCCCTTCTGATGTTTTCTCGGTATCGAAGAAATTCTTTTCTTCAATCTTAATATATTCATCCAGATTAGCATTCTTCACGTTGTCTTTGGCTTTTTGAACAGCAGATGGTGCTTTATCATATCCCTTTATGGTGTAATGAAATTCACGAACACGCTTCAATAAACTATCCTGAATATTATCAAACAAATCATTATCCCAATCATTCCATTTTTCAAAAGCAAATTCTTTTCGGTTAATATTCGCAGGAATATTACAGGCGATCATTGCTGCTTCTGCCAAGAAAGTTCCAGAACCACACATTGGATCCAAGAAATCCGTTTGACCATCCCAACCGGAAAGCAACAAAATTCCAGCAGCCAAAACCTCATTTATAGGAGCAATATTTGTAGCCGTTCTATATCCACGCTGGTGCAAAGAATTCCCAGAAGTATCTAATGCCACCGATACTTGATCTTTGTCAATGTGAATATTAATTCTTAAATCCGGAAAAGCTTTATCAATACTAGGGCGTTGTCCCGTTCTTTCACGAAACTGATCCACAATCGCATCTTTACATTTTTGAGACACAAACTCAGAGTGGTTAAAGTACTCTGAATGCACCGTTGCATCAATCACAAAAGTCTGATTGGCATTGATATATTTAGACCAATTCGTTCCGCGAATCCCTTTATATAACGATTGTTCGTCCCTTGCTTTAAAAAAATAAATCGGTTTTAAAATTTTCAAAGCGGTACGCAAAGACAAATTCGCTTTGTACATAAATCCTTTATCTCCCTTAAAACTCACCATTCTCACCCCCTGCTCCACATCCTGAGCTCCCAACATTGTCAATTCTTTTGCCAGTATTTCCTCAAAACCAAAAAAGGTTTTGGCAATCATCTTAAAATTCTCCATCTTCTATATAAATTCCATCATTTAAATTCCAAATTCCAAACGGTTTGAAATAGTATATTTTCTGCAAAAATACACTAAATTTGCGGGACTTAAATTAATTGAAAAAGAATAAATGTCCGATTCCGCAAATAACAAAACACAAATCAATGATTCCAATCCAGAAAATTGGTTTGCCTCATGGTTTGACAGTCCTTATTATCATATACTTTACAAAGAGAGAAATTATAGAGAAGCTCAATTGTTTATGGACAATCTGACGCATTATCTCAATCTTCCCGAGAAAGCAAAAGTGCTGGATTTAGCTTGTGGCAAAGGGAGACATTCTATTTATTTAAACCAATTA
Organism: Flavobacterium sp. P3_A6; assembly: GCF_056403035.1. Taxonomy (NCBI): domain Bacteria; kingdom Pseudomonadati; phylum Bacteroidota; class Flavobacteriia; order Flavobacteriales; family Flavobacteriaceae; genus Flavobacterium; species Flavobacterium sp. P3_A6. Next base: position 201,441 of record NZ_JBFUGG010000001.1, on the reverse strand, counting down.
GGCTTCAATGTCATTGGTGCCGATTTATCCGAAAACAGCATAAAAGAAGCACAGAGAAACAGTAACGCGACTTTGCATTTTCAGGTGCATGATATGCGGGAAGTCTTTGAAGATAAGTTTGATGCTATTTTCAATTTATTTACCAGTTTTGGTTATTTTGAAAATGATGAGGATAACTTAACGACTTTAAAAGCCATCAAAGAAAGCTTAACTGAATATGGTTTTGCTGTAATCGATTTTATGAATGTAACCAATGTTCTCAATACTTTGGTTCCCGAAGAAATAAAAACCGTAGATGCAATTGACTTTCACATTAAACGTTATTTAAAAGATGGACATATTTACAAAGAAATTGATTTTGATGACCAAGGTCACCATTATCATTTCACCGAAAAAGTAAAAGCGCTTACGCTTAAAGATTTTGAACAAATGATGGAAGAATCTGGTATCTTTCTATTAGATATTTTTGGGGATTATAAATTAAAAAAATTCCACAAAACCGAAAGCGAAAGATTAATTATGATTTTTAAGTAAATTGTTTAATCGTTTAATTGTTGAGCTGTTTAATTGAAAAAAATGTCAAGAAGGCTTCAACAATTTTCTAAATGCTTATACAAATTAACAAATCAATGTTTTTTGACAAATAAACAAATAAACAGTTCAACGAATCAACAATAAAAAATGAACTACCTTTTACCCTTACTTTCTGTACTTCTTGGTTATTTCATAGCTTTATTTTTAAAGCCTAAAAGCAAAACCAATCTAAAACTATTGCTTGCTTTTAGCGGTTCGTTCTTGCTGTCTCTTACCGTGATGCATTTACTTCCGGAAGTGTACGAAAGCCACAATCATAATATTGGAGTTTTTATAATGTTGGGTATTTTGTTCCAAATTATATTAGAATTTTTTTCCAAAGGAGCAGAACATGGCCATGTGCATGGTCACGATAAAATGTACCAAATCCCATGGCTGTTATTCATCAGTCTTTGTATTCATGCCTTTTTAGAAGGATTTCCTGTAAGCCATCATCACGATTTAGCCTTAGGAATAGCCATTCATCACTTTCCTATTGCCATTATTTTGACAACCTTTTTCATCAATGCGTCTCTCAAGAGAAATGCAATTTTTTTCTTCATGATTACTTTTGCCGTCATGACACCGCTAGGTACAGTTGCCTCAGATTTTATACCTCAATTGAATGATTATTATACCGAGATAACAGCTGTAGTTATTGGTATTTTATTCCATATTTCATCCACAATTATTTTTGAAAGCAGTGAAGGACACAAATTCAACATCGCCAAAGTATCTATGATTGTAATTGGAATTGTTTTGGCTTGTTTTTTATAGTTATTTTACTGAATTACAAACAAATACCTATTAATTTAGCTATCATTATTTGGGCGTGACCCTCCGTAAAAACTACGGGTCGGGCTTTCCGTTCCCGCTTTTTTTTATCCCGTAAAAAACGGGATAAAAAAAGAGCTCCACTTTAATCCCTCACGCAGCTTAGTACTTAAAACAACTTTAACAGAACATAACATCAAAAATGGGATTTAAACATTTATTTAAAGCAAAATTGAATTGGAATTCTATTCCAAAAGAAGTAATTTCTTCCTCAAAACAATACCATAAAACCCATCAGATTGCTATTGAAAGAAAAGATATTTTAAATGTTTCGGCAGCCAAAGCATTCAAAGGTGATCCTAGTTTATACAATCCAGAAGATTTATTGTTGAGCAGTGTGGTTTCCTGCCACATGATGTCGTATTTGTATGTTTGTTCTCAAAACGGGATTGATGTAATTTCTTATCAGGATGATGCAGAGGCAACACTTGAAGTTTTGGAAAATGGCTCGGGGCGTTTTATCGAAGTAAGATTGTATCCAAAAGTTGTAATCAAACAACAAGAAAAAATAACAGAAGCCGTAAGCCTTCACGCCAAAGCAAATGAACTTTGTTTCATCGCTAATTCTTGTAATTTCAAAATTTTTCATTTTGCTAGTTGCACAACTTAAAGACAACTGAATTTTTTCTTTTATAATTATTAAACAAATTATTGATACTGATTAGGTTATGACTAATAATTCAAATAATGAAAACGTTTAAAGCAGGAGGCTAAAATTTATCATATAACAGGGTTGCTACTATTAATTTTTTTAAGTTTGCAATAACAAATAAACTGTGTTTCTTTTACACGTTTGAACCATAAAAACAATGACTTTTACCAAAACCACTGAGCAATCATCCAAATACGAACATCTTGAAAAAATGTCACTTCAAGAATTACTTAATAACTAATAGAAACATTCATAATCGAGATTATTGCCAAATTATCAATAATTATGATTGCTTTAATGGATCATGGACACAAGAGTCGTATTATTTACTAAAATCTTTTCCCATTTCGTTATCGTTGCTTAATAAAGGATTCTTTGCTATTCCTCATCAGAACAAAACATTTTACAAAAAGCATGAAAAACACAATTAGAATTACAACAATTTTATCACTTTTCCTTTTAACATCCTGCGGTTTTAAACTAAAAATTATGGATGGTGAGCACTTTACAAAACAAACCACATTATCAATAGGTAATTACGAAGATCCGCTTGGAACAGTAAAAGATTTGAATTATCTTTTAAAATCAGAAGGATTTAATATGGTTTCAACTGCTTCTGCTTCAAATGCAGTAAAATACAAAGATCCATTTAATGATATCTCCAAGAATACCGATCTTCAGAAAATATTCAATATAACCGACTTAAATTCAATCTATTCAATTAAACTAAATTACTACTGTTCAAGCGACAACCTTCGTTATAATAGTTTTGGTTTATCTGTCATTGATCCTAGTGGCAAAGTTGTTATGTACGGATATTTTGCTGGAACAAACAAGGCGAGACAAAACGTATTAAAGAGTGTCGCTAAAAAATTAGGACAACAAATAAAATAATTTCAGTTGCACAAAAAATTAAGAATAGATACAAAACGCGTATTTAATCAAAACTTTGTAACTTTAAATCTTTTCCATTTTTAACTGCAAAACCATGAACTTCACCAAAACCACCGAACAATCTTCAAAATACGAACATCTCGAAAAAATGTCGGTTCGAGAATTAATAACCAATATTAATCAGGAAGATCAAACTGTGCCTCTTGCTGTAGAAAAAGCTTTACCACAGATAGAAACATTAGTAACAGAGATTGTTGCCAAAATGAAATTGGGCGGACGATTATTCTACATTGGTGCAGGAACATCGGGACGTTTGGGAATCCTGGATGCTTCTGAATGTCCTCCTACTTTTGGAGTTCCTTTTGATTTGGTTGTTGGTATTATTGCTGGGGGGGACACTGCAATTCGTAAAGCTGTAGAAAATGCCGAAGACAACTCAACTCAAGCTTGGCTAGATTTACAGGCTTATAATGTAAATAAAAATGATGTTGTAGTGGGGATTGCCGCTTCGGGGACAACACCTTATGTTATTGGAGGTTTACAAGCGTGCAACGAAAATAATATTAGTACTGGAAGTATTTCCTGCAACGCTGGAAGCCCGCTTTCGCAAACAGCAAAATTTCCAATCGAAGTCATTGTAGGACCAGAATTTGTAACCGGAAGCTCTAGAATGAAAGCCGGAACTGCCCAAAAATTGGTACTTAACATGCTTACGACAGCCACAATGATTCAGCTGGGAAAAGTGAAAGGAAACAAAATGGTAGATATGCAGTTAAGCAACAGCAAACTAGTAGACCGTGGCGTAAAAATGATAATGGGAGAAATTCCTGTAACTTATGAAGAAGGTGCCGAACTGCTGAAAACACACGGCAGCGTGAGAAAAGCAGTTGATTTTTATACTAAAAAATAGAAAACAGTTTCAATTAATCTGAAACTTTTAAAATAAAAAAATGGCAAACAAAGAACTCTTGGCAAAGGGAATTAAATATTTAACCGGAGCATTACCGCTTATGTTCATAGGTCCTACAGTAATTTACAATGCGTTTATGAACCAGCATACCAATTGGCATTATTTGGTTTTAGCCATTGGAATTGGTGCTTGTTTAGCATCAATGTATTTAATGTTTGTAGGGTTAAAAATAATAATGAAAGGAATATTTAACGACTAATGGAAGACCTGATACACATTCAAAAAACATTTGAAAAAATCACCTATATAGGAAAGAAGATTAATAATCGTGAGTTTGAAGATTGCGTTTTTAAGAACTGTGATTTCTCGAATAGTGATTTTTCGAACAATAGTTTTATGGATTGCGAATTCATAGAATGTAATCTATCAATGACCCAATTGGGAGGTTCAAGCCTTAAAACTGTTTTTTTCAAGAACTGCAAACTAATGGGAATTCAATTTCAGTCTTGTCAGGATTTTTTGTTCAATGTGCAATTTCAGGATTGTATTTTGGACTATAGTTCTTTTGCGAATAAAAAAATGCCAAAGACCAAATTCAATTCTTGTTCCTTGAAAGAAGTTACTTTTATTGGAACCAATTTAACCCAATCGGTTTTTGGGAACTGCAATTTGGACAATGCCATTTTTAATGATACTCTTTTGGCAGGTGCTGATTTTACTACAGCTTACAATTACAAAATAGACCCCGAATTCAACCCGATGAAAAAAGCTAAATTTTCTAATCAGGGAATCGCTGGTCTTTTGGATAAATATGATATAAAAATTGAATAGTCATGAATGCAACAACTTCCTATCTTGAAAGCGTAAAAAAGCAATTTCTCTACTATAAAATGCTTGGAGAAAAAGCAATGGAGCAGCTTGAAGCAGAACAGCTTTTTGTATCTGTAAACAACGACACAAATAGCATCGCCGTGATTGTAAAACATCTTTCGGGAAATATGCTGTCGCGCTGGACAGATTTTCTGACTACCGATGGAGAAAAAGAAACGAGAAACCGGGATGGTGAATTTGAAAATGATCTTCACACAAAAGACCAAGTATTGACTGCCTGGAATGCCGGTTGGAACTGCTTTTTGGGAACTTTGGACAGTTTACAGACAGAACAGCTTTCGGAGATTATTTATATCAGGAACGAAGGTCATACGGTTATTGAAGCCATCAACAGGCAATTGGCCCATTATCCGTATCATATTGGACAAATTGTTTTTTATGCCAAACAGCTAAAAAACAGCGAATGGGAAAGTTTATCGATTCCTAGAAACAAATCGAATAGCTACAATGCCGATAAATTTGCGCAGGAGAAATCGATTAAAAATTTTACGGAAGAAGAATTTAGAAGATTGAAATAAAGGCAAAATTCAATAACAAAAAGCAATATCAATGCCTAATGACTAATACTTGCCCCAGATGGAAGTGAAAACCCCCCAGGGCTAGATCCTAATTTTTTCCTGTCCCAAAAGAGCGACCAACGGAAGCTCCTTTTGGGACATTGGAAAAAAAGGAAATAGACCGAGGAGTTGTAACGAACAGCTGGATTAGGCCCAAACAAAAACGACAAATACCAAGAAATGAAAAAAATAATACTGCTCCTCCCACTACTGCTGCTAATGTCATGCTATGATGTGGAACGTAACTGTTCGGATTTTAAAACCGGAAAATTTAAATTTGAATACGAAATTGACGGCGTAAAGAAAACGACCGTATTTGAACGCAATGATAGTATTGAAATTGAGACTTTTGAGGGAAAAACGGATACTTCAACAGTTCGTTGGGTGAATGACTGTGAATACGTTTTGCAGAAAAAACACCCAAAAAATAAGGCGGAGGAGAAAGCCATTGACATGAAAATCTTGACAACCTCGAAAAATTCCTATACCTTTGAATTTGGAATGGTTGGTGTTGACCAAAAACAAAAAGGAACGGTAATCAAGATTGCAGATTAAAGAATTCTGACTGCATAAACTCATAATTTTAAAACCATCAGTATATATAAATGGAAGTATTTTTGAACCCCGATGCTTGGATTGCCTTGCTGACATTGACTTTTCTCGAAATTGTTTTAGGTATTGACAACATCATTTTTATCTCAATTGCAACTGGAAAATTAGCTATAGAAGACCGTAAAAAAGCAACTAAAGTGGGTATGTTTTTGGCGATGTTCATGCGAATAGCTCTTTTGTTTGGAATTAATTTCCTGACTCAAATGAAGAAACCTTGGTTTACTATTGATTGGAGCTGGCTTCATGCAGGAGTTACAGGACAAAGCCTTATTTTATTATTTGGAGGTTTGTTCCTGATATATAAAAGTACCAATGAGATTCGTGAGAAAGTAGACGAAAAAGGCCATGAAGAAAAAGAATTGGGTAAAGCTGCCGCAAAATCTTTCCAGAGTGTGATTCTGCAGATTATAATGATTGACTTGGTTTTTTCTTTTGACAGTATTTTGACTGCTGTAGGAATGACTAACGGTGTTGAAGGCGCTTTGGTTATCATGATTACGGCTGTTGTTATTTCGGTTATGATTATGATGCAATTTGCGGTTCCTGTTGGGAATTTTGTGAATAAGCATCCATCGATACAAATATTAGGTTTATCCTTTTTGATTTTAATTGGGTTCATGTTATTGACCGAAAGTGCTCATTTATCTGATGCCCTTGTTTTTGGCAGCCATGTTACCCCAGTGCCAAAAGGATATTTATATTTTGCCATTTCGTTCTCTTTATTTGTAGAAATAATAAATATGAGAGTGACTAAAAAGAAATAATATGCTTTCTAAAAATATAAAAAATGCTTTGATTATTGCTGTTGTAGTGGGAACTATATTGAACACGATTAACAGTTATGACGTGATTTGGGAAAGCAATTTCACGTTTAGAAATGTTTTAAGAATTGTATTAACTTACATAACTCCTTTTTGCGTTTCTTTATACTCTTCTACATTAGCATCAAAATCATTCGAAAAAACAAATATTAAAAACACAGTTGCCGAAAAGTAGCTGTGTTTTTTTTTTACAATTTATCTTAGTCTTAAAAACATTATTCAAATTACATGAAAAATACTATTTCGCAGAGAGTTGCAGATTTTCTAAAGAACTTCCCTCCATTTACTTTTTTAAATCAAAATGATATTGAAGTTCTTTCGGAACAGATTTCAATTATTTATAAGGAAAAAGACAGCGTTATTTTTGCCGAAAATGACGAAACCCACGACTCCTTTTATGTAGTCCATAAAGGTGCAGTTGCACTTAGAAAAGGCCTAAAAAACGATACTATTGATATGTGCGATGAAGGAGATATCTTTGGGCTAAGACCCCTCATCGCTAATGAAAACTACCAAATGGAAGCTAGAGCTTATGAAGAAACCATCCTTTATGCTATTCCAATTGCTATCTTCAAACCCTATGCATTAGTAAATAAAGATGTTGGGGACTTTTTAATTCAAAGTTTTGCTTCCAATACACATAATCCCTATTCTGAAAGCTATAGAGGAAAACTGTATGGCGAAACCTTAGCAGGAGACCTTTTGGATAATAATCCCAAAATACTTGATATTCAGCCCGTAAAATATTCAAAAAAAATAGTTACCTGTTCATCAATAACCACTGCCAAAGAGATTGCACAAATAATGACCAAAAAAAATGTAGGCGCAATACTTGTCATTGAAGATAAGCTTCCTATTGGCATTATTACAGATAAGGATTTAAGAAATAAAATTGTTACCGGCGAATATCCTATTACATCGGCAGCCTCAATAATAATGACAAGTCCCGTTATTACATATCCTAAAAAACTGACCACTACACAAGCGCAAATGGCCATGATGAAAAGTAACATCAGCCATATATGCCTAACTAAAGATGGTACTCCAAATACCAAAGCCATTGGTATTCTTTCCAAACACGACGTGATGGTATCATTAGGAAATAATCCAGCTGTATTAATAAAAGCTGTGAAAAGAGCCAAAAAATACAAGGAAATAAAACCTATACGAGCTAGTATTATGCAATTGCTGCAAGGCTATTTAGATCAAAACATACCAATAACATTGACATCAAAAATCATTACCGAATTAAATGATGTTTGTATTCAGCAGGTTATTACTATAGCTTTGAAAAAAATGAGTACACCGCCGCCGGTAAAATTTGGCTGGCTGGCCATGGGAAGCCAAGGGCGAAGCGAACAATTATTGCAAACCGATCAGGATAATGCCTTGGTCTATGAAGATGTAGCCGAAGAATTAAAAGAAAAAACTAAAAAATACTTTTTGGAATTGGCATCTCATGTCAACAAAGGATTATTCGAAATTGGATATGAATATTGTCCTGCCGAAATGATGGCATCCAACCCGAAATGGTGTTTGAGTTTGGAAGAATGGAAAAAAGTAGTACACCATTGGATCACAAACACTGGAAAAGATGAAGTTCTCTTATCCTTTATATTTTTCGACTACAGCCTTTCTTATGGGGACAGCGAACTTGTAAACAAACTCTCTGATTATATTTTAGAAGACATCAAAGCAAATCCCGTATTTTACCTTCATTTAGTGAGCGGTGCTTTGCAAAGCCCATCCCCTACTGGTTTTTTTAGACAATTCTTATTAGAACAAGATGGTGCCAACAAAGATTTCTTCGATATAAAAAGAAGAGCATTAATGCCATTGAGTGATGCAGCCAGAGTATTGATTTTATCCCATGCGGTAAAATCAATCAGCAATACTCCTGAACGTTTTGAGAAATTAGCAGAATTGGAACCACAAAACAGAGAATTATACTTATCCTGTTCCTATTCCTACAAAGCGCTTTTAAAATTCAGAACCAAACAAGGTCTCCTGCACAATGATTCCGGGCAATATATCGCCTTAGAACATCTTACCAAATTAGAAAAAATTAAACTAAAAAGCACCTTTAAAACCATTAAAGAACTGCAGGAAATCATTTCCATTCGTTTTAATCCATCAAATATATTGTAATGAAGAGCATTTTCGAAGAATGGAAAACCGAACTATTTGATTTTTTAAAAATATCTAAAAAGCCAATTGATGAAACACTCTTACACAGCGTTGAAAGTACCCGCTTTGTTGTCTTAGATACTGAAACCACTGGTTTTGATTATGATAATGACAGAATGCTCTGCATAGGAGCCATTATTTTGCAAAATGGTGTCATTTCCATTTCCGAAAGTTTTGAAATGTATATACACCAAGAACATTATGACAAAAACAGTGTTCAAATTCATGGTATTCTAAGAGACTTGGTTATGAAAAAACCAAGTGAATTAGAAGTTTTACAGCAATTTTTAACTTTCTTGGGAGATTCAATTATCATTGCCCATCACACCATATTCGACATAACGATGATCAATCGTGCATTGGAACGAAATGGTCTGCCACTGTTAACGAACAAGACTTTGGATACGGCATTTCTCTACAAAAAGACACTCATTAAATCCAATCTGTTAGAGTATAAAGACCATTACGCACTTGATGATCTCGCCGATAAATTTGATATTTCCAAAAAAGACCGTCATACTGCAATGGGCGATGCCTATATCACAGCTATTGCTTTCTTGAAAATTGTGAAAAAATTAAAAGAGAAAAAAAGAAAAGGTGAATTCCTTCTAAAAGATTTATTTTATTACTAATCTGAATCTGATTATTATTTTTTAGGAGCAGAAAAATTAGGTGTTTTTGGTAACATGGTTCCTGCTCTTCGCTAAATCTTTTTATCTCGTCCTAAAAGACGAGATAAAAAGTATATCGCTTCGATCAGGGCTAAAAGGGAATATTTAGCATTTTTGCTTTTATACTATTTAGAAATATAACATAACTTCCTATTATTATGGGTAGCAATATAAAACTTTAATTACAAAAAAATATTAAGAATAACTACCCATTGCCTGCTATATTTCACCAATAGAAATGCAAAAAATTAAAAAATTCATCATTTTTGTGTAATTAATTACATTTTAAACAACAAACAACCGATTGTTCGAATAGTAAATATACCTTTACGATAAAAAAAGGTATTGTTTATTACTATATTGAAAAAAAACTAGTTAATAAATTGTATATGTAAAAATAAAACTTATTTTTGTGTAATCGATTACATCAACGATTACATTAAATAAAGCCTACAAAAATTAAACAAAAAATAATATGAATAATCAAAACATAGGTAAATACAGATGGACAATTTGTGCAATGCTTTTTTTTGCCACAACCATCAATTACCTTGACAGACAAGTACTTTCTTTGACATGGAGCGATTTTATTTCACCAGAGTTTCACTGGACAAACAATGATTACGGAAATATAACCGCTTTGTTTTCTATATTTTATGCAGTTTCATTATTATTTGCAGGCAAATTTGTTGATTGGATGGATACCAAAAAAGGATTTCTTTGGGCAATTGGTGTCTGGTCATTAGGTGCATGCTTACATGCATTTTGCGGTATTGCAACTGCAGGAATCATTACTGGAAATTGGCTTGTAGGTTTTGAAGGAGCAAAAGAAGCTATAAGCACAGTAAACGACACTGGAATGATTATTTCTGTCAGTGTTTCTTTGTTTATTTTTGCCCGTTTTGTATTGGCTGTTGGTGAAGCCGGAAACTTTCCTGCCGCTATTAAAACTACAGCCGAATATTTTCCTAAAAAAGACAGAGCATTCTCTACCAGCATATTTAACGCTGGAGCAACTGTAGGTGCTTTGGCTGCTCCAATCACGATTCCTTTTATCGCTAAATCTTTTGGATGGGAAATGTCATTTATTATTATTGGAGCTTTAGGTTTTATGTGGATGGGCTTTTGGATTTTCATCTATGCTAAACCTGAAAAGCATCCAAAAGTCAGCGCTGCTGAATTAGCTTATATCCAGCAGGATATTATTGCAGACAGTAAAATAGAAGGTTATGTACCCGAAACTGACACTAAAGTTTCACTTGCTGATTGCTTTAAATACAAACAGACATGGGCGTTTGCTTTTGGTAAATTTATGACAGACGGCGTTTGGTGGTTCTTTTTATTTTGGACACCCGCCTATTTAAGTTCGGTTTACGAAATGGATTCTACAGAAGCTGCATTCCCATTATTTGTTTTATATATGATTACTTTGCTTTCAATAATAGGTGGCTGGCTGCCGACCTACTTTGTTGAGAAAAAAGGAATGAATCCTTATGAAGGGCGTATGAGGGCAATGTTAATTTTTGCATTTTTCCCTCTATTAGCATTGGTGGCACAGCCATTAGGATACATTTCATACTGGTTGCCTATAATAATAATTGGTATAGCTGGTGCTGCACATCAAGCTTGGTCTGCTAACATCTTTACTACTGTTGGAGATATGTTTCCCAAAAAAGCAATTGCTACCATTACAGGTATTGGCGGTTTAGCAGGAGGAATTGGATCTACAATAATCAATAAAGGTTCTGGAATGTTATTCGACTATAGTAAAGAAAGCGAAATGGTTTTTATGGGATTCAAAGGAATTGAAGCTGGATATTTCATAATTTTTTCCATCTGTGCTGTATGTTATTTAATAGGTTGGATAGTAATGAGATCTTTAGTGCCTAAATACAGTCCAATAACAGATCTTTAAAATAAAAAACTAATACTATCAAACTAACCTAACCAAATTTGCAATTTATGAATCAAGCCAATGCAGCGATTGGAAAATATCGCTGGACAATATGCAGTTTAGTCTTTTTTGCTACAACAGTTAATTATTTAGACAGGAACGTAATAAGTTACTTAAGACCGTTTTTAGCAGAAGCTTTTCATTGGACACCAGAACAGGAAGTAATTGATTATTCTAATATTGAACTGGCATTTAAAATTGCTTATGCATTAGGAATGCTTATAGCTGGTGGATTCATTGATAAATTAGGAACAAAATTAGGGTATGCGATAGCAACCGGCTTATGGAGTTTAGCAGCAATTGGCCATGCTTTTGCAACAGGCACAGGAGGTTTTTTAATTGCGCGCGTGTTTTTAGGAGTTACCGAAGCTGGAAATTTTCCAGCTGCTATAAAAGCTACTGCCGAATGGTTTCCTCAAAAAGAACGCGCATTAGCAACTGGAATTTTTAACTCCGGAAGTAATATTGGAGCTATAATCGTCCCTCTGTCTGTCCCTTTTATTGCTGAAAATTACGGTTGGCAATGGGCATTTATCGCAACTGGGATTATTGGTTTTGTATGGCTGTTTTTGTGGTTTATATATTATGAAGTTCCTCAAAAACAAAAACGCTTATCACAGGCTGAACTCGAATATATTAATGCCGACAAAACCGAAGTAATTGAAGATGAAAATAATGAAAAAGCGTCTTGGCTAAAATTACTTTCCTTTCGCCAGACCTGGGCATTTGCAATTGGTAAATTATTAACTGACCCAGTTTGGTGGTTTTATTTATTTTGGTTACCCGATTTCTTAATGAAAGAATATAAACTTTCTGCGACTGGAATTATTTGGCCTTGTGCATTAGTTTATGTTATTGGAAGCATAGGGAGTATTGGCGGAGGATGGTTACCGTTACGATTAATAAATAAAAACTGGCCGGCTTATAAAGCCCGTAAAACAAGCATGCTGCTTTATGCATTTGCCGTTTTACCCGTTTTGTTTTCTCAATATTTAGGTTCAATCAATATGTGGTGGGCAATTTTGGTTATTGGTTTAGCAGTTTCTGCGCATCAGGCATGGAGTGCTAATATATTTACCACAGTATCCGATATGTTTCCCAAAAACGCAACAGCTTCGGTAACAGGAATTGGAGGAATGTTCGGTGCGCTTGGCGGAATTTTACTAACTTTAGTGATTCAAAAAAACATGTTTGTTTACTATACTAAAATTGGTAAAATAGAAACAGGTTATTTTATTATGTTTTGCATTTGCGGAGCGGCTTATTTATTAGCTTGGCTTATCATGCATATTTTGGTTCCTAGAATGAAAAAAGTAGAATTATAAAATTCAAACAAATAAATTTGATTTGAATTATGTTTTTTAAATATAAAAATCTAATTTTGTGCAATCGATTACATTAAACTTTATACCATGACAAAATATAGTTCTAGATATGCTTCTAGCCCTGAAGCAGTAAAACAATATGATACGAAACAGTTAAGAGATGAATTCCTTATTGATGATTTAATGCTGGAAGATGAGATTACATTGACCTATTCTCATTATGACCGGTATATTGCGGGTTCAGCTGTTCCAGTTAAAGATTTAACATTGGAAACAATAGATCCCTTAAAAGCAGGCTACTTCCTAGAACGAAGAGAAATGGGAATCATAAATGTTGGAGGAAATGGTTCTGTTGTTGTTGAAGGAACTGTATATGAATTAGGCTTTAAAGATGCCTTATATATTGGAAGCGGTAACAAAGAAGTAATTTTTAAAAGTGCCGATTCAAAAAATCCAGCAAAATTTTACATCAACTCTGCTCCTGCCCACACAAACTATCCAACTAAAAAAGTAAGCTTAGCCGAAGCTAAAAAACTGGAATTAGGCACAATGGAAACAGCAAATCACCGTACCGTAAATCAAATGATTATTGGCGGTGTTGTTACTACTTGTCAATTACAGATGGGAATGACAGAATTAAGACCGGGAAGTGTTTGGAATACAATGCCAGCTCACGTACATGACCGCAGAATGGAAGTGTATTTCTATTTGGATATTCCAGAAAATCAGGCAGTTTGCCACTTTATGGGTCAGCCACAGGAAACAAGACATATTTGGATGAACAATCATCAGGCTGTTATTTCTCCACCATGGTCTATTCACTCTGGTTCAGGAACAAGTAACTATACTTTTATTTGGGGAATGGCTGGTGAAAACTTAGACTATGGAGATATGGATGTCTGCAAAATAACCGAATTAAGATAATTAGTAACTATTAAATAAAAAATTTATGTCAATCAACCTTTTTGATTTAACTGGAAAAACAGCACTCGTAACTGGAGCAGTTCATGGACTTGGAATGGCAATGGCAAAAGGACTTGGTCATGCTGGCGCAAAAATTGTAATAAACGACCGTTCTTCACGAGAAACAGTAGATAACGCTGTTGCTGAATACAAATCAGTAGGAATTGATGCTTACGGATATATATTTGATGTAACCGATGAAGCAGCCGTAATTGAAAATATAAAAAAAATAGAAACTGAAGTTGGTCCAATCGATATTCTGATCAATAACGCAGGAATCATCAAAAGAACACCTATTGTTGAAATGGAAGTAAAAGATTTTGCCGAAGTTATCAATGTAGATTTAATTAGTCCTTTTATCATGTCAAAAGCAGTTGCCAAAAGAATGATTGCTCGTGGAAGCGGTGGAAAAATTATCAACATCTGTTCAATGATGAGTGAATTAGGAAGAGATACCGTAAGTGCTTACGCATCTGCAAAAGGAGGTTTAAAAATGCTGACTAAAAGCATGGCTACAGAGTGGGCTAAATTCAATATCCAAACAAATGGAATTGGGCCCGGATACTTTGCAACTACTCAAACAGCTCCAATTAGAGTAGACGGACACCCATTTAACGATTTCATTATTAGCAGAACGCCAGCAAATCGTTGGGGAGATCCAGAAGATTTACAAGGTGCAGCTGTATTCTTGTCTTCAAAAGCAAGTGATTTTGTAAACGGTCATATCCTTTATGTTGATGGCGGAATACTAGCTACTATTGGAAAACCATCAAACGAATAATAATATTTTAAGACGTTTAAAATGAGCATAAGTTTTATACATGATAATTTTTTATTAGAAAATAAATTTGCTGAAGAATTATACCATAATTATTCTAAAAATCAGCCTATTATTGATTATCACAATCACTTGAATCCGCAATTTATAGCCGAAGATAAAATTTTTGACAATATTACTAATGTGTGGATAAATGGAGATCACTACAAGTGGCGCGCAATGCGTACTTTAGGAATCAGCGAACAATTCATTACTGGAAATGGTTCTGATAAAGACAAATTTATCAATTGGGCAAAAACAGTTCCTTATACAATGCGTAATCCTTTGTATCACTGGACACATTTAGAATTAGCACGCTATTTTGACATTACAGAATTATTAAACGAAAAATCAGCGGAATCAATTTACGAACAGGCTTCTGCAAAAATAAATTCTCCAGAATACAGCACACGTAACTTACTTAAAAAAGTAAATGCAGAATTTGTATGCACTACTGAAGATCCAATTGACAACTTAGAATATCATCAAAAATTAGCAAAAAGCGACTTTACTACAAAAGTAAGCACCGCTTTTAGACCTGATAAAGCAATTCTAATTTCAAATGACGGATACAATGCATATATCGATACATTAGGTGAAGTAGCTGGAATTGCCATTAATTCTTTTGCAGATTTATGTGCAGCTTTAAAAAACAGAATCGAATATTTTGATAAAAATGGCTGCAAACTTTGCGATCATGGATTGGATCAAATATATTTTGAAAACTTTACCGAAAATCAGATAAATGTTATTTTCAAAAGAAAAAGAGATAATCAGGATATAACTTCTGAAGAAGCTTTGAAATTTCAAAGTGCCATCTTATTGTTTTTATCCGAAACGTATCATGAATTTGGATGGGTGCAGCAGTTTCACTTAGGAGCATTGAGAAATAACAATGCCCGTATGCACCGAATTTTAGGACCTGACACTGGATGGGATTCTATCGGAGATTATCCACAGGCTCAAAAACTGTCAGCTTTCCTGAATGCTTTGGACAGTAAAGATAAATTGACTAAAACAATCATTTATAACTTGAATCCTGCAGATAATGAAGTAATGGCTACCATGATTGGCAATTTTAATGACGGAAGCGTTAGAGGAAAAGTACAATTTGGTTCAGGATGGTGGTTTTTGGATCAAAAAGACGGAATGACAAAACAACTGAATGCTCTTTCGAATATGGGCCTTATCAGCTGTTTTATTGGAATGTTAACCGATTCCAGAAGCTTCTTGTCATTTCCAAGACATGAATATTTTAGACGTATCCTTTGTAATCTTTTGGGTGACGAAATCAAAAGAGGAGAACTTCCAAATGACATGGAGTGGATAGGTAAAATGGTTTCTGACATTAGTTATAATAATGCCAAAGAATATTTCAAATTTTAATACTATGAGTAAAGTAGTTTCATTCGGAGAAATAATGTTACGCCTTTCAACGGAAGGAAATTTACGTTTTGGCCAAGCCACCGCATTTGGGGCGACTTACGGCGGAGGCGAATTTAATGTTGCCGTTTCCTTAGCAAATTATGGAGTAAGCGCCGAATTTGTAACACGATTACCAGAAAATGAGATTGGAACATGCGCATTAAGAGAAATGAGAAAAATGAACGTAGAATCCAAAAACATCATTTTTGGAGGAGAACGTTTAGGAATTTATTTTCTTGAAACAGGAGCTGGAACACGAGGGAGCAACGTAGTTTATGACCGTGCCCATAGCTCCATGGCAACTATTGAAAAAGGAAATATCGATTGGGAAAATGTACTAAAAGATGCTAACTGGTTTCACTGGAGCGGAATTACAGCAGCTATATCCGATAGTTCAGCCCAAGCTTGTTTAGAAGCTATCAAAGTAGCTCATAAATTAGGATTAACCATATCATGCGATTTGAATTACAGATCAAAATTATGGCAGTATGGAAAAACTCCAAGTGAGGTTATGCCAGAATTATTGCAATACTGTAACGTAATTTTAGGAGATATTGATACCGCTTATTTTATGTTAGGAAAAGCCAAGGTAAATCCAAACTATCAAGACGAAAAATCACTTCCAGTTTTATATACAGCCTTATTTAATTTATTGCCAAATTTAAAAACAGTTGCCACTACATTACGTTATTCCGTAAGTGCTTCTCATCAAAGAATAGGCGGTATACTATTTGACGGAAAAGCAATATATCAAGGAGCTGTAAAAGAAGTTACACCTGTTATTGATCGAGTTGGAAGCGGTGATGCCTTTATGGGAGGATTAATTTACGGTTTATTAGAATATCCAAATAATAGTCAAAAAGCATTAAACTTTGCAGTTGCTGCTTGTTGTTTAAAACATACCATTGCAGGAGATTACAACTTGGCTAGCTTAAAAGAAGTGGAAAATATGGCAGATGGTGATTCTGCTGGATTAGTATCTAGATAAAAACATAAAATAATTATGGCAAAATATACAAGAATTGAAGTTGCAGCAGTAATGAAAGAAACAGGATTAGTTCCTTTATTTTATCATACTGATGTATCATTAGCAAAAAAAGTGCTTAAAGCATGTTATGATGGCGGCGCCCGATTAATGGAATTCACCAGCAGAGGAGATTTTGCTTTTGAAATTTTTGGTGAACTTAATAAATATGCGATAGCAGAATTACCCGGAATGATTCTAGGAGTAGGATCTATTACTGATGCAGCGGCAGCTTCTCTTTATATGCAGTTAGGAGCAAATTTTATTGTTACTCCAGTTTTTAGAGAAGATATAGCTATTGCCTGCAACCGCAGAAAAGTATTGTGGTCACCCGGTTGTGCATCACTTACCGAAATTGCAAGAGCAGAAGAATTAGGCTGCGAAATTGTAAAATTATTCCCTGGCGAAATCTACGGACCTCAATTCATAAAAGGCGTGAAAGGACCTTGCCCTTGGACAAGCATCATGCCTACAGGTGGAGTTACCACTGCCAAAGATAATCTAACAAGCTGGTTTGATGCAGGTGCAGTATGCGTAGGTATGGGTTCACAACTAATTACTAACGAAATATTGAAAAACCAAGATGTGGTTTTATTGGAAGGTATTGTTAGAAAAACGTTAGCTACAATTAAAGAAATTAGACAAAAATAAGGATTACTTATACACCTCTCATAAGGTTTAAAAAGCTAAATAAGCGATTGAATACTAGAGGGAAAGAATTTAATCCCCAATCCTCATTAAAGGATTAAAAACTGACATTTAGGACGTTAGTCGCTTATTATTATAAATAAATATAAGGCTCAAACAAGCCGGTAAATAAATAGTAAAGGAAAAAATGAAAAATTTAAATAGAAAAAATTTAGGATTAGAAAAATTACAGCCTATTAAAGTAATTCAATTTGGAGAGGGGAATTTCCTAAGAGCTTTTATAGATCATGCTTTTCAAGAATTGAATGAAACAGTAGATTTTAATGCAGGAATCGCAGTGGTACAGCCTATTGAAAACGGAATGGTAAATATGCTGAACGACCAAGACGGTTTGTACACATTGTTTATGAAAGGTTTATCTAAAGGCCAAGAAGTTCAAGAGAAGAAATTAATCACAAATCTTGTTTCCGGAATCAATCCATATACAAATTTTAATGATTATTTGGCTTTAGCCAAAGAAGAAGAACTGCAGTTCATCATTTCAAACACAACGGAATCTGGAATTGCTTATGTAAGCACTGATACGCCTGTAATGCAGCCTCCAAGTTCTTATCCTGCAAAACTGACTGTTCTTTTGCACGAAAGATTCAAACATTTTAATGGAGATAAAGCAAAAGGATTAGCCATTATTCCTTGCGAACTGATTAATTATAATGCAGATACTTTAAAAGAAATTATCCTAAAATACACTAACGACTGGAACTTAGGAGCTGATTTCGCTGCTTGGATTAACGAAAGCAATACATTCCACAACACTCTAGTTGACAGAATTGTACCTGGATATCCAAGAGCTGAAATTGACCAATACAACAAACAATTAGATTATACTGACAATTTAATAGTTTCTGCTGAAACTTTTTTCCTTTGGGTAATCGAAGGTGGAGAAGATTTGAAAGCAAAATTACCATTTCACAAAACTAATTTAGATGTAAAAATCGTTGCAGATATGCAGCCTTACAGAACGAGAAAAGTAAGAATCCTGAATGGCGCCCATACTGCAATGGTTCCATTTTCGGTAATGTATGGAAACGAAACAGTAAAAGAAACAGTAGACGGGGATTTCACAGGAGCTTTCATCAACAAAGCTATTTTTGATGAAATCAACGAAACTATTGATATGGATAAAAAAGAACTGGATCTTTTTGCGGAAGATATTCTAGACCGTTTTAGAAATCCATTTATCAAACATAATCTTTCCAGTATTGCTTTAAATTCTATTTCAAAATTCAAAGTTAGAGTATTGCCAAGTATTTTAGGTTACATTACTAAATTTGGCAAAGTACCTGCCAACTTAACTTTTTCTTTTGCCTGTCTGATCCGTTTTTATGAAGGAACTTGGAATGGAACTGCTTTACCGGTAGATGACAGTAAAGAAATAACAGATGCATTTAAAGTTATCTGGGCTAACGATACAGCAAAAGCTGTTGAGCAGACTCTTCAAAATACAGAATTTTGGGATGAAGACTTAACTGCTGTTAAAGGTTTGTCTGAAGCGCTTGTAATTGCAATAAATGAAATAAATAATAACGGAATTGAAGAAGGTTTTAAAAACTATTTGAAATCTTTTGAATCTGTATCCTTATAATTAAAATTTATTTTTTTTAATTAAAACAAATAGTTCTTTATGAACGGAATGTATAAAGGACAGCAGTGAAGCTCTTTTTGTATGAGGCTTTTATTTTTTTTTGCCTCATATAAAAAGCTGGAACGAATAGGCTGTTCGCCACGGCGGACACGACCAAAGAATGATTAAAACAGTGATAATTATTGCTGTTTTCTAAACGAAAAGGAGTATAAATTTTATAATTAAGTAAAATGCAAAAGAAATTAATAAAAGTAAACCCTTCTGATAATGTTGCGGTTGCATTAGTAAATCTTACAGCTGGAGAAGTCATTTCTTTTGAAGGTGAAGACATCACCATCGAAACTGACGTAAAAATGAAACATAAAATTGCGATGTATCCTTTTGAAACAGGAGAACACATTATTATGTATGGGGTTTTGGTAGGGAAAGCGAGTGCTCCAATTGCAAAAGGCGGACTGCTTTCGACAGAAAATGTGAAACACGAAAGTGCTAAAGTGTCTGGGAAAACAGAAACTATTGGCTGGAATGTTCCCAATGTTGACAAATGGAAGGATCGAACTTTCATGGGGTATCATAGAGAAGACGGACAAGTTGGAACTGAAAATGTTTGGTTATTTTTCCCATTGGTATTTTGTGAAAACAGAAATATCGAAATCTTAAAGGGGATTTTCGAAAAAGAACTGTCAAAGCCAAAAGAAAATGATTATCAACTGTTGCTTCGATCTTTAGTAAACACTGAAAAAGGTGCAGAAGATGCTGTTGCTAAATCTAATGAAGTTGATTTATTTAAAAATATTGAAGTAAAATTCATCACGCATCAAGGCGGATGTGGCGGAATACGTCAAGATTCACACAGTTTGGCTAAATTATTAGCCGGTTATGTAAACAATCCAAACGTTGCTGGAGCTACTGTTTTGAGTTTAGGATGCCAGAACTTACAGATCTCAATTTTTCAAGATGCAATGAATGCTATTAATCCAAATAGCAAAAAACCAGTTTTAATCTACGATCAGCAGCAGATTGGAACTATTGAACAAATGTTGAGTACAGTAGTGAAAGACTCTTTCGCCGCAATCAAAGAAGCAAATAAAATTGAAAGAGCTCCTGCTCCATTATCTAAATTAAAAATTGGTTTAGAATGTGGCGGTTCAGACGGATTCTCTGGAATTTCTGCTAACCCGACTCTAGGAGTAATGTCAGATATGATTGCCGCTTTAGGAGGAACAACAATACTTTCAGAATTTCCTGAATTATGCGGTGTAGAACAAGAATTAGTAAACCGTTGTGTGGATGACAATGACGGAAAACGTTTCTTGGAACTAATGAAATGGTATGAGAAAACCGTTATTGATGCAGGCTCAGGATTTGACATGAATCCATCACCAGGAAATATCAAAGACGGATTAATTACTGATGCCATGAAATCTGCCGGTGCTGCCAAAAAAGGAGGAACATCACCAATTTCTGGAGTTTATGATTATGGCGAATACATTTCAAAACCAGGATTAACTTTATTATGCACACCGGGCAACGATGTTGAATGTACTACTGCAATGGTAGGTTCTGGGGCTAATATGGTAATCTTTACAACAGGTTTAGGCACTCCAACAGGAAACCCGATTGCTCCTGTAGTAAAAGTTTCTTCTAACTCTGAATTAGCTGCAAAAATGTCTGATATTATAGATATTGACACAGGAGGAGTAATCAAAGGAGAAAAATCTATTGATGAAATGGCAGATCAAATGCTAGATTTTATTATTGATGTTGCTAGCGGAAACATAATAACCAAAGCGGCTATATTAAATCAAAACGATTTTATTCCTTGGAAAAGAGGAGTATCATTATAATATTAAAGAAAGTTTTTTAGATTATTTTGTTCAAAAAGCTGTTAGGATTCATTTTCTAACAGCTTTTGATTTTTTGAACACATTTTTACTTTACAGACTTTAAAATAATGCCTTGCAGCTTATTTTAATCTTGTAGATGATTTTCGGATATGCAGTGTAGGAGTAAGCACCACTTTCTTTTCAATTTTTATATTATCCGTATTTTGTATTTGTTCCAAAAAGACTTTTGCTGCCATTTTTCCCATTTCCAATGGTGATTGATCCACAGACGAAATAGACAGCTCCATAAAGCCCGTAAAAGGTTCGTTTCCAAAGCCAAATACGCAAAACTCTTCAGGAATTTTTATACCTCTTTCTTTCAATTCCTGAATCGCTCCTAAAGCAGCAAAATCACTCGAGGAGAAAATTCCGTCTGGCTGAGGATTTAAACTCAATAATTTCTCGACAGCCTGCCTTCCGGCATTTACATTACTCCTAGTTTGAAAAACATAATCTTCATTACACTCTAAACCGCTGTCAAGTAATGCTTTTTTATATCCTTTATTTCTATTCTCAAATATTTCCAATGATTGATCCCCTGTCAAATGAGCAATACGTTTACAGCCTTGTTCAATAAGATTCTTTGTCGCCAGATAACCGCCTTCAAAGTCATTAATAGTTACAGAGCTAACGCCTTGCATTTCCTTCTTTCTGTCAAAAAAGATTAAAGGCACATTTTTATTCACTACAGTTTCTATTACATGATCATTTTCTTCTGAAACATTTGAGATAGACATCAAAATCCCATCAACTTGTGCGTTCAATAAGGTGGTAATTTTTTCACTTTGCCTCGTTTCTTCTTCGTTAGTCTGGCAAATGATAACATGATACCCCTCTGGATGCAGCTCCTCTTCAATTCCTCTAATTACAGAAGCAAAAAAGTTACTGTCAATACGAGGTACAATAACACCTACATTATTGCTTTTGCCAGAGCGAAGAGATTGTGCCAGCCTGTTTTGTTTATAATTCATTTTAGCAGCTGTTTCTAATACCAGTTTTCTGGTAACCTCGCTGATTTTCGGATTGTTATTCAAAGCTCTTGAAACAGTCGCTGCCGTTATGTCAAGTGCTTTTGCAATATCGTAGATTGTTGTTTTTTGATCCATTCTGGAATTAAGATATACAATTATTTTTGTAAAAATAAATAAAAAATTCAACAAAAAACGATTAATGTTATCGATTGCATAAAAATTAATTTATTCTATAATTTTTGTTTTCAAAGCAGGGTACTAATCTTAAAAAAAACATAAAAGCATATATAAAACTAATAATATATCAAAAATATCACTATTTAATTTTATTTATACTTTTTTTTTAGACTTTTTTTTGTTTATATAAAAATTATATGTAGGTTTGTGTAATCGATTACATAATTGTAATTACACATTCAAAATAAAGCCCAATGAAATTATTCAATACGCACACCATTTTGAAAAACATCACAGGTAAAATGACTGCTATTTATCTTGCTTTTACCTTATTAGTAGGATTTTCCGTTTTTTCTCAGACCAGTAATCAATCGAAAGAACAATGGAAAAAAATGCAGTCCATTGTTAAATCGGTTAAATACCCAAGCTTTCCAAATAAGACTTATAATATACTTCAGTATGGTGCACAATCGAATACTTCATTTGATAACACTGAAGCAATAATAAAAGCTATTCAAGAATGCAGTAAAAATGGAGGTGGCATAGTGTTGGTTCCAAAAGGAAAATACCTCTCTCGGGCAATTCATTTAGAAAACAATGTAAATTTTCATTTAGATAAAGATGCCGAAATTCTTTTCAGTACAAATCCAAAAGACTATTGCCCATTGGTCCATACTTCTTTTGAAGGAACCGAATTTATGAACTACTCCCCTTTAGTTTATGCCTATCAAAAAAAGAATGTCGCAATAACAGGAGAAGGAACTTTAAACGGCCAGGCAGGGAGCGAAAACTGGTGGCCATGGTGTAATAGCGAACAATATGGATGGAAAAAAGGAACTCCTTCTCAGGCAGATCCTCTCAATCGATTGCGCTTGGTGGAAATGGCTGAAAACAATATTCCCGTTTCAGAAAGAATATTTGGAGAAGGTCATTATTTAAGACCCAATTTTATAGAATTTTTTGAATGCAAAAATATCCTTATACAGAATATCAATATTATTAATGCGCCTTTTTGGGTTATACATCCCATCAAATCAGAGAACTTAATCGTAGATGGCGTAAATATCAATAGCCATGGGCCAAACAATGACGGCTGCGACCCTGAGTATTCTAAAAATGTAATTATCAAAAACTGCACATTCAATACGGGAGACGATTGTATTGCAATAAAATCAGGACGTGATGCTGACGGAAGAAGAGTTGCTATGAAAAGTGAAAATATAATTGTACAAAACTGCAACATGTTCGACGGTCATGGCGGGGTTACAATCGGAAGCGAAATTTCTGGTGGCGTAAGCAATGTATTTGTAGAAAACTGCAAGATGGACAGTCCAAATTTAGATATTGCCATTCGTTTGAAAACCAATTCTAAAAGAGGAGGGTTAATCGAGAACTTTTATGTGAGAAACATACAAATAGGCCAGGTTAAAGAAGCAATATTAAAAGCAGATATGTTTTACAATGTACATGGTAATCAAAACGGAACATTTATCCCCAGAATCGAAAACATCTATTTGGAAAATGTAAATGTAAAAAACGGCGGAAAGTATAGCATTCTAGCAAAAGGTTATAAAGAATCACCAATAAAAAATATCACTCTTGAAAATGTAACTGTCGAAAATGTAAACCAGCCTTACTCAATTGAAAACGTAAATAACCTCAATTTTATAAACACTTATATCAATGGAAAATTAATGAAAAACTAAAAAGCAAAAAAACTTAAAACCACAAAACCAATCAATTAATCATTAAAAAAAAAATTTATGACCAATAACCGTTTAATTAAAAAAGGAGTAAAAAACTATTTTGTTTTCACTCTTTTTCTGGCGTTTCTCATGAGCAATAAAACAATTGCTCAGAATGTAATACTCCAAGGTACTGTTAAAGATGCTGCAGGCTTAACCTTACCTGGTGTAAATATTATAGAAAAAGGCACAAAAAACAGCACTAGTACGGATTTTGATGGAAAATACTCCATAAAACTCACAAAATCAGGAGCTGTTTTAAGTTTTTCGTTTGTAGGATTTAAAACTAAAGAAGTTCCAACAGGAGGAAAAACTAAACTAGATGTTTCTTTAGCCGACGATTCAAACACACTAAACGAAGTTGTGGTTGTTGGATACGGAACAGTTAAAAAATCTGATTTAACAGGTGCTGTTTCTACACTTTCTGGTGCCGAACTTAGAAAAAATCCAGTGGCTAACATCGGGGAAGCTTTAACGGGCCGTATAGCAGGGGTTTCAGTAACATCCTCAGAAGGATCACCAGATTCTGAAATTAAAATCAGAATCCGTGGAGGTGGATCTTTATCTCAAGATGCATCACCATTAATAATTGTTGATGGATTTCCTGTAAACAGCATCAACGATATTTCTCCTTCTGATATTGAAACACAAACTGTCTTAAAAGATGCATCATCGACAGCTATTTATGGATCAAGAGGGGCGAATGGAGTTATTATTTATACTACCAAAAAAGGTAAAAATGGTAAAATCGCTGTAAATTTCAACATGTTTTATGGTATGAAAGAAATGACAAATACCATTGATGTACTCTCAGCAGAAGATTATGTAAAATGGCAATATGAATATGCTTTACTAAAAAAAGACGTTAGTACTTATGAAAAATATTTCGGTGCATGGCAAGACCATGATTTATACAATGGAATAAAAGGTGATGATTGGCAAAAACAAGTTTTCGGTCGTACAGGTGAAGTACAAAGCCGCGATTTAGGTATCCGAGGAGGATCTGATATAATCAATTATAATTTTAACTACGCTCATTATGATGAAAAAGCAATTATGCTTGGTTCTGATTTTAACAGAAATAACATTTCCTTATCTTTAAACAGTAAGGCATCAGACAAAATAGACCTTTCGTTTACTATGCGTTATTCTGATACAGAAATTAATGGTGGCGGCGCTAATAATCAAAATGCAACATCAACTAACGATTCTGTTTTGCGTCATGCTGTTGGATATTCTCCACTTCCGTTACCAGGTTTAACTACAGACAATACAGACGAGGCACTTACAGGCTATCTTGTTAATCCACTTGTACTTATAGCTGATACAGATCGCCAGCAATTAAGAAAAAACTTCAATATGCTTGGCAGTTTTTCCTGGAAGTTAATTGACAATCTTGTTTTTAAATCAGAGTTTGGGTTAGACAACCGTGGTAGCCAAGATTACCGTTTTTATGGCCGATCAACCTTTTATGTAAAAAATGTCCCTTCTGCTCTAAATCAAGGCAGCCCAGCACTTGTTATTGCTGATCAAAAAATAGCTACTTTTAGAAATGCAAATACATTAAATTATGATTTCAAAAAATTATTAGGCGCTGATCATCATTTTAATGTTCTTGCAGGACAAGAGATGATAAACACTACTTCAAACACAGTGACATCTACAATCCATAAATTCCCAAATGATTTTGATTTTGATCGTGCAAAAAAACTTACTACACAAGGTATAGCACAATCTATAGACAATTTTTACAGTCCTGATGATAAATTACTTTCTTTCTTTGGACGTGCCAATTACGACTATAAAAATAAATATTTATTAACTGCAACTTTTCGTGCAGATGGTTCTAGTAAATTTACAACAGGTAACCAATGGGGGTATTTCCCAGCCGGAGCAGTAGCCTGGAAAATTTCTGAAGAAAGTTTCCTTAAAGAAGTAAGCTGGATAAACTCACTTAAAATCCGAGCAAGTTATGGAGAGGCTGGAAATAATAATATTCCAACCGGACAGACTATACAAAGTTTTCAATCAGGAAATAATACCTGGATAAATAATAGCCTAAGCCAATGGACACCTTCCAAAACTTTAGCTAATCCAGACTTAAAATGGGAAACTACAGTAACACAAAACTTAGGTATAGATTTTGATTTTTTCAAAGGTCGTATCAACGGATCTGTAGAAACATACATAAATAAAACTAAAGATTTGCTATTATTATTCCCTGTCTCTGGAGTAGGTTACGACAACCAATTCCGTAATATGGGAGAAACTCAAAATTCTGGTTATGAAGCAACTTTGAACGTTGCTGCAATACAAAAAGAAAACTATGGTTTGAATTTTTCTTTTAACATTGGTATTAACAAAAACAACATCAACTCACTTGGAGTTATGAATAATTTTGGTTATCCAACTGGATGGGCCTCTACACAAATTGGTAACGATTATGCAGTAAATGTTGGATCTCCATTAGGTTTAATGTTTGGATATCAAAGTGCCGGTCGTTATGAAGTATCTGACTTTAATTATGATGGAACAAAATATACATTAAAAAGTGGTGTTGCAGATGCTACAGATATCGTAGGTGCTGTACAACCAGGCTATATGAAATTAGTAGATCGTGATGGAGATAATAAAATAACAGCAGCTGACCAGACAATTATAGGAAATTCTAATCCAAAAAATACCGGAGGTTTTATAATTAATGGAAATGCATATGGATTTGATCTTTCGGCTGCATTCAACTGGAGTTATGGCAATGATATTTATAACGCTAATAAAGTTGAATCTACTACTTCTAACCCTAATAGCCAATATAGAAACATGTCTTCTCAAATGGCTGATGGTCAAAGATGGACAAATTTAGATCCTGCAACTGGTACATTAGTTACTGATCCTGCAGCATTAACAGCATTAAATGCTAACACTACTATGTGGTCTCCATATATGAAAAGTTATGTTTTTAGTGATTGGGCAGTTGAAGATGCTTCTTTCTTAAGGCTAAACACGTTAACATTGGGTTATACTGCTCCAGCTTTCTTTAATTCTAAAATGGGAATCAGTAAATTAAGATTTTACTGCACAGCTTCTAACGTTTTTGTTTGGACTAATTACACAGGTCCTGATCCAGAAGCTTCTACAAGAAGATCTACTCCTTATACACCTGGAGTTGATTATTCAGCATATCCACGCAGCAGACAATTTGTTTTTGGTTTAAACCTTAATTTTTAATTAAAAAACTATCAAAAGATGAAACATACAATAATTATAGCAGGAATAATTTTAGCTAGTCTTTTTACATCTTGTCAAGAAGATTACCTAGATGCTCCAGCACAATCATCGCTAGACGAATCTGTGATTTTTTCTTCCGTAACGCTAGCCTCAGGAGCTATAGATGGAATTAAAATACCATTTGCTGAAACGAATTCATACAGAGGTCGATTTCTTCCTTATTATGGTTTAAACTCCGATCTTGAATGGAACAATGCTTCTACATCTGCTGGTGACACAGCTGAACTACAGAATTATGGTGTCCTTCCTGCAAATACAATAATGAATACCACCAACAATGCTTGGCAACAGATGTATTCGGGGATTGAACGTGCCAACATTTGTATTCGTGGACTTCGCTTATATGGCAATCCAAAGCCAGGTACTGATCTAGGATATTTATTAGGAGAGGCAATTACATTACGTGCCATTTATTATGCAGATTTAGTAAAAGCCTGGGGTGACGTACCATATCGTTTTGAGCCGGTTACGAATGCTACTATATATCAGGCAAAAGTAAGTCGTGACATAATTTATAAACAACTGCTTACTGATTTAGCAGAAGCTGCTACATTGGTACCATGGCCTAATGAAACTACTGCGACCAATAGTGTAGAAAGAATTAATAAGGCATTTGTAAAAGCTCTTCGTGCCCGTATAGCAATGGCAGCTGGTGGTTTTCAGCAATATCCTGATGGAATCCGTAGAAGTAATGACCCGGCACTTTCTACTGCCAATATGTATGGTTTAGCATTAGCGGAATGTCGTGAAGTTATCGCAAGTGGAAAAGCTCGCTTAGAACCATCATTTGAAACATTTTGGAGAAATTACAATAAAGAAGTTATTACAGCTGGTGGTGAATCGCTTTGGGAACTTCCTTTTGCTGATGGTAGAGGAAGAATGCTATATTCTTTTGCGGTAAAACATACTAGTTCTGACCAATTTACTGCTCAACCAAGAGGTGGAAGTGCAGGGCCATTGCCTTTTGTATTTTATGATTATAATCCAAAAGATACCCGTAGAGACGTTACTTGTGTTCCCTATAAATATGGTACAGCAGTTAACGGTGTAGCAAAACAGGAGTTAGGTTCATTAAATACTTGGTATTTTGGAAAATACCGTTATGAATGGATGACTCGTAAAGTTGTTTCAGATAATGATGATGGAGTAAATAAAGTTTATATGCGTTATGCTGAAGTTCTTTTACTTGCGGCTGAAGCTGCGAATGAATTAGAGGGTGTTGCTGCGGCTAAGCCATATTTAAAAGAAATACGTAATAGAGCGTTCGCAGCAGCTGATCGTCCTTTAAATGTTGATGCATATCTAGCTGCTATAAACTCTAAAGATGATATGTTTAATGCCCTTGTAAAAGAAAACGAGTATGAATTTACAGGTGAAATGGAACGTAAACAAGCACTTATTCGCTGGAATTTACTTGCGAAAAATTTAGATCTTGCAAAAACTAAAATGAAAGCATTACAAACACGTACTGGAGATTATGCTGATGTACCAAGTACTTTATTTTTCAAATATGATCCAACTCCAGACGCAAAAGGTAACCCACTTACTACTCTTATTATTTATGGATTAAACCGTGGGGAAACAACAAGCCCTGGTATAGAATATACTGCCTGGACATGGGTTGCTCTTGATGATGCTAAAATAGCTTCACTTTACAAAACTGGTGTCAATCCAGATAACAGACAATTTTGGCCTATATGGCAAGTGTTTCTAGATTCAAGTAATGGTTTATTGAAAAATGATTATGGCTATTAAAAATCTTGCAAAAAAATTAATTATAAATTATAAGTTATTATGTTTATGAAAATAAAAAATATATTAAAAGGATTAATAGCCACATTGTTATTAACTTTAGCTATGACAAGCTGTGAGAATTACAATGAGTCGCTATTAGATGGAATAGGAAATACCAGAGAGTTTTCTCCTACCGGCCTTACAGCAAAACTAAGAAACCAGACAACAGTTGAATTAAATTGGACTGTAAAAGAAGGAGAAAATAATTATGTTGTAGAATTTAGTGCAGATGATCCAACATTTAGTACTATTTTCAAAACTGTAACGGTTACAGCTTCGCAATTGCCAATACAGATTAAATTAGAAGGTGAAACTGTTTATTCAATCAGAGTAAAAGCAGTAACCCCTGGTTTAGATGATTCGAAATGGTCTATTACTACAGCAACAACATTGTCAGAACAACTTTTCTTACCGATAATTCCTGGCGATATAACTGGAAAGCAAGCGACTCTTAGATGGGTTGCCAATAGTAATGTTACCCAAATTGTTCTTACTCCAGGTAATATCACACATACAATTACAGCCGCTGAAAAAACAGCTGGTATTGCAACAATAACAGGGTTAGCAGGTGAAACAACTTACAATGCTATTTTACAAAATGGCTCCAAAAACAGAGGCCAAACAAGCTTCACAACGGAAGTTGATCCTACAAATGCTATTGTAATATCACCTACAGATGATTTAATGAGTGCAATTGCTACTGCAGCTTCTTCAGGTAAAGTTCTACTTTTACAACCTGGTGACTATACTTCGCAAAGTGGGCTTGTGACTTTAAGTCAAACATTAACTTTGAGAGCTCTTACAAGTTGGAATAAGCCAAAATTAAAAATAAATATCTTACTTAATAACGGAGTAGGTAATCTTAATTTAATCGATTTAGATTTAACCGGAGTAGGTATTACAAATGCTAGTGTAATAACAATTTCCTCAGCTGGAACTTTTAATGATATTTTAATCAGAGGTTGTTATGTACACGACTATACTCGTTCCTTATTTGCAAACACTGCCGGTGCTGCTAAAATAAATTCGTTAACAGTTTACAACAGCATTATTAAAAATGTAAATACAAATGCTGGTGCTGAATTCATTGATGTCAGAACTGCTTATATCAAGAGCATTGTTCTTCAAAACAGTACATTTGATACTTGTTCAGATTCACGCGAATTTATTCGTTTAGATCAATCTGCTGGTTTAAATAATACAGGTTTAACATCCGATGTATTAATTAATAGCTGTACTTTATACAAAATATGTACTACAGTAGCCGCAAAAAGAATTTTATATCTTCGTTTTGCTTCAAATACTTCTACTGTAAAAAACACATTGATTACAGATACACCAACTGCATTATATTCGAATCAGAATGGTACAGCTACCCCTACGACACCGCCTACGTTTTCAAATAATAATTACTTCAATGCAAGTTTATTATATACAGTTGGCGCTGCTGCGATTACTGTTGATAAATCAACAACATATGGCACTTTAGATCCACAATTCTTAAGTGCTACAACTGGAGATTTTACAATTAAAAATCAAGCTTTGCTAGATAAAAAAGTTGGGGATCCTCGTTGGATAAAATAAAATATTTAAAAAGAGGTTTGCAGTATAGCAAGCCTCTTTAAATATAGATTAATAAGTTAATAAAAATAGGAGTTTGAGATGTCATCAAACTCCTATTTTTAAATTTTAAAAAAGCCTTGCAATAGTAAATTGAGAAAATTACTAACAATATTTTTTTTAACTTACAATGTTTTGCAAGCTCAAGCTAATTATCAAGTTCCTGATTTGGAAACAAAAAAACTATCTAGAAGCATCCCGTTCTACATTACACAAGTTTGTACAAGTAGTGGATTAGGTGAAAATCCATATAGAGACGGTTCTTTTGACTATTACATAAATGAAAAATAAAAACAGACAATTCTCATGGATTAGATGCTTTTCTTTTAACAACAATCGAATTAGATAAATAAAAATTAGTAAACATTAAATAAATACTCATGGTAAACGGAAAAACAAACGCTTTTAAAGCAGTAACTCTTTTTATTTCATTTGCGTTTCTTAACTGTAAGACGACAGCTCAAGAACCTGCAAAAAACACTGCCCCACAGAGTCAAATTACAATTTCAAAAGACTTAAAATGGTCAGACAAAATGGCTTTGACACTAATGAAACGTCACCCTGAAAGCTATATGATTGACGATTCAAAAGCTCCAAAATGGGATTACGTACATGGATTAGTTTTGTATTCATTCCAGGAATTATATAAAAAAAATTCTGACCCTAGATATACAGCCTATATAAAAAGCTATGTCGATAATTTTGTTCAAAATGACGGCACAATTAAAACGTATGAATTAGAGAAATACAACATTGACATGATTGTTGCAGGACGATTACTTTTTAATGTATATGCTACTACTAAAGAAGACAAATATTTAAAAGCAATGCAGTTGTTACGCAAACAGCTTGAGGAACATCCAAGAACTCAAAGCGGTGGTTTTTGGCATAAAAAAATATATCCTAACCAAATGTGGCTAGACGGTTTGTACATGGGAGAACCTTTCTATGCGCAATATACTGCTGCTTTTGAAAACGGAAAAAATCTAGATGATGTCGCCAAACAATTTGAACAAATTCAATTGCACGCAACTGATCCAAAAACCGGATTGTTATATCATGCATGGGATGAAAGCAAGCAAATGCCTTGGGCTAACAAAGAGACAGGAAATTCACCAAATTACTGGTCAAGAGCTTTAGGATGGTATGTAATGGCACTTGTTGATGCCTTAGATTATTTTCCTAAAGATCATCCTAAACAAAAAGAATTAGTGGGGTATTTAAATAATGTTGCTGCTAGTTTAGCAAAATATCAAGATGGAAAATCTGGCTTATGGTATCAAGTTACAGACAAAGCTGGAGAAAAAGGAAACTATTTAGAAGCTTCAGGATCTTCAATGTTTGCTTATGCTTTTGCAAAAGGAGCAAACAAAGGATATCTGCCAGCAAAATATAAAAAACTTGCAAATAAAGCATTTGACGGTTTAACCAAGCAATTAATAAAAACAGATGCCGATGGTGGAATTACTTTAACTCAAGCTTGCCAAGTGGCTGGTTTAGGAGGTACTCCATATAGAGATGGATCTTATGAATATTATATTAATGAAAGAAAAAAAGATAATGATCCTAAAGCTACTGGCCCATTCATTTTAGCCGCTTTAGAATTGAACAGATAAAAAATTATATTCCATAATTGAAATGAAGTTTACAAAAATCACAG
The DNA here is from genome assembly GCF_056403035.1 of Flavobacterium sp. P3_A6. Lineage (NCBI taxonomy): Bacteria > Pseudomonadati > Bacteroidota > Flavobacteriia > Flavobacteriales > Flavobacteriaceae > Flavobacterium > Flavobacterium sp. P3_A6. The sequence continues at coordinate 168,897 of NZ_JBFUGG010000001.1, read as the reverse complement.
CTGTTTTTTTATGTTGTATTGCCATTCAAACTGCAATAGGACAAGAAAAGAATGAAAAACAATATTCGCAAGTTTGGGTATCTGATAATGGTGATGGCACATATAAAAATCCAATTCTGTACGCAGATTATTCTGACCCAGATGCAATACGCGTTGGAGATGATTATTATATGACTGCTTCCTCTTTTAATTGTATTCCTGGTCTGCCTATACTCCACTCAAAAGATTTGGTAAACTGGAAATTAATTGGATATGCTCTTTCAAAACAAAAACCTCTAGAAGTATTTAACAAGGTCCAACATGGAAATGGTGTTTGGGCTCCTTGTATTCGGTACCATAACAATGAATTTTATATCTATTATCCAGATCCTGATTATGGCATCTATCAAATAAAAGCCAAAAATCCACAAGGCCCATGGAGTGAACCTGTCATGGTAAAAGAAGGCAAAGGGCTTATAGACCCTACTCCATTATGGGATGAGAATGGAAAAGTATATCTCGCTTATGCATTTGCAGGAAGCCGTGCTGGCATCAAAAGCCAACTGGCTGTCTGCACTATGAATTCCGAAGGCACATTGGCTAATAATGATGACGTAATGATTATTGACGGACATACTGAGGAAACAACTATTGAAGGTCCTAAATTCTATAAACACAATGGCTATTACTACATATTTGCACCAGCAGGCGGTGTTGCAACAGGTTGGCAAACAGTTTTAAGATCCAAAAGCGTTTTCGGGCCTTATGAAAAAAGGAAAGTAATGGATCAAGGAAAATCCAGTATAAACGGTCCTCATCAAGGTGCTTGGGTTCAAACCCAAACAGGAGAAGATTGGTTTATTCATTTTCAAGATCAATTTGCTTATGGCAGAGTGGTTCATTTACAGCCTATGAAGTGGGAAAATGATTGGCCGGTAATTGGAATAGACGAAGACAAAAATGGTACAGGAGAACCTGTAATGAGTTATAAAAAACCAAATGTTGGAAAAAAATATTTTCCAATTGAAACACCACCGGAAAGTGACGAATTCAATCTTCCTAAACTGGGACTGCAATGGCAATGGCATGCCAATCCTCAAATAACTTGGGGACTTCCTACTACCATGGGATATTACAGCCTGAATTGTATTCCTGTTCCTAAAGAAGCATCAACACTTTATGAAGTACCCAATTTGTTATTGCAAAAATTTCCATCGAATGAATTTACTGCTACCGCAAAAATTAAATTCAACCCGCGATTTGATGGAGAAAGCATGGGATTAGTCATTATGGGATTGGATTATAGCTATATCTGTTTCAAACAAGAGGCAGGTAAATTATACCTCTCTCAAAAAACGGCCAAAAATATTGATAAGAAAGGAATCGAAATAGAAAGCACCCCAATTCCTATCAGTAATCAGAATCTTTATTTACAAGTCAAAGTGAAACCAGGAGGAATCTGTACTTTCTATTATAGCGAAAATGGACAAAATTTTATCCCTTTCGGCGAATCGTTTACAGCTAGAGAAGGCCGATGGATTGGAGCCAAAATTGGTTTTACAGCACTAAGACAAGGCTTTATAAATGATGCTGGCAATGTAGCTATCGACTGGTTCAGAATAACAAAATAATATATTTTTAAAATGAAAAGTATAAAAACAAGCATCACAATAACCTTCCTGTTATTATTCAGTATCAGCGTTCATGCGCAAAAAGAGCAAAAATGGGCTTCTATTATTCGTGATAATGAAAGTAGCTGGTTTGCCACCAATGAAGCCAAAGCAATAGCCGAAAATGTATTGTTGTACCAACGCAATATTGGAGGTTGGCCAAAAAACATTCAAATGCAAAAACCATTGACGGGAGAAGAAAAACAGAAATTAATTTCGTTAAAATCTGATCCAAACGAAATAACAACGGATAATGGAGCAACCTACCAAGAAATGCTTTTTTTATCCAAAATGTATGCTCAAGTACCAGATGAAAGATATAAAAACGCATTTCTTTCGGGCTTAAATTATTTGCTTGAAGCGCAATATGAAAATGGTGGGTGGCCACAGTTTTTTCCATTGAAAAAAGGATATTACACTCACATTACCTATAATGATGATTCGATGGCCAATATTCTGAACGTCTTGAAAGAGATTGCTGAAAAAACGGATTATTACAGTATAAAAGTTCCCGATGCCACTGCTGAAAAAGCAAAAAAAGCTTTCGACAAAGGAATTAACTGCATCCTAAAAACACAATACAAGCAAAATGGAGTGTTGACAGCTTGGTGCGCACAGCACGATGAAATCACTTTTCTACCGGCAAAAGCAAGAGCTTATGAACTGCCTTCTTTAAGCGGCAAAGAATCGTCCAAAATTGTTTTGCTTTTAATGTCTCTTAAAAATCCATCCCCCGAAGTTATTACAGCTGTTAACAGTGCTGTGGCTTGGTTCGAAAAATCAAAACTTACTGGCATCAAAGTTGAAACTGGAATTGGAGAAAACGGCAAACCAGACAGAGTGGTTATACAAGACGCAAATGCAGAACCTTTGTGGGCGCGTTTTATGGAGCTGGAAAACAATGTACCTTTCTTTTGCGATCGCGATGGAATAAAGAAAGCAACATTAGCCGAGATTGGTTATGAACGAAGAAATGGTTATGCTTGGTACACGAATGAGCCGAAAGAAGTCTTAAAAAAATACGAAAACTGGAAAAAAAAAATTGAACCCGAACTCGTAGCTCCTGCAAAAAAAACAGAAATAACTTTAAAGGACGAATTTAATATTGTCGTAGACCAAAAAGGAAATGGCGATTTTAAAACAATCCAAGAAGCTGTAAATGCTGCAAGATCATATCCTAGCAAAAGAATTACCATCTTTATAAAAGACGGCACTTACTATGAAAAAGTAAAAGTTCATGCATGGAATACCACTATTTCATTCATTGGCGAAAGCCGGGAAAAAACAATCATAACGTATGATGATTATTTCAATAAAATAGGTCTTGGACGAAACAGCACTTTTTACACCTACACCGTTTTGGTAGAAGGAAATGATTTCTTTTGCAAAAACATAACCATTAAAAACACTTCTGGACCAGTAGGCCAAGCGGTTGCATTGAATGTAAATGCGAATAGAGTAATGTTTACTAACTGTACTTTTTTAGGAAATCAGGACACACTTTACACTTCGGGAGAAGGAACCAAAAACTATTTTAAGGGCTGTTATATCGAAGGCACAACTGATTTTATTTTTGGAGACGCAACGGCACTTTTCGAAAACTGTATTATTAACAGTAAAAGTGACTCGTATATTACTGCAGCATCAACGCCAAAAGACACTATGTATGGGTACATTTTTAAAAACTGTAAACTTACAGCTGACAAAAATGCAAGTAAAGTATATCTGGGACGCCCTTGGAGACCTTATGCAAAAACTGTTTATATCAATTGCGAAATGGGCAAGCACATTCTGCCGGAAGGCTGGCACAATTGGTCAAAACCAGAGGCTGAAATTTCCTCATTTTATGCTGAATATAATTGCACAGGTGAAGGTTTCCAACCCAAAACCAGAGTTGCTTGGTCTCATCAATTAAAAAATTCGGAAGCCAAAAAATATACTATTGAAAACATATTAGATTCGGGCTCTACTCCATCAACAAAACAATGGTATTTAAAAAACAATTAAAATAAAAAGCCATGAATTATAAATTTCTCATTGTATTCTTTTTATCATTATCCTGTTTTGCTCAAAAAAATGATTTCCCATCTGATAAAGTAAATGAAATTGTAAAACGCATTCAATTGCCTGCTATTCCATCCTTTAAAATTGAAGTAACAAAATTAGGCGCAAAAGGAGATTCCGTAAGTAATGCTAAACCTGCTTTCGATAAGGCTATGGCACTCTGCAAAAAGAATAATGGCGGTACAATTATTGTTCCCAAAGGTGTTTATACCCTAAACGGTCCAATTCATTTCGTCAGTAATGTAAAATTACATTTAGAAGATGGCGCAAAAATCAGGTTTGGCTCTAATCCAAAAGATTACCTACTAGTTCTAACCAGCTGGGAAGGAACAATGCTCTACAATTATAGCCCGTTAATTTATGGGAATAACGTAGAAAACGTTGCTATTACTGGAAATGGAATTATCGATGGCGAAGCTAAAAACACTTGGATAAAATGGAAACCTCTTGAAAAGAATGACCAACTATTGACGAGAGATATGAATCACAAAAACACTCCAATCAAGGATCGTATTTTTGGCGAAGGTCATTATCTGAGACCTCAATTAATTCAGTTTATCAATTCCAAAAACATTCTTATCGAAAATGTCAAAATTGAAGATTCTCCATTTTGGTGCATTCATTTACTAAAAAGCAAAAGCATAACTGTGCGTGGCGTAAAATACAATGCACACAACAATAATAATGACGGAATTGACCCTGAATATTCAAGTGATATTCTGATTGAAAATGTTCTTTTTGATAATGCCGATGATAACGTTGCTATCAAAGCTGGAAGAGATGATGAAGGACGCAGCAATTCCAATACTCCTTCTGAAAATATTGTCATTAGAAATTGTGAATTCAAAGGACTGCATGCAATTGTAATTGGAAGTGAAATGTCAGCAGGAGTTCGAAATGTATATGTCGAAAACAGCAAATTTCGCGGTTATTTGAAAAGAGGCATTTTTATAAAAACAAATTCGGATCGTGGCGGTTACATCAAAGATATTTATTTCAATAATCTCGCATTTGGAAAAGTAGAAGACTGTCTTTATATCACCGCAAATTATCATGGAGAAGGCAGTGGATTAAACCCTTCCAACGTTTCTGACATTTCGTTTTCCAATATCAGCTGTATCGAAGCGACTAATACCGGAATTGTAATCGAAGGATTCCCAGATAAAAAAGTGACAAACATCAAACTGAATAATATCAATATACAATCTGCCAAAAACGGAATGACAACTACAAACTCAGAAAATGTAACCATAAATGAAGTTGTAATTGGTCAAAAAGCAACCACACCTACAGCAGTAAAATAAACTTCAAAAACTAAAGACTATGAAATGGCTTTCCTTATTTTTTATACTAATTACAATTAATTGTTTCGCACAAAAACCAACTATCTACGGCATTGGAGATTCTACAATGGCCAATAAAGTAAAACCCGAAGAAAACCCAGAACGAGGCTGGGGACAACTGTTCCCTATGTTTCTTACCGACAATATAAAATTCGACAATAGAGCTGTAAATGGACGTAGTACTCGAAGTTTCATTAACGAAAAACTTTGGGATGCAGTGTACAAACAGTTAAAAAAAGGTGATTATGTTTTTATACAATTTGGACATAATGATGAGAAAGAAAAGGACTCTTTGCGTTACACCAACCCTCATACGGCATACCGTCATAATTTGATTCGATTTATAACCGAAACCAGAGAAAAAGGAGCTACTCCAATCCTATTTTCTTCAGTAACCCGAAGAAATTTTAATGAAAAAGGAGTCTTAATCAGTACACATGGCGAGTATACTTTAGAAGCCCGATTAGTAGCTCAGGAATACAATGTTCCATTTATAGATATGGAATATTTATCAGAATTAGTTGAGCAGTCCTACGGACCGGAAAAATCTAAACAACTGCATCTGCATTTCAAAGCCGGAGAAATTCCATATTATAAAGAAGACAAAGCAGATGATACTCACTTTTCTGTAAAAGGAGCTACAGAAATGGCTAAAATAGTAGCAGAAGAAATTAAAAAAACAAACTTGGATATCATAAAATATATCAAATAATAAACCTTAATATAGTTTTCAGTCAATATTATAAGAAGGAAATTGAAATGAGAAAAATTAGATTATATATTTTAAACACTGATTAATAAGTTTTTATAATTATAATATTGTAAAATTTGAGAATTTGAGAATTCTTGTGGTAAATACATCAGTATTTAAGACACAATGCGCTAAATTTCATAGCTTTAATCCATTATTTAAATAATAAAACGACTCATCAAACCAAGACAACATGCAGGAAAAAAATAAGACACTAGGAGAGTTTATTATTGAAAATCAAAAAGATTTTCCCTATTCATCGGGCGAATTGTCCCGAATTTTTAATTCTATAAAATTAGCATCAAAAGTAGTTAGCTACAAAGTAAATAAAGCCGGGTTGGTTGATATTATTGGAGGCGTAGGCGAAAAAAACATACAGGGAGAAGACCAGCAAAAACTGGATGTTTATGCCAATGAGGTTTTCATCCAAACCCTAATAAACAGAGAAATTGTATGCGGTATCGCCTCCGAAGAGAATGACGATTTCCTTACCATAAAAGGAAGCGACAATGGTAATAATAACAAATATGTCCTTTTAATGGATCCTTTGGACGGCTCATCCAATATAGATGTAAATGTATCAGTAGGAACCATTTTTTCGGTTTATAGAAGAATAACTCCCGTGGGAACTCCTGTCAAACTGGAGGATTTTTTACAGCCCGGAACAGCCCAGGTTGCCGCTGGCTATGTAATTTACGGAACCTCAACCATGCTGGTCTATACCACTGGTCAAGGCGTGAATGGCTTTACGCTGAATCCTGCAATTGGCACCTATTACCTATCCCATCCAAAAATGAAATGCTCTGTTGACGGTAGTATTTATTCTGTAAACGAAGGAAACTATATTCATTTTCCGCAGGGGGTAAAAGACTATATCAAATATTGCCAGCAGGAAGAAGATGACCGCCCCTATTCCTCTCGGTATATTGGCAGTTTAGCTTCCGATATTCACAGAAATATGATTAAAGGAGGCGTCTATTTATACCCGACAAGCTCCAAAGCCATAAAAGGGAAACTTAGGCTTTTATACGAATGCAATCCAATGGCATTTATCGTGGAGCAAGCAGGAGGAAAAGCTTCTGACGGAGTAAACCGAGTAATGGAAATAGAACCAACTGAATTGCATGAACGGACTGCTTTCTTTTGCGGAAGTTACAATATGGTCGAAAAAATAGAAGAATGCATCAAAAAAGCTTCGTTGAGTAAATACTAATAATCGCAACTCAATTTTTTGAAGCAGAAACATAAGGCATTTTTGGAAATATCGTCCCGTTTTCCATTACAATTTTTTGTACCGAACACCGGCACAAAAAGATTTTCACTTCAACCGGGGCTAAAAGGAAACATAGTGCTTCCCTGTTATCATTTACAATCACAATTAACTCAGCATAAGATAAAAAAAAACAGCTTAGAAAAATTTCTAAACTGTTTTTTTATGCTAAAACAAAGTAACCTGTCCGTCGTCATCCAGCTGGATATCAACAATATCATCCATTTGTCCTTGTACTTCTATTTCTTCGGGAATAATTTCCTCAGGAGCTTCATACGGCAAAGGCTCTAGCAAATTCACCTGCTTCAGTTTCTCTGTCGTCAGCTGGTTACCGAGCGCCTTAAATCCTTTTACAGCAATAAAAGACTCAATATCAACAGTCATATTCTCTTTCTGCACCCCTTTAACTTTGGTAAAAACTAATTCAGCTACGGGACGATAATCTGTCGCAACAATTTCCAATCTGGAGTTGGCATGTTCCGTGATAAAACATTCCTCTTTATTTTCTGTTTCCACCAAGAAACGCTTTAAGAAATAACGTTCTTTTTCTCCGTCATAATAAATCGCCGAAATTGGTTTTTTTGGAATCCATTTCTCTAACACTATCATATCTTCATCAAAATGAGTCGCTAATTCGGGAGTAACGGCTTTAATTTTTCCCGCTTGCGAAATCACCAAGATTTTATCGCTCGGCCTAAATTCGCCCAGCAATTCTCCTCTCGCATCTACATTCAACCGCTGAACAGTGTCATCAAACCAAATTTTTCTTGGCAACAGCGTCGAAATACCTTTCTCCTTCAATTCAATTTTCTTGATTGGATATTTGGTTACCAAATTACCTTTGGAAGCACGGCCTTTGATAGCCAAAGAAGCAAAATCAATATCAAATTTCAGTTTTTTGATACTTCCAACTTGGCGCAATAAAATTGTAATTACCTCAGCCTCACCATTTGGATTACAAGAAAAATATAAGGTTTGTGAACCTTTAGTTTCATTAGTTAAATCGTATAATTTGTCTCTGGTAACACCGGAAACATTAAATCGCTTAATATATGATGGCCCCGATTTTCCATCACGATAAATCATATTGTAAATAGTGCGTTTATCACTTTTGTCAAAAATGGCAATATGAATAATGTCTTTTCCAACAAAAGTTTTCGCATCGACTTTGGTAATCATCATTTTACCGTCACGCAAAAACACTATTACATCATCAATATCGGAACAATCGGTAACATATTCGTCTTTTTTCAAACTTGTTCCAACGAAACCTTCCTCTCTGTTTACGTACAATTTGGTGTTTCTCAAAACTACTTTTGTTGCTTCAATATCGTCAAAAATACGCAACTCAGTCTGACGTTCTCTTCCTTTTCCGTATTTCTCTTTTAATTTGGTAAAATAAGCAATGGCAAAATCGGTAAGATGCTCCAAATTATATTCTACTTCCTTCATTTCGTCTTCTAACTTAGCTATAAAATCATCAGCTTTATCGGAATCAAAACGAGTGATACGAATCATCGGAATCTGAGTCAATCGTTGCAGATCATCATCATGAATCTCTCTGACAAATGATTTCTTGAAAGGCTCAAATCGCTCATATAAATAGACATACAGCGATTCTCTGTCTCCATACAATTTGAAATCAATATACATTTCTTCACGTATGAAGATTTTTTCTAAAGTCGAGAAATGCCATTTATTTTTTAATTCTTCCAACTGAATTTCCAGTTCTTGCCGAAGCAGATCAACTGTTCTTTCTGTTGAAATTTTCAACATATGAGAAACCCCAATAAATAATGGTTTGTTATCTTCAATCACACAACCCAAAGGCGCTACCGAAGTTTCACAAGCCGTAAAAGCAAACAAAGCATCAATCGTTTTATCTGGAGAAACGCCTGGGAAAAGATGAATTAAAATTTCAACTTCCGCCGCGGTATTGTCTTCAATTTTCTTAATTTTGATTTTGCCCTTATCGTTGGCTTTCAAAATACTGTCAATCAAAGTCGTTGTATTAGTTGAAAACGGAATTTGAGTAATCACCAATGTATTTTTGTCGAGTTGGCCTATTTTGGCGCGAACCCGAACACGTCCGCCACGCATTCCGTCATTGTAATTCGACACATCGGCAATACCCTGTGTCAAGAAATCCGGATATAATGTGAATGGTTTTCCTTTCAGTATTTTAATGGACGCATCAATAAGCTCATTAAAGTTATGAGGCAATACTTTCGTCGAAAGACCAACCGCAATACCTTCCGCCCCTTGAGCCAAAAGCAATGGAAACTTTACCGGAAGATTGTTGGGTTCAGCTCGACGTCCGTCATAGGAAACGCCCCAATCGGTAATTTTTGGAGAATACAAAACTTCCAAAGCGAATTTAGATAAACGCGCTTCGATATAACGGGAAGCGGCTGCCCCGTCACCCGTTAGAATATTTCCCCAGTTTCCCTGACAGTCTATCAATAATTCTTTCTGGCCAATCTGCACCATCGCATCACCAATACTCTGATCTCCGTGCGGATGATACTGCATAGTGTGCCCAACAACATTGGCAACTTTATTGTAACGGCCATCATCCAGTTCCTTCAAAGAATGCATAATTCTTCTCTGCACCGGTTTGAAACCATCCTCAATAGCAGGAACGGCGCGCTCCAGAATTACATAGGAAGCATAATCCAAAAACCAGTCTTTATACATTCCGGTTACTTTCGTAATCACGCCCTCACCTTCTTCTTCCTGATTTTCGTAAAAATGCTGCCCTTCAAAATGTTTGGCTTCTACATGAATACTATCTTCCGAATCATTATCCTCCTGATTTTCATCATTAGAATAATCCTCCGAATTATTGTCTTCGTTTGCCGGAATTATGTTATCGTCTTCTTCGTCTTTCATTTATTTTGATTCCGAAATTAATTGTATTAAATCTTCTCTGCTTGGCAGAATTGTTTTGTATTTACTGGCAAATATTTGCTCGTTATTTTCAGGTAAAGTATATTCTACAACCAAATCACTTTTATTTTGGCAAAGTACAATTCCTATGGTTTTATTTTCATCTTCCAAACGCATCTCTCTGTCATAATAATTGACATACATCTGCATTTGCCCTAAATCCTGATGTTTTAATTCTCCTATTTTTAAATCAATTAAAACAAAACATTTTAAAACTCGATTATAAAAAACCAAATCTATTCGGAAATGTTTATCATCAAAAGTAATTCGATTTTGTCTCGCTACAAAAGTAAAACCATGACCTAATTCTAATAAAAAATGTTCAAGTTTATTAATAATTTCTTCCTCCAATTCCGATTCAGAATACTGATGCAATTCTGGCAATCCTAGAAATTCTAAAATATAAGGATCTTTGATGATATCTTTTGGTTTCTCAATAATCTGGCCTTTTTCAGAAAGTTTCAAAATTCCTTCTTTATCTCGACTTAAAGCCAATCGTGTATAAAGTGCCGAATCATATTGGCGTTTTAACTCTCTTAAACTCCACCTGTTCTTAATTGCTTCAATTTCATAAAATTTTCTTTCTTTTACTTCCTCAATATTCATCAAGAAAATATAATGAGACCATGTCAATATAAAATTCAAAGTAGATTTAGGCAATTCACTTAAACTTCCATTTTCAAAAATACGAGACACTGTCTCGTATTTTTGATTCACACCTTTAGAAATACTAGACACTGTCTCGGAAATTGAATACACCAAATACAATTTCCTCATATTCTGCAAATTATCCACAGAAAACCCCTTCCCAAACTCATTAGTCAACTGTTCTGAAAGTCCTTTTAAAAGTTTTTTACCATATTCAGCTCTGTCTTTTCCATTTTGTTCTTCTTCTACAATCATTCTTCCTATCTCAAAATAGGTAAAAACCATTGTTGAATTTACGGTATGCAAAACCTGTTGCCGAGCATTTTGCAATAGTTCGACTACTTGAGAGAATAAAGCTTTATTTTTAAGTTCTTCTGACACTAGTAAATCTGCATTATTTCACTTCTTCCAAAACATCCAACTCCACTTTCAAATTCTTGATAATAAATTCTTGTCGGTCTGGAGTATTTTTTCCCATATAAAATGACAATAATTGCTCAATCGAAGTGTTTTTGTCCATCATAATTGGGTCAAGACGAATCGTATCACCAATAAAATTCTTAAACTCATCTGGCGAAATCTCTCCCAAACCTTTAAATCGAGTGATCTCCGGTTTTGGTTTAAGTTTTTCGATAGCGTCTTTTCGTTCTTCTTCTGAATAACAATAAATCGTTTCTTTTTTATTTCGAACCCTAAAAAGCGGTGTCTGCAAAATATACAAATGCCCTTCCTTTATTAATTCAGGAAAAAACTGGAGGAAAAATGTAATCAATAGCAAACGGATGTGCATTCCGTCGACATCGGCATCGGTTGCGATTACGATGTTGTTGTAACGCAGTTTTTCCAATCCGTCTTCTATATCAAGTGCTGCTTGCAGTAAATTGAATTCTTCATTTTCATACACAATTTTTTTGCTCATTCCGTAGGAATTCAAAGGCTTACCACGCAAACTGAAAACCGCTTGGGTATTTACGTCACGTGATTTTGTAATTGATCCGGAAGCCGAATCCCCCTCGGTAATAAAAAGTGTGCTTTCTAAATTTCTCGGGTTTTTAGTATCTGGAAGATGCGCACGGCAATCCCTCAATTTTTTATTGTGCAGATTGGCTTTCTTAGCACGATCCGTAGCCAGCTTTCTAATTCCTGACAATTCTTTTCGTTCTCGTTCAGCCTGAAGAATTTTACGCAGTAAAGCTTCGGCTGTGGGAGGATTTTTATGTAAATAATTATCTAATTTGGTTTTAATAAAATCATTTACAAAAGTACGTACAGAAACTGGCGGTGTTCCATCATCCGAACCCATATCCATAGAACCCAATTTGGTTTTAGTCTGCGATTCAAAAACAGGTTCCATTACTTTGATGCTAATGGCACTCACTATCGATTTACGGACATCTGACGCCTCGAAACTTTTGTTGTAAAACTCACGAATGGTTTTCACGATTGCCTCTCTGTAAGCAGCTAAATGCGTTCCTCCCTGCGTAGTATTCTGACCATTAACAAATGAGTGATATTCCTCGCTGTATTGTGTTTTACTGTGCGTTAAAGCAATCTCGATATCATTGTCTTTCAAATGAATAATCGGATACTCTAAGTCTTCTTCACTGATTGTTTCTTCCAATAAATCCCTAAGACCATTCTCTGAAATGTATTTTTCACCATTGAAAATAATCGTCAAACCATTGTTCAGATAACAATAATTTTTGACCATTTTGATAACATATTCCAAACGGAATTTGTAGTTTTTAAAAATAGTTTCGTCAGGCGTAAAAGTAACTTTGGTACCTTTTCGCTTGGTTGTATCAATTATATCCTCTTCCAAAACTAAATTTCCTGCAGAAAATTCCGCTGCTTTTTGCTTGTCGTCACGAACAGATTCTACACGAAAATGATGCGACAAAGCGTTAACTGCTTTTGTACCCACACCATTCAAACCAACCGATTTCTGAAAAGCTTTGGAATCGTACTTTCCTCCCGTGTTCATTTTCGAAACAACATCAACCACTTTCCCTAACGGAATCCCTCGCCCATAATCACGAACCGAAACCGTTTTGTCTTTTATGGTCACTTCAATAGTTTTCCCAGAGCCCATCACGAACTCATCGATACAGTTATCTAGAACCTCTTTTAATAAAATATAAATACCATCATCCGGCGAAGAGCCATCACCAAGTTTTCCAATGTACATCCCGGGACGCATACGGATATGTTCTTTCCAGTCGAGAGAACGGATATTATCTTCGGTGTATTGATTTTGATCTGACATTTTGAATTTTGTGGATTTTAGGCTAATGTAGTGTAATTTGACAAAATTAAAAAATGTGCAATATCAAAATTATCAAGAATGATATTGACAGCTTATTACAGTAACAAAAGTTGATTAATTTTTGAAGTATTATTAAAAAACTTTGCGAAAGGAAAAGCCTTAATTTTGTAATCAAATTAAATACTATCTTTTTTGCACAAACTTAAAAGTTGCAATTACAGAACCAGAGGCATATATTTTTATAAATCTTCCGTCTCTTTTTGTATAGTCCACCTCAAATTGTTCTAAATCATCATCTATTTTATTAGGATTAACACTTATCGTATCCCCTTTCGTTGCATATCCAATTTCTTGATTTTTTGAATGATTTTTAATTTTAAAATTTATTTTTTGATTCCCTCGAACTTCTATTACTCCATTTATTGGTTCAACAATTTCAACCTCTTTATTGAAATATTCATCAAAAAAAAGAGGTCCTTTCAAAAAAAAGTCTTCATCAAGACTTTTATTATCCCACACCTTTGAAACAGGCATATGTTTCGCAAAGAAAATTTTCGGATTTGAATCAAAATAAATTGGGTTAAATTTTTTAACCCACAAATTATTTTCATTAATAATTGCACCCGCTCCCCAAGTAACATCAACCAATCGCCAAGTTCCATCTATCATTACTGCATTCCAAGTATGATTGATTGCAATTTTTTTTCTGCCGATATCATCAAATTTAGTTTTCGAACCTCCTTCGATAATTTGTCCCTGCAATCCAACCAATGTTGCTAAATGATAATACAATAGAGAATATCCATTACAGACAGCTTTCTGTTTTCTAAAAACAGTATTGATTTCCTTATTTCTAATTTCATGCCATTTAAACTCTCTCTCTGATTCATTATCATAAGAAAATGATTTTGCAGGTTTTGGATTCAAATAGGTTTCAATATCATAATTTATATGTAAAGCCATCCATGTAAAAACAGCTCTTGCTTTGTCACCTTCTGAGGTGAAATCTTGTTTGATTTTATTTGCTAATTCCAAAGGACTATTGAATGATGCAGGGTAATGCTCTACAACCTTATCAACCCGCTGATAGTCTTGAGAATATATTGAATTAAAAAAAAGGAAAACAAACAACAGTTGAAATATATTTCTTTTCATCTAAAAATTGGTTACAATTTCCTTAAGCTGATTGTCTAATTCGGCATTCGAAATAACATTTGCATCAACATCAAAATTATCATTAAAACTTGGCAATGAGAAAACCGCCTTAATATCGGCAGTAAAACGCGGAAAATTGTTTTTAGCAATTTCCAATACGCTTGCTCCGCCTCTTGCTCCTGGCGAAGTAGCCATCAATAACATTGGTTTATCCTGAAATATTTTTCCGTTTATTCTGGAACACCAATCCACTGTGTTTTTGAAAGCTGCACTGTAATTTCCATTGTTTTCGGCAAGAGAAACCACCAAAACATCAGCAGTAGCAATTTTTTCCAAAAATGCTTTCGCTAAAGAATGCTGCCCAATTACAGCTTCTTTATCAACGCTGAATAACGGCATTTCATAATCGTTTAAATCTAAAACTTCCACTTGGGCATTTTCGAATAAACCTGCAGCATAAGTAGCTAGTTTTTTGTTGATGGATTTTTTACTGGGACTTCCTGCAAAGGCAATGATTTTCATAATGGATTATTTTTTATTTAAAATAGTTAGTCAGATTTTTTATTTCTAAATGCGAATTTGGGTTAAAAGTAATTAAAATAGAAACATTAAAAAACTAAAAAAACCTGCAAGATTTAACTCTTGCAGGCTCTCTAGCTATTTTCTAAAAGCTATACATTAAATCTAAAATGCATTACGTCACCGTCTTTTACAATATATTCTTTTCCTTCCACTTTGAATTTTCCAGCCTCTTTGGCTTTAGCTTCTGAACCATATTGAACATAATCTTCGTATGATATTACTTCGGCACGGATAAACCCTTTTTCGAAATCGGTATGGATAACTCCTGCAGCTTGAGGCGCGGTTGCACCAATATTAATAGTCCAAGCGCGAACTTCTTTGACACCAGCGGTAAAATACGTTTGCTGCTTCAATAATTTATAAGCTGCTCGAATTAAAACTGATGCTCCAGGCTCAGTCAATCCCATATCTTCCAAGAAAACCTGACGCTCTTCATAGCTCTCTAATTCGGTGATATCAGCTTCTGCTCCTACTGAAAGGATAATTACTTCGGCCTCTTCATCTTTAACCAGCTCACGAACTTGATCAACGTATTTGTTTCCGTTTACAGCTGAATTTTCATCAACATTACAAACATACAATACTGGTTTTGCAGTAATCAGCTGAAATGATTCCATTAAAACTTCTTCGTCATTACTTTGAGGAATAATTGTTCTTGCCGATTTTGCCTGCAATAAATTTTCTCTTATTCGGTCTAAAAGTGCTTTTTCAGTCTGAGCTTCTTTATTTCCGGTTTTTGCAGCACGGTTTACTTTTTCTAAACGTTTTTCTACCGTTTCTAAGTCTTTTAGCTGCAATTCAATATCGATAGTTTCTTTATCGCGAATTGGGTTTACATTTCCGTCAACGTGAACAATATTGTCATTATCAAAACAGCGCAATACATGAATAATAGCATTACACTCTCTTATGTTTCCAAGAAATTGATTTCCTAAGCCTTCCCCTTTGCTTGCTCCTTTTACCAAACCCGCGATATCAACGATATCTACAGTAGCCATTTGAACGCGCTCTGGCTTTACTAGTTCTTCTAATTTATTGATTCTTGGATCTGGAACGTTTACAACTCCAATATTAGGTTCGATAGTACAAAATGGAAAATTGGCACTTTGCGCTTTTGCGTTCGATAAACAATTGAATAATGTTGATTTTCCAACATTTGGTAATCCTACAATTCCTGCTTTCATGTTATGTTTGTTTACAAATAACAGAGAACTGTTATTTATTTTATGATATTCTTTTTTAAAGTCTGCAAATATAAGATTTAAAAAATGCTTGTTAAACAATTTTTTAAGATTAATATTTTTTATCCGCTTTAGAGTATTTTTCTTAACTTTTATCATCATTTATGTTAAAAATAGCTATATTTAAACCATAAACAACCAATAACCATACAATCCAACCAATTATGAAAAAAATTATTCAATTATTCTTTTTGCTAAACATCACGTTTATGCTGGCGCAAAAAGAAGTATCAGGAGTCGTAAAAGACAAAACAGGCAATCCGATTTCTGGAGTTAATGTTCTTGAAAAAGGGACTAAGAATGGTATTCCTACTGACATTAATGGCGCATATAAACTAAATGTAAATGAAAGTGCAACTTTGACTTTTAGTTATATTGGTTACAAAACTGTTTCTAAGGCAGCTAATACAGCAATAATCGATGTGATTTTATCTGAAGAAGGAGAACAAGAACTTCAAGAGGTCCAAATTGTAGGTTCGAGAAACGCCAAAAGAACCGTAGTCAATTCGGCAGTTCCTATTGATGTTATCAGTATGAAAGACGTTACTACTCAAAGTGGAAAAATTGAAATTAATCAATTATTGCAATATATAGCACCTTCGTTTAATGCCAACAAGCAGTCAGGTTCTGATGGAGCCGATCACGTTGACCCTGCTTCATTGAGAGGAATGGGGCCCGACCAAACATTAGTTTTAATTAATGGAAAAAGAAGACATCAATCCTCGCTTGTTACCCTTTACGGGACTCGTGGCAGAGGAAATACAGGAACCGATTTGAATGCCATTCCTGCATCAGCCATCAAAAGAATTGAAATTCTGAGAGACGGTGCGGCGGCACAATATGGTTCTGATGCCATTGCCGGAGTAATCAACATCGTTCTAAATGACAATACTGACCAGTTGAATGGTTCTGTCACTTATGGAGCTTTTAATACAGATGCAAAAGGAGATTTTTTACCGGGAACACCTAATACTAAAGACTTCAGATTAGATGAAAATGGAAATGGCAATACTTACGGAAAAAACAAAACCTTTGACGGGAATGCTATAAAAGTAGGAGCTAATTACGGAGTTGCAATCGGAAAGGACGGTGGTTTCGCTAATTTTACCACAGAATATTTTAGCAAAGACAAAGTATTGCGACCTGGGTACGATTTCCGAAAAGGTTTTGGAGAAGCATCAATGGATAGCTATAATTTCTCTGGAAATTTCTCTCTTCCTGTTTCTGAAAAAACCGATATCTATGCTTTTGCCGGACGAAATTATAGAGATACCGATGCTTACGCTTTTACCAGAAATAGCGGAGCTGCCAATGTAGTAGAGTCCGTTTATCCTGGAGGATATACCCCTAGAATTACCTCTATCATTCTGGACAACTCAGTTACTGCAGGAATTAAAACAATAACTAATAGCGGATGGAAAGTTGACATTAGTAATACGTATGGAATAAATAAGTTCCATTATACTATTAAAGGAACCATGAACCCTTCCTTATTAGAAGCTTCCCCTACAGAATTTGACGCTGGAGGACATAGTTTGGCTCAAAATACAACCAATTTTGACATCTCAAAAAATTACAATAATGTATTAGAGGGAATGAATTTAGCTTTTGGGGCAGAATACAGAACCGAAAACTTTATTATTTTTGCCGGACAAGAAGCTTCATATTCAACATATGATACTGATAGACAAGTTATCACTAATCCTGCTACTCAATCTCCTCCTATAGATCCAGTTTCAGGAGATCCAAGACCAGGAAGTTCGCAGGGTTTCCCAGGATATAGCCCATACAATGCCGTTGACAAAAATCGCAGTAATATTTCATTATATGCTGATTCTGAATTAGATATTACAAGAAGTTTCATGTTAAGCGGAGCTGTCCGTTATGAAAACTATAGTGATTTTGGCGGTACCATCAATGGAAAATTAGCTTCAAGACTTAAAATTACCAATAAAATCAATCTAAGAGGTTCTGTAAGTACTGGATTCCGTGCTCCTTCATTAGCTCAATCTTATTATGGCCTGCACTTCACTAATATTGATGCAAATGGCGCTACAGAAATTTTACTTTCCCCAAACAACAGCCCTGTAACTAAATCTTTTGGAATTCAAAAACTAAAAGAAGAAACAGCAGTGAATGGCTCCCTTGGCGTTACAGCTTCTTTAGGCGATTTTACAGCTACTGTAGATGGCTATTTAATCAAAATTAAAGACAGAATTGTATTGACAAGCTATTTTGATGCATCTGGTTTGGGTTTGGGTGTAGATCAAACGCAATTTTTTGCTAATGCAGCAAATACAAAAACACTTGGTTTAGACGTCGTTCTTGCTTGGAAGAAAAAATTTGGCGAATCAAATCTTAGCGCAACACTTGTAGGAAACATAAATCATATGGAAATTACAAAAGTGAATAATGGAAATTTAGACGCAGAAACTTTTTTCGGCGCACGTGAACAAGCATTTTTATTAGCGTCAGCTCCAGACAGTAAATTTGGTCTGAATCTTAATTATTCTAGAAATAAATTTGATGCAGGATTAGCATTTACCCATTTCAGTGAAGTAGTTCTAATTGACTATTCTGGAGAGAAAGATGTTTATAGTCCTAAAACCATAACCGACTTAACTATTGGCTATCAAATAACTAAACAATTAAAACTGACTGTAGGAAGCAATAACCTATTCAATATTTATCCAGACAAACAAGATGAAACTGGAAATACAGAAGCAGGAGGATATTGGGACGCAGTACAAATGGGATTTAATGGAGCCTATTATTACACTCGATTAGGTTTTTCATTCTAAAAAAAATCAACTAAAAATAAAGGACTATCGCAAAGACAGTCCTTTATTTTTTTTCTTAATTTTATATTATACAAACAACTATCATGGCAAGTTTATTTAATGGAAAAATGGCAGCTATTTTTGATGCCATGTATCAAAGTTTTATCGACTATGATGAAGAATATGAATTTTACAATAAATTAATCCAAGAAAAAAACTGCAGTTCCATTCTTGAAATAGGAAGCGGTACTGGAAATCTTGCCAAGCGGTTTCAAGAAAACAATCAAAATTACATGGGCCTTGATTACAGTCAAAGTATGATTGAAATTGCCCAAAAGAGAAACAAAGACTGTATTTTTATACATGGAGACATGCGTAATTTTGAACTGGAAAAACCCGTAGATGCCATTATTATAACTGGCCGTTCGACAAGCTATTTAATCAACAATGAAGACATTATAGATACTTTTGAATGTGTTTACAAAAATTTAAATCCAAGCGGTATTTTTATTTTTGACATTATTGATGCCAATCGTTTTATTCCTTTCATAAAAAAAAACAAAACGATTGTTCATGAGGCTACATATGAAGGAATTAATTATATGCGGGAAAGCCAATGGGAAACCACTCCTTTAGAAAATTTCATGCTGGACTGGAATGCTACATACTATCAAATTACAGACGATGAGAAAGAGGTTCTGTCTGAAGATTTCTCTACAGTTCGGGTTTTCACCTTAAATGAAATCGAGCTTTTCCTGTATCTTAATAATTTTGAAATACTGAAAGTCATTGACCGAAAAACATATGCTTATGACACTTATGTAATTATGAGCCAAAAAAAAAGACTCTAATCTAATTTTTGATTTTATTGATAATCTCCAATTCTTTAGCCGTAGGAGTTAAGCCGGAAACATTCCAATAATCCGTCAAGATAGAATTTTTTGCATTGAAGAGTGTCTTGTCTTTAAAAACTTGACTTTCCTTATAAGTGAAATTTTGAATATTAAAATTAGTGGTAATCAGATTATTTAATATTTCAATGTTTTTTATTTCATTCCCAACATTAACACTATAATTGATTTCCTCATTAGAACTTACTAAATAATAGTTTCCAAAATCAGCTCTATAGTTTGTTTTAAACATTGACCTAATTATATTTTTAGTTCCTTTTGCAGTATTCTCTTCAACATTAGCCAAAGATTCAGGGGAAACCATTGCAGTTATCTCTATTATTAATTTTCTTTTAACATCATAAACAATTTTAAAATCATCTAATAGTTCTGTTGTTTTTTCGACAGGAATTGGTGTAGCTATTATATTATTATAGTCTTGATTTAAAGGATTTACCTTTACAATAAAATTATACTTTTTTCTTATTTTGTCATCTGTTAATGGCCTCAAAACTGAAAAAATATAATATTTCTCCATCATGGAATTTAAATTATACCCCAATAGATCCGAAAAATTCAAATCATCAACTAAACCAAAAGAACGGTTTTGCTCTAATAATAAAATTGATTTTACCTTTTTTTGTTCTTTATATAATTGAAAATTAATGAGTCCGTCATTAAAATAAGTATAATCACCATTTAATTTAAAAAACTCTCTGGAATACACTTTCAATCTAGCTGGGATATTGAGGGTTTTAATGGAATTACCAACTAAATCCTTAATAATTTCATGAGGATCTTTATTTGTAATTACAATATCGTCTAGTGTGTTGAGTTTACTTTTCAGATAGAAAATATTTTCCATTTGATTTAATGAAGCCCACTTTATCGTAATGGGCAAATAAGAGGAATGAGTCACTTTTAAATTCGAGCCCCCCTTGAGTTCAAACACAACAGTCCCCTCAGCATTAGTCATTAAAACTTGTTTTGTTTTTAAAACTAAAACAACCGCCGCTTCGATTGGCTGATTGGTATCAAAATCCAATAGTATTATCCTTTTTTCATTGATTTGTGAAAAAACAGTAAAACTTACAATAAACTGAAACAAAACAAGTATTCTTCTCATATTTATTCAATATAAATGACTAGTTTCTGAAAAATCTTTTAAAAATATAAAAAATAAATTACAACCTTAACTTTTCCTGAAGAAAAAAAGATTTTAAAAACAAGTTAATTATATAAAAAAAACCTGCGAAAATAAAACGCAGGTTTACTTTTATGCAGTTCGAAAACTATTACTCGTTATGCAGGAAAGCTTGTCTGTTTAACAAAGTTTCTTCAGATTCAACATGGTTTTCATCTGGAATACAACAGTCAACAGGACATACGGCAGCACATTGAGGCTCATCATGAAATCCTTTACATTCTGTACATTTTCCCGGAACGATATAATAAATTTCATCAGATATTGGTGTTTGTGCCTCATCTGAATCCACTTCGGTACCATCAGGCAAAATTACTTTCCCTCTTAGTTTTGTACCATCCTTATATCTCCAGTCATCTGCTCCTTCATATATAGCTGTGTTTGGGCATTCTGGTTCACAAGCCCCACAATTGATGCATTCGTCAGTTATTATAATAGCCATTTTTAGTTTAGTTTTAAGTTTGAAAGTTCAAGGCCAAAAGTACGATAATACGAAATACGAATACTCAACACAACTTTTGCCTAGAGCTTATAAAAAGCTTATTTTTGTGCAAAATTACAATCAAAACTTTTCATAAACAAACATTATGACATTAGATACAAAAAAAAGTGCATTTGTTAAACTAGGAGAATTCTTAAATCAATTTAAAGATGAAAATTGCATCAAGGATGAAACCGTATCGGGCAATGATCTGTTTTTTGAAAAATTTATCGATTTAATTCAGCTTTCTCAATCTCATAATGGCTGGTATACTCCGGAACAGGTTCGTTTTGCAATAACCTCTTGGTCAGAAGCATTAACCGAAGATAATTTAACCAAATGGCTTTCTGAATATGATTTTAGTGCCGTAAAATCTAAAAACGTAGCACTAATTTTGGCTGGAAATATCCCGTTAGTCGGGTTTCATGATTTCTTATCTGTTTTGCTGTCTGGACATAATGTTTTGATTAAAACATCATCAAACGATCAGCACTTATTGCCATTTTTGGCCAATTATCTAATTGCTGCCGAACCCGATTTAAAAAACAAAATCCGATTTGTTGAAGGAAAACTAGAAAATTTTGATGCCGTAATTGCTACCGGAAGCAACAACACAGCCCGTTATTTTGAATATTATTTTAAAAGCAAGCCTTCTATCATACGAAAAAACAGAAATTCTATTGCAATAATAAATGGCGAGGAAACCAAAGAACAATTACTCGCGTTAGGAGAAGATATTTTTAGATATTTTGGACTGGGATGCCGTAATGTTTCGAAACTATTTGTTCCAAAAGGCTATTCCTTCGAACCCTTTTTTGAAGCTATTTTTGAATACCAAGATGTCATTCATTATGAAAAATATGCTAATAATTACGATTACAACAAAGCCGTTTTCCTGATGAGTAATTTCAAGTTATTAGACAACGGCTTTTTGACCATTAAAGAAGATTCGAGTTATAGTTCCCCAATCTCAAGCTTATTTTATGAATATTATGAAAACTTAGAGGACTTACAAAAGCGCCTGGATGACGAAAGCCAGCAGATTCAATGCATTGTAAGCAACAATCTTGTAAAAAACAGCATTCCGTTTGGAACTACTCAAAAACCAAATTTATGGGATTATGCAGATAACATTGATACGGTATCGTTTTTATTAACGGTATAAATCAATCTTTTTATATTATTATGAATAATTCAATGGTTATTCGTACCGTATTTCCGAAATTTGCACTTTAAAAAATTCAGCCTTTAGCTATAACTTGAAATTGTCTATTTTAAAAATCCAAAAGAGATATAAAAATTGGTAATTTCTTTTGACAGCTAATCGAAACAAATAAAAACAAACAGTAACTACACCATGAAAAAACACAACTACAGCGCAGGACCTTGTATTTTACCGCAAGAAGTTTTTGAAAAATCAGCTCAAGCCATTTTAAATTTTAATGACTCTGGTTTATCTCTATTAGAAATTTCGCATCGCAGTAAAGATTTTGTCGCCGTAATGGAAGAAGCAAGAGCTTTAGTTTTAGAACTTTTGGATCTAAAAGGAAAAGGATATCAAGCTATATTTCTTGGAGGGGGAGCCAGTTTAGAATTTCTGATGGTTCCTTATAACTTAATGAAAGAAAATGGAAAAGCGGCATATCTGGATACAGGAACTTGGGCTTCTGCTGCCATAAAAGAAGCAATTTCCTTTGGAACTACAACTGTTGTTGCTTCTTCAAAAGAACAAAATTACAATCATATCCCAAAAGGATATACTATACCTGCCGATGCAGATTATTTTCACTGCACCAGCAACAATACAATTTTTGGAACTCAAATGAAAGAATTTCCAGAAACAAACATACCGCTTGTTTGCGATATGAGTTCTGATATTTTTTCAAGAAAAATTGATTTTTCAAAATTTGACATTATATATGCGGGAGCACAAAAAAACATGGGGCCTGCAGGAACCACTTTGGTTGTTATCAAAGAGGAAATCCTTGGAAAAACTGGACGGGCGATTCCAAGCATGTTAGATTATGCCAAACACATCAAAGCAGACAGTATGTACAATACACCACCTGTTTTTCCTGTTTATGCATCTCTGTTAACCTTGCAATGGCTGAAGAAAATAGGCGGAATTGAGGTTATCGAAAAAATAAACGATGCTAAAGCTGATTTACTTTATACTGAAATAGACAGAAATCCATTATTTAAAGGAACTGCTGCAGTTGAAGATCGTTCTAATATGAATGCAACGTTTTTATTGAACGACGAATCTCATGCAGTTAAATTTGACGAAATGTGGAAAGCTGCAGGAATTTCTGGATTGTCAGGACACCGTTCAGTTGGCGGTTACAGAGCTTCTATGTACAATGCGCTTCCACTGGAAAGTGTTCAGGTTCTTGTTGATGTAATGAAAGCTTTGGAAAGTAAAATTTAATAATTTAAGGATTAAATGATTTAAAGATTTTAAATCATTTAATCTCTTTATTACAACATAATTGAATCTTTCAATTTTTAAATGATTCAATCTTTAAATAAAAATTTAAATGAAGATATTAGCAAACGACGGAATTTCTAAAAGCGGCATTACTGCTTTGGAAAAAGTTGGTTTTGAAGTTATTACCACAAAAGTAGCACAAGAACAAGTTGCTAATTTTATAAACAAAAATGATATCGGAGTACTATTAGTCCGTAGCGCTACAAAGGTTCGAAAAGATATTATTGATGCTTGCCCGAGTCTGAAAATTATTGGCCGTGGCGGCGTTGGAATGGACAATATTGATGTTGAATATGCCAAAAGCAAAGGAATTCATGTTATAAATACTCCGGCATCTTCTTCGGAATCTGTGGCCGAACTGGTTTTTGCACATTTATTTACAGGTGTGCGCTTCCTGCATGATTCCAATAGAAACATGCCTCTTGAAGGCGACATCAACTTTGAAGATTTGAAAAAAGCGTATGCCAATGGTATTGAGCTTAGAGGCAAAACACTTGGAATAATAGGCATGGGACGCATTGGCAAGGCTGTTGCAAGAATGGCTATTGGGCTAGGGATGAAAGTTATTTACAGCGACATGCACATACCGCATAAAGACCTGAAAATTCATTTTTTTGATGGACAAACTATTAGCATATCGCTTACTTCTCAATCTTTAGAATCGCTGTTTCAAGAATCGGATTTTATCACTTTGCATGTTCCTGCTCAAGACGATTATGTAATTGGTGAAAAAGATTTTGAATTAATGAAAGACGGTGTTGGAATTATTAACTGTGCTCGTGGCGGTGCCATTGACGAAGTGGCATTAATAAAAGCATTGGATAGTGGTAAAGTATTATTTGCAGGATTGGATGTTTATGAAAATGAACCTAATCCCGAAATTACAATTTTAATGAATCCTAAAATATCATTAACACCACATATTGGAGCTGCTACCGAAGAAGCCCAAGACAGAATTGGCATTGAACTAGCACATCAGATCATCCATTTACTAAACCAAGTAAACACTTGATTTAAAACTACATAGTTAGAAATTATTAACACATTAATAATTTCTAACTTTTTTTTTGATTATATTTGATATGAACCTTTAATCAAAAAAACTATGTTTGAGCAATTAACACAATTAGTACAGCAATTTGGTCAAGATGATGTCGTAAAAAACAATGCAATTCCAAATGAACATAATGAAGCTGTAATGGAAGAAGCAGGAAATTCCATCTTTTCGAGTTTACAAAAAATGGCTTCTGATGGCGGAGTTGAACAATTGGCTGGGTTACTTAATGGGAATAATGCTCAAGACTCATCAAATCCTGCTGTACAGCAAATTACCCAACAGCTCACAGGAAGCTTAGGAGAAAAATTTGGCTTGGACACTACTACAGCAGCTGGAGTTGCCGGAAGTATGATTCCTAAAGTTCTAGGCGGGCTGGTAAACAAAGCCAATGATCCTAATGACAGTTTTCAAATTACAGATTTAATCGGAGCAATTTCAGGAGGAAGCGGACAAACTTCGGGGATTATGGATGCCATTTCAAAATACGGAACGCAATTTGGTTTAGACCAAAATGCCGATGGAAAACTAGATATGAATGATGCTATTGCGGCGACAAAAAGCAGTGGCGGTATTAGTGGGTTTCTCGGAAAGCTTTTTGGAAAATAGGATTTATTCCGACACTAAAACTTAAGAAAAAGGCATTTACAGTTTTGTAAATGCCTTTTTGCATTAATAAAACTAACTGACAATCAATATAAAATTCGTAAATTTATATGATTAATTATCGACTCAATAGGTTTTATAATACATCCGAAAATTATTATTATGAAAAATTCAATTTGCATATTTCTTATTCTCTGTGTAATTATTGCGTGCAGCACTTCCAAACCGAATGTTTCGAATACAGAGAAACCAAAAACAGCAACTAATGACACCATAAAGATTGTAAATAAAGAATTACAGTATGAAGTTATTATTATCGAGCCGGGTTTTGATTTTTGGCTGCAATCGACTGCTTTTCCAAGAGGGTATTATTCTCAAAGCTATTTAGAAAACAAAAATAATTTTTATGTTCTGGAATGGAACAATCGCGTTCGCCAACCTCAACTTTATCCGCCCAATTTATACGAAATGATCATCGATTATCAACCAACTATCAATTATGGTTATGAAGTAAACTATCTTATTTATAACTACATGATTTATTTCCAAAACAAATACAATCAAAGATTATATGGTCGTGTTCCTCCTAGATAGCAAACTGTAACGATTCCATTTTTGGCTAAGAAAAAAGAGTCAACTTTATGACTAAAAATGTTCTGGTTTTTCAACCTTCATTAATGATTTAAATACCAAAACCTGCTATATTTGTAAAAAGGAATTAAATTAATAATGAAAGGATTAAAACAGCGTTGGGGGCTCACATCCAATTGGCAATTGGCAATAATATTTGTGGTTTTTGCTATTACAGGATCTGCATCTGCATGGTTGTCTAAGCCTTTTTGTGTATGGCTAGGAATTGCAAAAGAGGGTTTAGGCCATTGGTACACTCCTATTCGCCTATTGCTAATTTTCCCTATTTATCAAGTTTTATTAGTTGTGATAGGTTTCCTTTTTGGGCAATTTAAATTCTTTTGGGCTTTTGAAAAGAAAATGCTCAGAAGTATGGGACTAGGATTTATTTTTAAAGAATAAAAAATATTTCCCACTATTTATTTTTACCTGCATTGCCTTTAATCCAATACGTATATATCCAAGTAATAGTAAAAGATGGGATCACATCGGTAAACGGAATTATTTCCTCCACAAAAGTTAAAATACCAGCTACCTTACCTACCCGGCCTTCATACATTCTGGTCATCAAAAAACCAGCCAATGGTGCCCAAACCACATCGGCAAACTCTCCAATTCCTGGAATTACAAAAGATACCATTCCCATTGCATCAAAAAGTAAACCTAATAAAAGTTTGATTGTTTTTTGTCTATGAAAAATATCTTCAGTTTCTAAATTATTCATCTGGATAAAAATTAATTCAAATATAAATCTACGAAATCCAAACCGCATTCCAATTAAGCATATAAGTTAAAAATTGCCAAAGCCGTTACAATATCGACAGAAACTTTTGTTTCTTTGTGAAAACAGTTTCAAAACAATGATACACGCAAAAAACATACATAAATATTACGATCAGCTTGAAGTATTAAAAGGAGTAGATTTACATATTAAAAAAGGCGAGATTGTTTCTATTGTTGGTGCTTCTGGTGCAGGAAAAACAACTCTTTTGCAAATATTAGGAACATTGGATAAACCCAGTACAAAAAAGGAAAGCGAAAATCAAAATACTGGAAACCAGAGTTCATTAGTGATAAACAATGAGGATATTTTGAAAATGAACGACAAATCCTTGTCCAAATTCAGAAATTTAAATTTGGGATTTATTTTTCAATTTCATCAATTGCTCCCAGAATTTACAGCATTAGAGAATGTTTGTATTCCTGCATATATTGCTGGGAAAAAAGTTTCTGAAACCGAAAAAGAAGCAAAAAAACTATTAGAATATTTAGGATTATCCCATAGAATAAATCACAAGCCAAACGAACTTTCAGGTGGTGAACAGCAACGTGTGGCTGTTGCGAGAGCATTGATCAACAAACCCGATGTTATTTTCGCCGATGAACCTTCCGGAAATCTGGATACGCACTCTGCAGAAAATTTACACCAATTATTTTTTCAGCTGCGGGATAAATTCGGGCAAACATTTGTGATTGTAACCCATAATGAAGAATTGGCTAATATGGCTGATCGAAAATTAATAATGGTAGATGGCCAAATTAGCAATCCATAACTAAAATGAATCAAACTGAACTCAAAACTTTCCTTGACGAAAAAGTTGTTCAATACAATACCCTAGATTTTATTGAAAGCGACCCTGTCCAAATCCCGCATTTGTTTACGCAAAAAGAAGACATTGAAATTGCTGGCTTTTTGAGTGCAACAATTGCTTGGGGCAATCGAAAAATGATTATCAAAAACTCTCATAAGATGATGAATTTGATGGGTAATTCTCCTTATGATTTTGTACTTTCCCATAGCGAAGATAATTTAGAGCAATTAGAATCCTTTGTTCACAGAACCTTCAACGGGCAAGATTTCATAAGTTTCATAAAAGGACTGCAGCACATTTACAAAAATCATGGCGGACTTGAAGCTGTTTTTTCTAAACATCAGGAAACCGATTCGATGCAAAAAAGCATTTCAGAATTCAAAAAAGCATTCTTCGAAATTCCGCATCAAAACCGAACCCAAAAACACATCTCAGACCCAATGAATGGTTCTGCGGCAAAACGCATTAACATGTACCTAAGATGGATGTGCCGTCAGGACAACAAAGGTGTAGATTTAGGAATTTGGAAAAACATTCCACCTTCACTTCTATCTTGCCCGCTTGATGTCCATTCTGGAAATGTAGCCCGAAAACTAGGTTTGCTTACAAGAAAACAAAACGATGGAAAAGCCTTGACAGAACTAGACACAAAACTCCGTGAACTCGACCCCAATGATCCTGTAAAATATGATTTTGCTCTGTTTGGATTGGGAGTATTTGAGGGGTTCTAAAATATCTTTTCCCACAATTTTTTTTATTTCTGCATACATATACTTGTACTTGATTTTTTTTGATCAGAATTAATTTTAGTTCATGCCAATCTGCATTTAATTTATTTTCCTACATTTAGAATATTGATTATCTTTATAATTATCTTTTAATCTCTTAAAGAAAATTAGCAAGTAGTTTAGTTTATGTAAACTCCTAAAACATACCTTTTATCGATGGATGTGTTTATTCATTATTTTATCAGAATAATTTTGCCTATCCAAATCTGTGGTTGTATTTTATTAATCGCTGTTTTAATTTTCAATAGATACACTTACGATTTATTTCTGCCAAGATTTGAAGCGACAAAAAATGAAATTGGAAAAAACAAAGCTTTGCAGAATCTAAATTTAAAAAAATGAAATTTCATCACTTAAAAATACTTGTATCTCACCGCCTCGTTAGTTCTTATTTTTTGGCTGTCAAGTTTCTTCGAAACATACTCAAAAACATCAAACAGTATCGCAGACCCTAATATTGGTACGAATATTTGCTATAAACTAATAAATGATTTTTGGTCAGCCATAATTGTGAGTTTAGTGCTTTTACCTTTATTTATACTTATTGGGTATATGCGAAAAACGTTTTCCATACAATTCATGACGGTACTTTTTACTCTAGTTGTACTCGTGCAATTTGCATTGGTAAAATACAGCTGCACCACGCTTGTCAACCTGGGAGCCGATTTATTAGGATATTCATTTTCGGATATGTACCTCACGATAACAGCATCAGAACCGCTCTCTTTTATGTTCTTTATGCCATTTATAATCATTCCTTTATTGTACTTAGGAATCAATTTCGTTTTTACAAAATTTGCTAACAAACGGCTGGTTTCAATAACTGCAATAGCATTAATTCTTATTACTGGCAGTTTAAAACTCCTTCTTTCTAATTTATCTGATACAGCATACGAAAATAAATTAGCATTTCTCACCAAGGATATTATCCGGTTTGAAAGAGACAAAGATATAGCCAGCAACGATCAAAACATCAAATTCAAATCGGAATATCCGATGCTGAAACCCTTTAAAGCAACTCCAGATGTTTTGGCACCTTATTTTAATATAACTGATGAAAAACCAAATATTGTTTTTATTATCGTTGAAGGTCTTGGAGCCGAATTTATTGGTAAAAATGAATATGCAGGATTTACGCCATATTTGGATTCGATGATTCCAAAATCATTGTATTGGGAAAATTTTTTAAGTAATGGAGGAAGAACTTATGCTGTACTTTCATCATTATTGGGTTCGCTGACGTATGGAGAAAAAGGGTTCTTGGAATTAAATCCGATACCTTCGCATTTTTCCATTATAAATATACTAAAAGCCAATCAATACACCACCTCATTCTATTCTGGTGATGATTCCAATTTTGACAGAAAAATTAACTTTTTGGAGAAAAACGGTATCGATAATATAATCGACAAAAATAATTATGGCTCTGAATACACTCAAATCAAAGCCAACTCGAGAGGTTTTTCCTGGGGATATCCTGATGCTGAAATTTTCAAAAAAAAACTTATTGAAACCAATAAAATAAAATCGCCGCGTTTAGACATTATACAAACACTTACCACTCACGAACCTTTTGATTTTCCAACAAAAAAAGATTATTTGAAAAAAATTGACGGCATTATTGATACACATCCAAATCTTAAATCTCAAAAAGAGAATATCAGTTCTTATAAAGATATTTTTGCCTGTTTGAATTATACTGATAATTCTATTAAAGACTATATGAAAGAATACGCCAAAAGACCCGATTATAAAAACACCATCTTTATAATTACCGGCGATCACCGTTTGATTCCTATTGAACAAAAAGATAATTTATGCCGTTTTCACGTGCCTTTATATATTTTTAGCCCGATGCTTAAGAAAACCGAATCTTTTAAATCGGTTTCTTCGCACTGGGATGTTACACCAAGTTTAGTTTCTTTTTTGTTTAACAATTATAATTTTAACAAACTGGATCAAACCGCTTGGATGGGAAAAGGACTTGACACGGCAAAAGATTTCAGAAATACTCAAGACATTCCTTTGACTCGAAATAAAGGGACTATTGATGATTATGTTTATAAAGATTATATGTATTCCAGAGGCGAATTGTATAAGATAAAAGATAACTTTGATACCGAAAAAATCAGTGATAGCAATGTTTTAAACACTATTTCTAACAAATTTAATGCTTTTAAGCAACTGAATGCCTACTTGACACAAAAAAACAAAATCATTCCAAAATCATTAGATTTAAACAAACAGAAGGACTATCAGTTTTCAAAAGAAGAGCAAATTATCATTGAGAAATTGACTAAAGAATTAAACGATGACCAAATATTTTTAGCAGCTAGAGATCTGGCTGCCAAAAATGAATATAAAACGGCTCGATTACTTTGCAATTTTATACTAAGTGAAGTGCCTAACTATGCTGATGCACAAATCTTAAAAGCCAAAACTCTGGGATGGGAAGGAGAATATAAAAAATCAGAAAAAGAATTGCAGATTGTCATCGAAAAAACGCCTTTTTATGACGAGGGTTATTTAACTCTAATGGATGTATATTGGTGGGACAAACGAAACGAAAAAACTATAGAAATTGGTAAACTTGCATTATCGAAAGGCATAAAAAATCCTAATATCAAGGTAAAGATGGTAAGGGCGCAAGAAATAATAAACAGTTCAAAAAACAGAAGTAATGAATAATCATATAAAAAACGAATACAAAAATTTTCAAAAAAATTATATTTTACTTATTATAACATTATTTTCAGGCACGTTTCTAATGATTGGACAGGAAAAAGCATTCAATGGCGATCCCGACGTGTCATTTAAAACGGCCCGCGATTTGGCATTCAACAAAAACAGAAAGCAAGCACAAGATACATTACTGCATATCTTGACTAAATATCCTAATTATCATGATGTTCGTGAATTTTTGGCTTCGACTTATGCTTGGGATGGAGATTATAAAAAAGCAAGAACCGAATTTCAAAGAATTTTAGGAAAAGATACAAATAGGAAAACCACATGGATAGGAGCCATCAAAAATGAAATGTGGGGAGACAATCCTTTTCTTGCTTTGAAATTATCAAAGAAAGCACTGAAAATTTTCCCAAATGATACCGAAATACAGGACCTGCAAAAAAAAGCTCAAGAAAGCACAATGATTCCGTCTGCTACAGCAGGTGCGGTACAAACGCTATCAAGCAAAATTCCAAACGACTCTATAGCCAAACAATCTGATTCGAATTTGAAAAAAATAGTTAGAAATAATACCATTGGTGTTACTTCTGAAATTGATATTTACTCGGAAGTATATGACCCTATGATTTACAATGCGATAAAATATGGACGCCAAACCAAGTACGGCAGTATTATTGCAAGGGCAAATATCGATAGAAGACTTGGGGATTATGGGACTCAGTTTGAGATCGATTTATATCCGAAAATTGCAAAAGGAATGTACGCCTATCTAAACTTTGGAGTATCAGATTCGTATTTATTCCCTGATTATAGATATGGTGGAGAAATTTTTAAATCGCTTCCCAAAAGTTTTGAAGTTTCGCTAGGATTTAGAGCTTTGCAATACGACACAACCACTATGATTTACACAGGTTCTGTGACGTGGTACAACGGAAATGACTACTGGTCGTTACGTCCTTATTTTACCCCAGGAGACAATGGATTAAGCTCCTCAGGGACATTAACGTACAGAAAATACAGAAGCGATGCTGATAATTATTTCGGCATTAATGCCGGAATTGGGATTTCTCCAGAACTCAATCAGAATTATTATTTTGCAAATGATAAACGAATTGTAAATCTTAAATCCCAAAAACTGAATGTTGGTTATTATTTTTCTACCAACAGCAAACAGAATGCTTGGGGCGCTCAAGTCGGGATTATTCATCAGGAAATTCCATTTGACCAAGGCAATTTTTTCTGGATTTCGACCCTTTCGCTGTCATGGGAAATCCGATTTAGATAGACAAATCTTCCGGACAAAAATCCCTTTTCTATTCGCTCATTTTTTCATGAAATGATAATGAATTACGCCTACAATTATATTTCAAAGACAATTTTATTGCTTTTCACCTATTTCTACTAAAAAGTATTTATGCATAAATTTGCACAAAATTCTTGAGTTCATACTTGAAAAAGAAGCCTATCATTCGCAAAAACAAAACGTAGTATAAAGCCAAATAAAACCCTCACTGTAAATATTTAGTGTTTAAAAAAGTAATTTCATAAAAATCATCAACCTTTATACACTATCTCAAAATAATAACACAGAGTTTTTTTTACAGCAATTTCGAAATAAAGTCAAAGTTTGCATGACTTTCTATCCTTAGTTTCAAAAAACCTATCTTTGCACAAAATTAAATTACAAATGAGTACTTTCGAACAATTCAACCTCCCTAAATCTGTACAAAAAGCAATAACCGATTTAGGTTTTACATCTCCTACTCCTATTCAGGAAAAAACTTTTTCTGTGATAATGTCAGGCCGTGATATGATGGGGATTGCACAAACTGGTACTGGTAAAACATTTGCCTATTTATTGCCTCTTTTAAAATTATACAAATTTACTCCTGGACATACTCCAAAAATAGTAATCCTTGTTCCAACCAGAGAACTTGTGGTTCAGGTTGTTGAGGAGGTAGAAAAATTAACCAAATACATGTCTGTTCGTACAATTGGCATCTTTGGTGGGGTTAATATCAATACTCAAAAAACTACAGTTTATCAAGGATGTGATATATTAGTAGGAACACCTGGAAGGGTTATGGATTTAACATTAGACAATGTAATCCGTTTTGAAGAAATGCAAAAACTTGTTATTGATGAGTTTGACGAAATGCTAAATTTAGGTTTTCGCACGCAGTTGACTTCGATTTTGGCTATGATGCCAAAAAAACGCCAAAACATTCTTTTTTCGGCAACAATGACTGATGAAGTGGATGCCATTTTGAATGATTTCTTTGACTATCCGGAAGAAGTCACGCTTTCGCCATCAGGGACACCTTTGGAAAATATTAAGCAGCTTACGTATCAAGTCCCAAATTTCAATACCAAAATCAATCTTTTAAAACATTTATTAGAAACCAATGACGATATGAGCCGCGTATTGGTTTTTGTGAATAACAAAAAGATTTCCGATATGGTTCACGAACGCATCGAAGAAGATTTTGAAGGTCAGTTTGGAGTTATTCACTCCAATAAATCTCAAAATTATCGTTTGAGTACGATGGCTGAATTTCAAGAAGGAAACCTTCGCGGTTTAATTACCACCGACATTATGGCGAGAGGTTTGGATATTTCTAACATTACTCATGTCATCAACTTTGAAATGCCGGAATTACCGGAATTATACATGCACCGTATTGGTAGAACAGGCCGTGCAGACGCAACTGGTACAGCTATAAGTTTAATTGCTCCTCGTGAAGAAGAATCAAAAATTGCCATTGAAATTTTGATGGATACCGAGTTAAAATATGAAATTTTTCCTGAAGAAGTCGAGATTTCGGAGAAACTAATAGGCCCTGAAAAAGACAGACAGCCTATTAAGCTTTTGATGAAAAAAACAAAGCTGGAAGGCGATGGGGCTTTTCACGAAAAAAGCAAAAAAAATAAGAAAGTTAATTTGGGAGGACCTGGTGTTACCAAGAAAAAAACTCACGGTTCTGTCAATAGAAATATGCTGAAAAACCAAGCTAAAAAAAGAAAAGATAAGAAATAGGATTTTCTGTTTTCTGTAAAAAATAACCCGTGATCGAATCGCGGGTTATTTTTTTTATGAAATGTATTTATTATTTCCTTTTTTTAACGTCAGTCACTGTCTCACCAAAAATCAAACAGACAGGAGAACACAAATCAAAACTTTTTCCTGAATCTGTTAATGTTCCTTTGCTTTTGTGAATCTTAAAAATTACAATATTGTTAGTATATTGATGTCCGACCAAAAGAAACTTTCCTGTAGGGTCAATTACAAAACTCCTCGGTCCTTTGCCTAATGTGCCGGTTTGCCCTTTCAATTGTAATTTTCCTTTCTTTAAAATCTTAAAAACCGAAATATTGTTTGCTTCCCCTCTATTGGATGCATATAAAAACTTTCCATTTGGAGAAATCTCAATATCTGCAGAGCTAAATGTACCCTTGAAATCTTTTGACAAAATAGTCGTTTCAAAGACTTTTGTAAGTTTTCCTTCCTTATAACTGAACGATGTCAATGAACCATCTAATTCTTGTAATAGGTATACATATTTTCCGTTTTTGCTAAACTTTAAATGTCTAGGGCCACTTCCGGGAGTTACAGAAACACTGTCTTTCAGGGTTAAAACATCGCTAACGGCGGTGGGATTATAATTATACACGTATACTTTATCCGTGCCTAAATCATTGCTCAAAACATATTTTTTATCTGGCGAAAAATAAACCATGTGCACATGTGCTTTTTCTTGCCGATCAGGATTTACTCCTTTCCCATAATGCTGCACTACTTGCTTAGCTTCTGTTAAACTGCCATCTGCATTTTTCCCAAAAACTGCAATATTCCCTCCTGAATAATTAGCCACAATCACATTATTATCATCATTGATAAGGTAACAAGGATCTGCACCTTTGGAGTCTACTTTATTTATAGTACTTGGTTTTCCGCTTGCCGGATCAAAACTAAAAGAACTTACCGTACTTTCATTTCCGCTTTCATTAACTGCATATAAAAATTTACCATCCTTAGAAAGTGATACATAACTAGGGCTAGCAATACTATCGGAACTTTTTTTCAATCTGATTTGAGCCTTTTTAGTATTAAACTCATATACATAAATTCCCCTACTGCTGCATGAATTAGTATAAGTCCCAACAATAAGATTTAGAATGTTTTTTTGAGCCTGTATTGAAGTAACAGTAATGATTAATAGCAGCAATAAGTATACTTTTTTCATATAAATAATTTTCAGAAGAGCTAAAATACTTATAATCTTTCAGAATCTCCTTATTTGTTTCCATTTTTGAAAAATAATAGCAACATTATAAGAAACTGTCAACAAATTTGTATTTTTGACTCACTAATTCAAGGAGTCCAATTGTAATAAACCCTGTGAAGCAAACAAAACCTTAGAATGCATTTTAAACAACCCGAAATTCTATACTTTCTTTTTCTGTTGATTGTTCCAATTTTGGTGCATTTATTCCAATTAAGACGTTTCAAAAAAGAATATTTTACCAATGTCCGATTTCTAAAAGCCCTTTCGATCCAAACCCGAAAAAGTTCTAAAATCAAAAAATGGTTGCTTTTGGCATGCCGTCTTCTTTTATTGACATGTATAATTCTGGCTTTTGCACAACCTTTTTTCGAATCAAAAGACAGCAAAAATGCCAGTAACAAAATGTATATTATTCTGGACAATTCCTTTAGTATGCAGGCCAAAGGAAAAAAAGGGGAATTATTAAAACGAGCTATTCAAGAACTATTAGAAGAAACTCCTGAAAACGCTAATTTTTCGTTGCTTACCAATACCGACAGTTACTGGGATACCGATATTAGAACTATTCAAAATGAGCTGCAAAATCTAAAATACAGCCCAGTACCTTTTCAATTAGACAATATTTTAGCAAAAGTAAAAGCACATAAATCGGCCTTCAAAAAAGATATTGTGGTCATTACTGATGCTGTGGGATTAACTCCAAATCAATTAAAGAATATTGAAACGGATAATATTCCGTATTTCATTATTCCAAAGGCAGAACAAAAGAATAATGTAGCGATAGACAGTGTTTTTATCCGCCAAACACTTGATGATTTCTACGAATTAAGCATTAACACTACCAATTACAGCGAAGATTTCAAACCTGTTTCGATGGCTTTATACAATCAAAACAAACTGATTGCAAAAACCATTATTAATTTTAAAAACAAAAAAGAAACCATCAATTTCACTATTCCAAAACAGGCTTTTCACGGTTATGTTTCTATAGAAGACAATGATCTAGCATATGATAACAAATTATTTTTTAGTATTTCAAAAATTAAAAAGAATAACATCATCAGTATTGGAACACCCGAAAAAAATAATTTCCTGAGTCGGATTTACACCAATGATGAATTCAATTACAGTTCTTTTACAATCAACTCATTAGATTACAATCTTATCGACAAGCAGGATGCTATTATTTTAAATGAACTGGACGAAATCCCTCAAGCGCTACAAACCACTTTGAAATCCTTTGTCAAAAAAGGAGGAAATCTAATTGTAATTCCATCCGAAACAGCATCAGTCCCTAATTTAAATACGTTATTAAATCAATTTGGCAGCACTCAATTCAAATCATTGGAATCGAATGAAAAACTGATTACTAAAATAAATTTCAGTCATCCGTTATTTGCTGGTGTTTTCGAAAATAAAACCAATAATTTTCAATATCCAAAAATCAAAAAAGGTTTTACTGTTTCCGCCGCAAGTCCAGCAGTTTTAAGTTTTGATGACCAATCACCTTTTTTAGTAGGATTACAGAATTCCGTTTCATCTGTTTATGTATTTTCGGCGCCTTTAAACACTTCGAACTCTAATTTCCAACAGTCTCCTTTGATTGTTCCTGTCTTTTATAAAATGGCTTTAAGCAAGCTAAATAATGGAATTAATGCAAACACCATTGGCAATAACACTTCCTACCTAGTTTCAGTTAATTTGGCTAAAGATGAAATTTTAACTGTAAAAAATACTGAAGAACAATTTATTCCGGTACAACAGCTGTTAAATAATAAAGTGCAGTTATTCTTTAGTGACTACCCCGAAAAGGCAGGCAATTACACGATATATGATTCTAAAAAACCAATAGAAAACATCAGTTTTAATTACCCTAGAACAGAAAGTAATCTGGACCAAGTGAACGAAGCCCTATTATCCGATTATAAAACAAGTGATTCCATTTCAACCATTTTTGACACGCTTCAAAGCAACCGAAGCGACAATCAGATTTGGAAATGGTTTATTATCTTTGCACTGCTTTTTCTGGCATTGGAAATGGCAATTATCAAATTTGTGAAGTAAAAAATCCGACACAGATTACACAAATTGCCACAAATTTATTTAAAAAATTAAGTCATAATTGATAGCAAAAAAACATTACCAACAACTTGCGGTAGTACCAAATAATTAAACAAGCACTATGAAAATAATCATCCGAAGCGCCAAAATTATTGATTCGAAAAGTCCCTTTAACAACCAGACTGCTGATCTTTTAATTGCTGATGGTTTTATAAAAAAAATTGGAACGGCACTTCCTAATGCAGATAACATCGAAGAACTAAAACTAGACAATCTTCATCTTTCCCAAGGATGGTTTGACAGCAGTGTTTCCCTTGGAGAGCCAGGTTTTGAAGATAGAGAAACTATCTCAAACGGACTGGATGTTGCTGCCAAAAGCGGTTTTACTGCCATCGCATTGCAACCCAATTCCTATCCAATCATTGACAATCAAGCACAAGTAAATTTTGTAAAAAACAAAGCCAACGGTTTTGCAACACAACTTTTCCCAATTGGAGCTTTAACCAAAGAAAGTGAAGGCAAAGACATGGCCGAATTGTATGATATGAAAAATTCCGGAGCTATTGCCTTTGGTGATTATACAAAAAGCCTAGACAATGCCAATTTGCTAAAAATAGCCCTGCAATATGTACAGGATTTTGACGGACTGGTTATCGCTTTTGCACAAGACGATAAAATAAAAGGAAACGGCGTTGCCAATGAAGGTATTGTTTCCACCCGATTGGGACTGAAAGGTATTCCAGATTTGGCCGAAGAACTGCAAATTGCCCGAAACTTATTTTTACTGGAATACACAGGAGGCAAAATGCATATTCCAACAATTTCTTCAGCAAAATCAGTTCAATTAATTAAAGAAGCTAAAGCAAAAGGACTAAACGTAACCTGCAGTGTAACTATTCATCATTTAGTATTGACTGATGAAAAACTGGAAGAATTTGACACGCGTTTTAAAGTAACACCGCCATTGAAAGCCGAAAGTGACAGACAAGCATTACTCAATGGAGTTATGGACGGAACCATAGATTTAATCACATCTGATCACAATCCAATAGATATCGAACACAAAAAAATGGAATTTGATTTAGCAAAAAACGGAACTATCGGACTGGAAAGCGCTTTTGGCGCATTGATGACTGTTCTGCCATTAGAAACAATAATCCAAAAATTTACTGCAGGAAAATCGATTTTCAGCATTCCAGCTAACAGCATCAGCGAAGGTGAAATAGCCAATATTACTTTATTCAACCCAGAAGGCACTAGCGTTTTCACAAATGAAAATATACTTTCAAAATCAAAAAATTCAGCCTTTTTAGGTACAGCTCTAAAAGGCAAAACCTACGGAATTCTGAACCAAGGGAAATTAATCTTAGGATAAAAATAATGAATAACAACATCGAAGCCGGAAAAACAACTGCAATTACCAGTTATATTTTGGGCATTGGCGTATTAATCGCCATGTCAATGAACAGTGAAGACAAAAACGAATTTGCTTCCTTTCACATCCGTCAAGGACTGGGACTTACACTTACGTTTATTTCTTTGGGACTAATCATTAGCAATTTTAACAGCTTGATGATTTCTGCTCCTATGTGGATTTTCGTTTCTGTTTTGTGGACTTATGGTATTTTCAGTGCCATAAAAGGGGAAACAAAGCCAGTTCCATTGCTTGGGGAATATTTCCAAAAATGGCTTAAAAACATATCTTAAATAAAATTTCAAAATCAAGAATTATTTAGCCTGTTCACTTTCGTTCAAGTCTAAAATCTGAATTCTAAATCTAAAATCAAACAATGAATCTATCCTTAGAATATAAAATACGAGAGCCTAAAGTGATTCTCGATAAAAATCCTGTATTGCTTTTACTTCACGGATACGGCAGTAACGAAGCCGATTTATTTTCGTTTGCCACAGAATTGCCAAACGAGTATTATATTATTTCAGCTCGTGCTCCTTATGACCTTCAATACGGAAGCTATGCATGGTATGCCATAAATTTTGATGCAGACCAAAATAAATTTTCAGATAATGAACAGGCACGAATTTCAAGAGATGTAATTGCCGGTTTTATTGATGAATTAATCGCTAACTACCCTATTGATACCCATGATGTCAATCTGATTGGTTTTAGCCAAGGATCGATTTTAAGTTATGCCGTTGCACTTTCATATCCAGAAAAAGTAAACAAAGTAGTAGCAATGAGCGGTTATCTTAATTTAGAAATTGTAACTGAAGATTACTTAAAAAATAATTTAAGCAAGCTCAAAATATTTGCCTCTCACGGAACAGTAGATCAGGTAATACCAGTAGATTGGGCTAGAAAAACACCTGGAATTTTAGAAAAATTAGGCGTAACAATCACTTACAAAGAATACCCTGTAGGTCATGGTGTTGCTCCGCAAAACTTTTTTGATTTCAAAAATTGGCTTTCTGGTAAATAAAATAAGTTTTCAGCCACAGTTTTCAGTATGGACTGCGGCTGAAAACTAAAAACTCTTACTTTTTTACTTTTGGTATATAATTGATTGATTCACTTCAAAAGAAACGCTTTCATCTTCGTTGATAAAATACTTCAGCAATACTTCACCCCAATATTCGCCATCACTATAATCTGCTATTATCCAGCGGTGATTTAGCACTTTTACTTTATTGATAATAAATTTATTGGCTCCCAATTGTTCTTGTCCCGTATAAGGATTACCTTTTGGATTCGCGTTCAAATCCAATAATTGAGCAGTAACATAAGGAACTAAGGTCGCATAATTTCTGATTTTATCAGGTTTAGCCGAGTCGAAATAATTTTGGGCGTTTTCATTTCTTTCCAATGAAAAATAATCAGCATCGGAAAGTTTATTGGTAACCGCCTGCAAGCTGTCTTTTAGCTTAGCAGTCGATTTTTTATATTTATCCTGCTCAAAAGCCACTTCTTTGCTTAAATACATATACGTATAAACATTAAAGACTAAAGACAGAATTAAAGCATAAAGGAGTAATGATTTTTTCATTGGTGGATTAAATTGTAATTTCTAAATTATCGTAAGCCAAGAAAACATTTTCCGGCAGTTTTTTTTGAACCTCTTCATGAAAACCGAGCATATGGCTAATATGTGTCAGATAGGCTTTTTCAGGTTTTAGCAAAGCTATAAAATCGAGCGCTTCCTTCAAATTAAAATGAGTATTATGAGGTTCTTCCCGCAATGCATTAACAACCAAAACTTTCAGATTTTTTAGTTTAGCTATTTCTTCTTCATCAATAGTTTTTACGTCTGTCAAATAAGCAAAATCATCAATTCTAAATCCAAAAACCTGCAAATCTCCATGCCACACACTTACCGGAATAGCTGTTTTATTACCAATTGAAAAAGGCTTATTATTTTCGATTTCAATAATTTTTACCGAAGGCGATCCAGGATATCTATTGACAGTTTCGAATATGTAATCAAAACGTTTTTCTATATTGACAAGCACTCTTTCATGAGCAAATATTGGAATCGGTCCCTGTCTGAAATTAAAAGGCCGAATATCATCCAAACCAGCAGTGTGGTCAGCATGCTCATGGGTAAAGAGGATTCCGTCTAATTTTCTGCAGTTAGATGACAGCATTTGCTGTCTGAAATCAGGTCCGCAATCGATCACGTACGAATGGTCTTCC
Source organism: Flavobacterium sp. P3_A6 (assembly GCF_056403035.1). NCBI lineage: Bacteria > Pseudomonadati > Bacteroidota > Flavobacteriia > Flavobacteriales > Flavobacteriaceae > Flavobacterium > Flavobacterium sp. P3_A6. The sequence goes on along the minus strand of NZ_JBFUGG010000001.1, from coordinate 127,782 downwards.
CACGAAATCCAAGCTGAAACCCGGAGCCTTTTATCCTTAAAATCAGTGCTTTTGCAAACTTCATGATCAATTCCTATAATTGGAATCCCTTGGGATGTGCCAGTACCTAAAAAATATACCTTCAATTTGTTTGTTTTTTTTACAAAAATAGAATTAATTCTCTTTTATGAGAAGCCTAATTAGTTAACTTTGTGACATAATTGCCGAATTTAAACAAAAAAAATGGAAGCCAAAAAGATAAAACTAAAAGGAGACAAAGTTATCGAGCAAATCCCTTCCTTAAAGGACAAAGCACTTCGTATTAATTTAAACGAAAATATATACGGAACTTTTGCTGAAATTGGAGCTGGTCAAGAAACAGTTAGACATTTTTTTAGATCAGGAGGATCCTCTGGAACAATCGCAAAAGCCATGTCGGCCTATGACAAAGACTTTAGCGATGCCGTTTACGGAACTGAAGAAGACGGCCGTTATGTAACTGAAAGCCGACTAAAAAAAATGTTGACTTTTGAAGGAGAATTGATCGAGGAACGATTAAGCCGGACAAAACATCCTAACAAAATGTTTTTCAGTTACGCCAATACTGTTGCTACCATAGATTTTGCCAAACAATTTAAAGGCCATGGCTGGGTTGGAATTAGATACCAGTTGGATCCAACCGAAGACTATAATGAAATAATTATCCACATCCGTTTCAAAGAAACTGATTCCAGATTACAACAAGAGACATTAGGAGTTTTAGGAGTTAACCTTATTTATGGTGCTTTCTACAAATACAATGACCCAAAAAAATTACTGCGCTATTTATACGATCACTTAGATAAAGACCAACTCGAGATTGACACTATTAATTTCTCAGGCCCACGTTTTGCTGATGTTGATAATCGTTTAATGAGTCTGCAACTGGTAAAAAACGGTATGACCGATGCCGTAATGTTCAACCCAAAAGGAAAAAATGTTCTGCCAGCTGCCATTCTTTACAAAAAAAACATACTTGCTTTTAGAGGAAGTTTCCGTCCGGTTACCAAGGTAAACATGGATATGTATGCCAATTCCTTAAAGATGTTTTTGGAAGAAAATAAGGTAGAAAAAGAAAACACTTTGGTTATTTTCGAAATAACGCTGTCTAATCTTCGGTCTGACGGAGAAATTGACGAAAGAGATTTTATGGATCGTGCCGAATTGCTATGCTCATTGGGACAAACTGTAATGATATCCAACTTCCAAGAATACTACAAAGTAGTTGAATATTTCTCTAATTATACCAAAGCCAGAATGGGGCTTGCCATGGGTGTAAACAACTTAGTAGATATATTTGACGAGAAATACTACCGCCATTTAAGCGGTGGAATTTTAGAAGCCTTTGGGAAATTATTTTACCGCGATATGAAAGTCTTTTTATATCCAATGCTTGGTGAAGAAGGAGAAATCATTACTTCCAAAAACTTAAAAGTGCATCCTAGAATGAAAGAATTATACAAATTCTTTAAATTCAATGGAAAAGTGGTAGATATCGAAGATTACAACCCCGAAATATTAGAAGTATTCTCCCGCGAAGTATTAAAAATGATTAGCGCAGGAAAACCGGGCTGGGAACCAATGCTTCCTTCAGGAGTAGCCGAAATTATTAAAGAAAAACATCTTTTTGGCTATCAGACAAACACACTTTTAGAGGAGAGTAAATAATTTAATCTAAATTTAAAAAATCCAAGAAAGACAAATCGTTTTTCTTGGATTTTTTTTAAATATCAAGAAAAACTTAAATACCAAAAAGTTATTATATATTTTTGATAAAAAGTATTAAAACCAAAATAATTTAAGCATAAATAACAAAAATGAAATTGCCTATTGTAATTCACCAAAAGCCAACTATACTAGAAATATTTTTAATTATAATCATAGTATCAATTACTTTTATTCCTTTCGTTTACGGGATAAATACCAAACACCCCATATTTTGTCTTAGCATCATTTTTGGTATCATCTGCTTTATACAATTTAATAGAATTACAAATGGTAAATTCACTCATTTGAAAATGATTCAAAAAACAATAGTAGTTGTTTTTTCAGAAAACAATATTGAGATTAACGAAAATCAAAATACTACGATTCACAAATGGAGAGATTTACATGAAATCGAAATCAATATATTCGCTTATAAAGGTCGGTTTTATGGTGGGGACCATCTGACATATAATGGAATTGAGAATTCAATAAAATTCATCGAAAACGGACAAAAATTTAAATATCAATTTTACATCGAAAATGTTAATCAATTTAAATCATTAAAAGAACAATTTAACACAACAATTCTACCCCAATTAAAACAATTCCAAAATTTAAAAAAATTAAGCTATTTACAATCTCAATTAAAGTTTTCTAGAGACAACAACAACCTTAATAATGATATCGATTATCTAGACGTTACAGATTATCTATAAAATCATCACAAAAGGAATTCTCTTGTGGTGATTTTGATTTATTTTAAAATTTGCTCAGCGTGTTCTTTAGTTTTTACAGCAGAGATAACATCCATAATGATTCCGTTTTCATCAATTACAAAAGTGGTTCTGTGAATACCGTCATATTCTCTTCCCATAAACTTTTTTGGCCCCCAAACTCCAAAAGCATTTATTACTGACTTATCTTCATCAGCCAATAACGGAAAAGGAAATTCATATTTATCTCTAAACTTTGTTTGTGCTTTAGCGCTATCTGCGCTTACTCCCAAAAGTGCATAATTATTAGCTTGAAAACGCTCAAAATTATCCCTTAAATCACAAGCCTCTGCTGTACATCCAGGTGTAGAAGCTTTTGGATAAAAGAAAACCACCAGTTTTTTTCCTTTATAATCTGCTAATTGATGTGATTTTCCATCTTGATCTATCCCCGAAAATTGTGGGGCTTGCTCTCCTATTTTTAATGTAGTCATTTTTTTGAGTTGCTGGGTTACTAAGTTGCTAAGGTACTAAGTTTTGTAAAAAGTGGCATTCAAATTCAATTCAAAAACTAAATAATACTATTTTTACATTTAAAAGATAATATTAAAAACTCAGATTCTTAGTAACCCAGCAACTCAAAAAAATGACCAAACAGGAACGCGTAACATTTGTTATAAATACGTTGAATAAACTATATCCCACAATCCCGATTCCGCTAGACCATAAAGATCCCTATACTTTACTGATTGCCGTTTTACTTTCGGCACAATGCACAGATGTGCGGGTTAATCAAATTACTCCCATACTTTTTGCTAAAGCCGACAATCCGTATGATATGGTTAAAATGTCTGTGGAAGAAATCAAGGAAATCATCCGCCCTTGCGGTTTATCTCCAATGAAATCGAAAGGGATTCATGGATTGTCACAAATTTTGATAGAAAAACACAATGGGCTTGTACCGCAGAGTTTTGAATTTTTGGAAGAATTGCCTGCTGTAGGACATAAAACGGCCAGCGTTGTAATGTCGCAAGCTTTTGGAGTTCCTGCTTTTCCAGTTGACACTCACATTCATCGGCTAATGTACCGCTGGAACTTAACAAATGGCAAAAATGTAGTTCAAACCGAAAAGGATGCCAAACGTATTTTCCCTGAAGAATTATGGAATGATCTTCACTTACAGATTATTTGGTACGGACGTGAGTATTCACCTGCGAGAGGATGGAATTTAGAGAAAGATATTATTACCAGAACGATTGGGCGAAAATCGGTTTTGAGTGAATTTGATAAAAAATAATCACAGCCTTAAATAACAAATTTCACTAATTTTATAAAAAATTAGTGAAATTTGCGGATATTCTAATTTGGTATAGATTAAAATACTTTTAACTTATAAAAATTAATTTACTACAATTTCAAAAACCTTTTCCTCTATTTTAAACATTTTCAATGCTTTAGAGTAGTTTAATAAAAAAGAAACAACTTCTTTATCTGGTTTCATTTTTTTGACAATTTTTAATTCTTTAGAGTAATTCTTTTCCATATGAATATAAATTTTATTTTATATTACAACGGAGTAATAACCCTTTTATTATCAATTAGTCAAAACAATTTGATGCTTATCTATAATTTTCCTCAAATTCATTATCGCATACCGCATTCTGCCTAATGCTGTATTAATGCTAACTCCTGTAGTTTCTGAAATTTCTTTAAAACTCATATCCTGGTACATACGCATAATTAAAACCTCTTTTTGATCCAAAGGAAGCTCTTCAACTAGTCTGCGGACATCAACCTCCACTTGTTCAGCAATAATTTGATTTTCGATCGTAAGAGAATCATCAGACATTATAGAAAAAATAGAAAATTCCTCTGTTTCTCTGTACATCGGCATTTTTTTTAACTTTCTAAAATGATCAATAATTAAATTATGGGCAATACGCATAACCCAAGGCAAAAATTTTCCTTCTTCGTTGTATGAATTTAATTTTAAGGTTTTGATTACTTTGATAAAAGTATCTTGAAAAATGTCATTGGAAACGTCTTTATCCGAAACTTTAGAATAAATAAATCCAAACACTTTGGACTCATGTCTCCTTATTAATATAGCCAATGCGTTTTCATCGCCAGCCATATAATCCTTTACTAATAAAGCATCTGTTTTTTGAATATTTGCCATAGCTATTCCTTTTTAGATTGTTAATTCTTGGGGGTAGTCTTTCTAAAAGGTAGTTCTATGCTATAGGCTTACGAAGTTTTAATCAAAGTTAAACATTTGTCAAATTTAACAAATTATTATTAAAAGAAGCAAGAAAAAAGATAATAAATATCATTTTTAAAAATTAAAGCTATGTTTTTTAACAAATTATTCTGGCTTCACAAAAGTCAAAACATTGTTATACATTGAAATTAAGCCAAATAGAATAACGTTATATAAATCTTTGGCTCATTATAAAATAAATTAGGAAAGTATTTTTTACTTCAAAATAATATGTAATATTTGGATTATGATTGATAAAAAGAACAAACCCACTTATACGACCAAAACAACAATTTAGCGCTAACCCAATTATTATTAAAAAATACAGATTGCAAAACAAAAACTGGTTTAAAAAGTAAATTCAGATTATAATTCTTTAGAGGCATTCATATTAAAATTGAGTACTTTTGTGAAAATTCATTTTTAGTATGCCAGTTGACATTTCCAAACTCGATCCAAAGAAAAACATCATAATAAAAGGAGCTCAAGTACATAATTTAAAAAATGTAGATGTAGCGATTCCTAGAAACAAACTCGTAGTTATTACTGGTCTTTCCGGTTCTGGAAAATCCAGTTTAGCATTCGACACCTTATATGCCGAAGGGCAACGCCGTTATGTAGAAAGTTTATCATCATACGCCAGACAATTTTTAGGCCGTTTAGACAAACCAAAAGTAGAATACATTAAAGGAATTGCCCCTGCAATCGCTATCGAACAAAAAGTAAATACGACCAATGCGCGTTCAACCGTAGGAACTTCAACCGAAATATACGATTACATCAAACTATTATTTGCCCGAATTGGAAGAACCTATTCTCCTGTATCAGGACAAGAAGTCAAAAAGAACACTGTTACCGATGTGGTAAGTGAAGTGAAAAAATTCGAACAGGACAGTAAATGGCTTCTCCTCGCTCCTATTCATCTTGAAGAGGGAAGACAATTGGAAGACAAACTAAAGGTCTTATTACAGCAAGGTTTCGCCAGGATTTTAGTCAATAATGAAATGGTCCGTTTGGATGATTTTTCTTTAGAAGAACAACATTCATTAGATCATAAAGACATCTTACTTATCATCGACAGAATCATTGTCAAAGATGAAGAAGAATTCTACAATCGATTATCCGATGCTGTGCAAACTGCTTTTTTTGAAGGAAAAGGAATTTGCTATTTACAGGAATTAAATTCAGACAAAAAGCTTACGTTTTCTAATAATTTTGAATTGGACGGAATTACTTTTCTGGAACCAAACGTACATTTATTCAGTTTCAATAATCCATATGGTGCTTGCCCTGTTTGCGAAGGCTACGGAAACATTATAGGAATTGATGCCGAACTAGTTGTTCCAAACACTTCACTTTCGATTTTTGAAAATGCCATTTTTCCTTGGCGTGGCGAAAGCATGGGATGGTTTCGGGATGAATTAGTAAATCATGCCTACAAATTTGATTTCCCTATTCATAAACCTTTCTTCCAGCTTACAGAAGAACAAAAAGATTTAATTTGGACAGGAAACAAATATTTCCAAGGGCTAAATGAATTTTTCAAAGAACTCGAAGAAAAAAATTATAAGATTCAAAACCGAGTAATGCTATCGCGCTACAGAGGTAAAACCAAATGTCATGTCTGCAAAGGAAAGCGCTTGAGAGTCGAAGCTTCCTATGTAAAAATAAATGGAAAAACAGTTTCTGAACTAGTTGATTTACCGATAAAGCATTTGGCTGAATTTTTCAAGAACATTTCGCTGGATGAGTATGAGAAACAAATTGCAAAACGGTTATTAATAGAAATCAATAATCGTCTTTCATTTTTAACCGAAGTTGGTTTGAATTATTTGACTTTAAACCGAAATTCATCCACGCTTTCCGGAGGGGAATCACAACGTATTAATTTGGCAACTTCTCTAGGCAGCAGTCTTGTAGGATCTATGTATATTCTGGATGAGCCAAGTATAGGTTTACATCCAAAAGACACCGAACGCTTAATTAAAGTCTTATTGTCATTGCGAGACCTAGGCAACACGGTGATTGTAGTAGAACACGATGAAGATATCATGAAAGCCGCCGACATGATTATCGATATTGGTCCTGAAGCAGGAACACAAGGCGGAAATCTTGTCGCACAAGGCACTTATGACGAAATCTTGAAATCAAGCTCGCTAACCGCCAAATATTTGAATGGTGAACTAGAAATTAGTGTTCCAAAGAAAAGACGAACATCAAAAAATTTCATTGAAATAAAAGGCGCGAGAGAAAACAATTTGCAAAATATAGATGTTACCATTCCTCTAGAAGTTTTAACTGTGATTACTGGAGTTTCTGGCAGTGGAAAAAGTACGCTTGTCAAAAAAATTCTTTTTCCTGCCATGCAGAAAAAAATAGATAATGCAGGTGAAAAGGCAGGACAATTCAGTGAACTTTCCGGTTCTTTTTCACAAATAAAACATATAGAGTATGTAGATCAAAATCCAATTGGAAGAAGTTCCAGATCTAATCCTGTAACCTACATCAAAGCTTATGATGATATTCGGGAACTGTATGCCAAAGAAAAACTTTCCAAGGTAAGAGGCTATCAAGCCAAGCATTTCTCTTTTAATGTTGATGGCGGAAGATGTGAAACCTGTAAAGGCGAAGGTTCGATAAATGTAGAAATGGTTTTCATGGCCGATGTCCAACTCCCTTGTGAAACCTGTAATGGAAAACGTTTCAAAAAAGAAGTTTTAGAAGTAGCTTTTGACGGAAAAAATATTCATGATATTCTAACCATGACTATTGATGATTCCATTGTTTTCTTTGAAAAAAATAAACAGACAAAAATCATACAAAAACTGCAGCCTCTTCAAGATGTTGGTTTGGGATACGTACAATTGGGACAATCATCATCTACGCTTTCCGGCGGTGAAGCACAACGCATCAAACTCGCTTCTTTTTTGGTTAAAGGAACTATCAAAGAGAAAGCTCTTTTTGTTTTTGACGAACCTACAACAGGATTGCATTTTCATGACATCAAAAAACTAATGGCTTCGTTTGACGCTTTGATAGAGAAAGGACATTCAATACTGGTAATAGAACACAATCTCGACTTAATAAAATGTGCTGACTGGGTCATAGATTTAGGCCCTGAGGGAGGTGAGAATGGAGGTCAGTTACTCGCTGTAGGAACTCCTGAAGAAATAGCAAAAAACAAAAAGTCAATTACTGCAAAATATTTAAAAGAAAAATTATAAAAGATTTCAATCAGTTTCTTTTGTCAAACTAAAAAGCGATGAGTCTATATTGCTTCATGGCTTTTCTATTAATATATTTAATTCACATATTGTTTTTAATAAACAATTTACACTTACTACAGAGATACAGTGATTTTCTCTAAACAACCCAATCTTTGTCAGACTTTAAAATTAGCCTAAATAACAGTTCTCCTCAAAAACAACACCTTCCTCATCTATTGCAATCAAAACTTTTTTGTCTTTAGCAGTAACCTGTGTCATATATAACCAAGGTAATGACCACATACCAAGAGTTGCGCAACAAATCAAAAAATTTAAGCTATGGTTAACTTTTTTACCCTCTTTATAGAGTACCGTAAAAGGTGTTTTTTCATTTTGCTCTATAACTACAAAACCATTTTGAATTTTATTCGCAATAACTTTTGTAAAGAGATGTAATTTTTCTTGTTTAATAAACTGATTTTTCATCTTTTGACATTTAAGTTAATAAGCATTCATATTATATTTTTTGTTAACATTACAAATGTACCCTGCCTTTAATAATTCCACAATACCCACTTTTAGGGATATTTAAAAACATAATTCATAAATAACTGATTTATAGGTAATTACAAAACAATAAATTTAAAAAGAGTAAAAAAAATCGTCAGAATAAAGTTAAAAACAAAATAAACAATATTTAACTTACAGAAAAAATAAAGCAAAATAAAAAATTAACAAGTTATTGATTATTAATTTTACATAACTGAAACTATCAGAATTTTAATGAGATCCAAGATAAATTAACGCAGCAGGTTTGAATGTCTTGGTATATACATTAATTATACTAACCAAATTCATCCAAACTGGTTCGTAAAACAAAAGGAGCGTTAAGACTGCTACAACAATTCAGTTCATCATAGTTATTTCAATAAGTACTGCATGGGGATACCAACCGGAAGACATTATAAATTTATTCTCAATAAATTTTATTTGTTTCTTCTGATTTTTAAAATCACTTTATCCAAAGCCTGATTTATTTCTGATGAAACAACAAACTTATAATTGATGAATACATACACAAAAGTCACCAAAACAGATTTTAAAACTATTGCTATAATTGGGTTCATTGGAAACTTCCAAAAATAAAACAATAGAAAAACAGCAAATGTAATCCAGATAGAATACAGCGTCTGTTTTGTAAATGGATACAGATGCATTCGTTTCACAACAAAAAGCAATTTGGCAACACTATAACAGGTAATAGATAATAAAGTTGCGAATGCTGAACCTATAATTCCATATAAAGGAATAAAAATCATATTTAATATCACTGTCAAAACCACCAATCCTACTCCCAAAAACAATACGGCACGATAGTACTTTGAGTTAAAAATAATCGCATTATTATTCCCCAATATCAAATCAAAATATTTTGAAAGTCCAATTATAAACACAACAACTATTCCGCCTGCGTAATCTTTTGGAACAATCTCATACAGTTGATTGATATTAACAAAAATACAAAGCATTACAAACCCTCCGACAATTTGAAGATTTATGGAAGTTTTTTTATACAAATCATTCAGCTCATCATGCTTATTCTCGTGCATTAATTTGGCCGTAATCGGGTAAACAATCTGATGCATGGCACGACTCGGTACAGAAATTACCAAAGCTATATATGTGGCAACCGAATAATATGCAATATTTCCAATCTCCATATACTGATTAAGCATAATTTTATCGCCATCCAAAAGCAGATTAGCAACACTGCCTGATAAGATAATATACGATGTGTATTCTAAAATTTCTTTTACATTATGAGGGATCGTAAACTGGAAAACCGGTTTTTTAATTCGGAATGCATAAAACATAGTTACCAAAAAAGCAACAAAGTAAATACCAGCAGTCAAATAAATAAAATCGACCACTGTAATCCATTTAAAATAAATCCCTAAAAGAGCTATTAACGAAAACAATCGTAACCCTACTTCTTTAATGAAATTACCAAATACGGAATGCATATGAACTCTTGCCCAAGCGTAAAAAATTTCGAAATAAGCCATACAAATCCCGATGAAAGGGATGAGCCAAATAAAATCTTTTACTATTGGATTCTTTTTGGTGACAAAAAAGGAAATCTCATCATAAAAAAACAAACCGATCAACATGATCAGGACAATTAATAAAATAGGAAATAACACAGTAAATGATAAAAACTCATTACGTTCTTTCTCTGTTTTGCATTGGGAATAAAACTTAACCAATGTGTTTTGCATACCAATGGCAAATAAAGGCATTATTACATTGGCACAAGACAAAATATAATTAGACAAACCATAAAATGTTTTACCTAAAATGTGAGGAAATAAAAAAAGAGTGCTTATTCCTCCAATTCCAAAACCGATATAAGTTATTATGGTATTTTTTAATGACTGATTTAATACTATGCCCATTAATAGGAAGTTAAAGTTTAAGATTGAAAAGCTTAAAGTCTTCCAACTTTAAACTTTTGAATGAATCAATTGTGCCAATTCTTTGGTCAAATTCTTTCTGGAATATTTTTGCAAACCTACACCATAGGATTGTAATTTCCCATCTAAAAACTGATTATAATAAGTTATAATGGTATTTTTCAGTTTATCTTTTTCAGTATAGTCAAAAAATACCCCTGTATTTGTATCGGTTATGATTTCGGAAAAATCAGATTTTTTTGGTCCAATAGCTATAATAGGCCTATTCGAAACCATATACTCAAATAATTTACCAGGAATAATACTTTTAGTCTCTTCCGAATTAATTTCGATAAGCAGCAAAACCTGAGAATTTCTTTGATGGGCCACTGCTTCCGAATGGGAAACATATCCTAAATTATTCAGATACTGATTCAAATTAAATTGAGAAATAGTGTCCAATACTTCCTGACTGACAGCTCCAATTAATTTTAATTCTAAATGCGACTTAAAATCCGGTATTTCATGAATTAATTCTGTCAAAGATTCCCATAAAATAACGGGATTTCGTTCTGAAAGAAATGAACCGATATGTGCCAAGCTAAACTTAGAATCAAGAGTTACTTCAGTTGCTGGCTCATTATCATAACCATTGGTAATAATGCTTATAGGCTTATTAGTTATTCCCTCAAATTCAGTTTTTGTAGTTTTACTGGTTACAATCACCCTATCCGCAGTATTAAGCACTCTATATTCTTGTGCTCTATGCTTTCTCTCTGCTTTAACAGATAGCCGCAATGCTTTGTGATACCCTATTGTAGTCCACGGATCCCGAAAATCGGCAAGCCAGATTAGATTAATTTTTTGTTTTAAATCCAATCCGATTAAATGCAGACTATGCGGCGGACCCGAAGTAATAATAGTCTCAATATTATTTTCTATGATATACTTTTCTAAATAAGCAACAGATGGTTTTACCCAAAAAACTCGTGCATCTGGAATAAAGAGATTCCCCCGTATCCATAATAAAGTCTTCTCCAAGAAAGTTTGCTTCTTCTTATTGGGAATAATGCCAGAGCTAATTTTTTTAGTTTTATTTTTAGAAAAAAAAGAAGCTAGCTGATAGGGTTCAAAAATTTTATTTTTTAAAATAATCGTTTTCTCCGAAACTTCTTTTTCCAAATTAGCATCAACAATTGGATATGTAGGATTCTCCGGAATATATACGATCGGCTGAACATCAAAATCAGGTAAATATTTCACAAACTTAAGCCAGCGCTGTACCCCTGGTCCTCCAGCTGGCGGCCAATAATATGTTATAATGAGGATTTTTTTTAATTCTGGTTTCAATTTTTTATTTTATTATTAAGTAAAGGTACAGCATAGAAATACTCGTAGTATCTCTACATCACATCTTTCTACAATGTCTCTTTATTTGCTGCAGCTTTCTTTCTCTCAACATACAATCCTCCTGCTAAAAGAAACAACATTCCAATACAGCTAACTAATGTAATTGTACCTCCTGTTTTTACAACTTGAGGATCAAACTTAAACTCAATGCTATGCTTTCCTGCTGGAACTACGATAGCTCTTAATGTATAATCAGCTCTCATAATGGGAGTCTCTTTACCATCAATAAGTGCAATCCAGCCTTTTTCATAATACATTTCAGAAAAAACAGCTAAACCTTCTTTCGAATTAACTGAAGTATATTTTAAATCATTAGGCTGATACGAATCTAAAGTTATAACAGCCGAACTGTCTTTGGCGAATGCCTTACCTTTAATCGCAGCAAACTCATTTTCATTAATCACAGCTGTTTCTTTAGAATTAAACTTATCTAAAGCCTTCATTTCTCCATCTGCATTTTTCACAAATTGCACTTTATTAACAAACCAAGCATTCCCATTAACGTCTGGATTTATAATTGGAGATTCTTTTCCTTCCTTATCTGTTTGTATTACGTATTTTACATTCAGCATGTTAAGAATTTCCATATTGTTTTTGGCAATTTGATAATCAAACAATTGCTGAATACGTTTTGGCCTGACAGCACTATATCCACCAATAGCTTTATGAAAATAAGAGGTTCTCCCCTGCATCAGCCCTTGAACATCAAACACACGATAATTAGTAGGATCTTCCAGAATCTTCGCATCTGTTGGAGTTTCTTGAAATGGAACTTCAACATCCCTAGCATTTATAAAATCTTTATTGGATACATAATTTTTATCTACAAAAAACAAATCGGCAACCATAAATAAACCGACCAAAATGATAGCCGTATTCTGGGCTAATTTGTTTTTAATAAATAACCATAAAGTCCCTGCCGCTATCAGAATAAAAAATCCGGAGCGTAACAAATCTGCACTATACAATGATTTTCTATCAGCAACTAAGGCATCTACAAAACTTGGTCCATAATTTTGAAGAAAATAACTGTCATTGGCCGCTGAAAAATTAAATAAACTTTTAGATAAAAACAAAACCAAAACTACTCCTAAACCAACAGCTCCTGACTGCAATAATGGTTTTAATTGTTTTTCTTTTTCTAATTTAAAGAAAGACTGCAAACCCATAATAGCCAATACTGGAAAACACAATTCCAGAATCACTTGAATGGAAGAAACAGCTCTAAACTTATTATACATTGGAATATGGTCGATACAAAAATCCGTTAATGCAGGGAAGTTTTTCCCCCATGAAAGAATTAATGACACGAATGCTCCTCCTAAGAAAGCATATTTAATTTTTCTTCCATCTGTAAATAACGCCAAAATTCCTAAAAAGAAAACTACTGCACCTATATATGCTGGAGCAGACACTATAGGCTGGTCTCCCCAATATGTTGGCATAGCCGAAACAAAATCTGTAGCTTGAGCTTCTGGCACACCTTGTGAAATCATAAACTCAAACATACTGCTGTCTGTCCCAACCTTTTCATTATTGGAACCTCCAAATAATCTCGGAACAATAAGATTAAAGCTTTCGGCAATTCCATAGCTGTACTCCGTTATGTAATCTCTAGTCATCGCTCCATCTGAAGTACTTTTGGAACCGTCGGGATTAAACGTTAAATCACTCTTTCCTCTAATACTAAAATTAGCATATTCAACCGTTGCTAATAAATTACCCGCATTAGAACCGATTGCAATTATTCCCGCACCAAAAAGCGTTCCTACAGAAATTAAAAGCGGTTTGTATTCTTTTGATTTGATTCCTTCATAAATAAAATATCCCGAAAGAATCAACAGCAATATCAATAAGTAAAAGGTCATTTGAAAGTGATTGGCATTGACTTCCAATGCTACCGCAAACATAGTAAGCAAACCTCCCAAAATATATTTCCTCTGAAAAACCATTATAAAACCTGCAACTACCATTGGCATATAAGCAATTGCATGTGCCTTGGCATTATGCCCTACTCCTAGTATAATAATTAAATAGGTAGAGAAACCAAAAGCAATTGCACCGAAGAAAGCCTTTAGCGGATCGGCTTTTAAAACGAGCATTAAAATGTAAAAACTCAAAAAGTACAAAAACAAATAATCAGCCGGACGCGGTAAAAAACGCAATACATCATCAATAGCCCCTACATAATCATGAGGATATTTCGCCCCCAATTGATAGGTAGGCATTCCTCCAAAAGCTGAATTTGTCCAATACGGTTCTTCATGATGGGTTGCTCTAAAATCATTTTGTTCCTTGGCCATACCCGTATATTGAGCTATGTCCGATTGAAAAATTTGTTTTCCCTGTAAAACAGGAAAGAAATATAGTGTAGAGACGAGAACAAAACCAAGAATGGCTAGTGCGTGCGGAAAGAACTTTTGAAGTTGCTTCATTATATATTATTAAGATTTTGGATTTTTAAGATTTTTTTCAATCTCAAATATACTAGATTGGTTTTGATTTTTAGCGTTAGCACATTATTTTACATCATAAACCCCAAATGAAATTTGAGGTTTATATTTTTTCAAGTAAAAAATAGCTAATCTATTTCTTCATAATCAACATAATCCCCTACTTTTTTGGTTTCGCGAGGATTTTTACTATTGGCTGTATCGATTATAATCTCGTCATTATTAGGCGTTTTTCGCCAAGAAGACTGCTGCTGATATTGTTGTTGCTGCTGTTGAAAATTTTGCCCCGCTTTCTCCACTACCTTTTTTACTACTAAAGGCAAAAACAATCGAGCCAAAAATTTAAAAATATAATAGAACGCTATCATAAAAAATAGCATTTCTATAAAACCCGAAAAAGAGGCTGTTTGCATAATCAAATAATTTTTAAGCAAAATTAATAAATCAATATTGAAACTACAGAGCAAATTAAAAATATCATTCTTAAAGAAATGATAAAAAACAGTCATATGCATACATAATTAAGAATAAAATGCAGATTCTTGACAGTCCCAAAAACATTTTTGTAAAACACAAAAAAACGGATGTGCCTCATAAACAGTTTTATATTCTTTTTTTTAACAAAAACACTAAATTCATGACATAATTTCACATCAAAAATTAATTTAAAAAATTAAAAAGCGAAATTAAAATCATAACAAATTGATTTTCAAAACATAATAAAAACCTAATTCTTAAAATTGCATTAGTTTTTATGGATTATAAACAGTAATTTTGCACCCTATTTTAAAAATATATATGAATAAATTTGAACAATTAGGATTGAGTGAATCGTTACTGAAGGCGATTTTAGATCTAGGATTTGAGAATCCGACCGAAGTACAGGAGAAAGCGATTCCCCTATTATTGGAAAAAGACACAGATTTAGTTGCGTTGGCTCAGACAGGGACAGGGAAAACAGCAGCATTTGGATTTCCAGTCATTCAGAAAATTGATGCCAACAACAGAAATACGCAAGCATTGATTTTATCTCCAACACGTGAATTGTGTTTGCAGATTACCAACGAGCTTAAAAACTACTCTAAATACGAAAAAGGTATTAATGTGGTAGCAGTTTACGGCGGGGCTAGCATTACAGAACAAGCGAGAGACATTAAAAGAGGCGCACAAATTATAGTAGCGACTCCGGGCAGAATGCAGGATATGATTAACAGAGGATTGGTAAACATCTCTCAAATTAACTATTGTATCCTTGACGAAGCAGACGAAATGTTGAACATGGGTTTCTACGAAGATATCGTAAACATCCTTTCTACTACGCCAGATGAAAAAAGCACATGGTTGTTTTCTGCAACTATGCCTGCTGAAGTGGCACGAATTGGAAAACAATTCATGACTGAGCCTATCGAAATTACTGTAGGTACTAAAAACTCTGGTTCAGCTACCGTATCACACGAATTTTACTTAGTAAATGCACGTGACCGTTACGAAGCTTTGAAAAGATTAGCCGACGCTAATCCAGATATTTTCTCTGTAGTTTTCTGCAGAACAAAACGTGACACACAAGCAGTTGCCGAGAAATTAATCGAAGACGGGTACAGCGCCGCTGCATTGCACGGAGATTTATCTCAAGCACAGCGTGACGGTGTAATGAAATCTTTTAGAGGAAGACAAATCCAAATGCTAGTTGCAACTGACGTAGCTGCTCGTGGAATTGACGTTGACAATGTAACTCACGTAGTTAATTACCAATTACCTGACGAAATCGAAACGTACAATCACCGTTCTGGCCGTACTGGTCGTGCCGGTAAATTGGGTACTTCTATCGTAATTGTAACTAAAAGTGAATTACGCAAGATTTCTTCTATCGAAAGAATCATCAAACAAAAATTTGAAGAAAAAACAATCCCTTCCGGAATTGAAATCTGCGAAATCCAATTACTGCACTTAGCAACTAAGATTAAAGATACTGAAGTTGATCACGAAATTGACAACTACTTACCAGCTATCAATAATGTATTAGAAGGTTTGACTAAAGAAGAATTGATCAAGAAAATGGTATCGGTAGAATTCAACCGTTTTATCAACTACTACAAAAAAAACAGAGACATCTCTAATCAGTCTTCAGGTTCTGAAAGACGTGACCGTGATGACAGAGAGCCAAGAGAAAACAACAATAGCGGTGCTACAAGATACTTTGTAAACATTGGTTCAAGAGACAATTTCGACTGGATGTCATTAAAAGACTACTTAAAAGAAACATTAGACTTAGGTCGTGATGACGTTTTCAAAGTAGATGTAAAAGAAGGTTTCTCTTTCTTTAACACTGATCCGGAACATACTGATAAGGTAATGGAAATATTGAACAACGTACAATTAGAAGGACGCCGTATCAATGTTGAAATCTCTAAAAATGACGGTGGCGGAAGACGCGATCACAACGGAAGAAATTCTGGCGGATTTGGCGGAAGAAGCTCTGCTCCAAGAAGAGAAGGCAGTTTTGCTCCAAGAAGAGAAGGCGGTTTTAGAAGCGACAGAGGTTCAGCTCCTAGAGAAGGAGGCTTCAGATCTGAAAGAAGTTCATCTGCTCCAAGAAGAGAAGGCGGTTTTTCATCTGACAGAGCTTCGAGAGAAGGTTCTTCAGAAAGAGCGCCAAGACGTTCTGAAAGTTTTGGTGATTCATCAAGACCAAAAAGACCAAGAAGAGACTAATAAAATTAGCAGTTTCAATATAAATCTCCCTAACAATTCGGGAGATTTTTTTTTATATTATGCCAGTATTATCAAAAATACCAAATTGAAAAAATATCTATTTATTTTTATTTGGCAAAAGCCTTTAAATAAAAACATCGTTTTTTTGACAAGCCATTAAACTATTTAGAATATATAAAGTCCTAACCCAAAATGGCATAAAAATTCCAGATTGTTAATTTTCTTATAATTATAATCGAACAAGAAAATATTTAATGTCCTTTTAGTACTTTTAAAGCTTTAAATCAGTTTATGAAATATTTTATACTTTTTTTATTCTTTGTTGCCTCTTTAAATTCAGTTGCCCAAACCACTGAAATTCCTCAAAAAATATCTGGCACTATCATCACCGATAATACCGGTACTCCTTTAGCCAATGTTAATATCATTAATATCAATCAGGTAACTGGAACCACAACAGACAATAAAGGGCATTTTGAACTTGCAGTAACCCAAAGCGATACTTTACACATAACTCTTCTAGGCTTCGAATCATTGCGTGTTCGTGTTACCAATGACTGGATAAAAAACAAAACAACTACAATCCAGCTTACCCAAAAAGCAATTCCATTAAACGAAGTAGTTATCAGCCCATATTACCTAACAGGCTATCTTGAAATTGACGCCAAATTAATCCCGATAAAAGAGGATTACCGCTACAGCATCTCTGGCTTAGGCCAAGGTTATGAAGCTGGACAATACGCCCCCGAAGCCTTTGGAAAAGTATTGGGATCTATTTTTAATCCGGCAGACATGCTCTATAATTTCTTCGGAAAAAGACCCCAGCAGCTCAAAAAACTCCGAGAAATGCGAAAAGATGATACCGTTAGAAAGCTATTGGAAACAAAATATGACCGGGAAACCATATCATTACTCCTGGGAGTTTCACAAGACGAAATTGCCGAGATCTTAAACCGCTGCAGTTATTCAGAAGCTTTCATAAAATCTGCCAATGACCTTCAAATCATGGACGCCATAAGCGGATGCTACGAACAATACAAAATCCTGAAGAAAAAATAGCAGTCGTTACCTAATTTCAAATCATTTGGGCGTGCCACCATAAAGAAAAGGGACCAACTCATCACAACGGTGAGTCAGTCCCTTTTCTTTATGGTGTCGGGCTATCCGCGCTACTTCGGTAGCTAGCTTCTATCCCTCACGTACATCACGATACCTTCAAAATATCAATTTCAATGACAATATCAACAAAAATCTAATTAAAAATAATTCCTCTAAGCTTTGAAACTTAAATTTTAGACTCGATCGATCGAGAAAATGCGTAACCATTTGAAATTTGCAATTGAAATTGATATTCGATTTTATATTTTTGGATTTTCCTCATAATACCTCGATTCAATCCTCTTTATATCCTTAATCGACTTTTTAGCCCAGTCCAGTCTTTTCTCCAGAATCTCATCATCCGTCAATTGCCAAGCAATATCCGAATTGCGTAAACGATTTGTTAGGTTCTGAATAATTATCGCCGCCGAAACTGAGATATTCAAACTCTCCGTAAAACCCACCATCGGAATTTTAAGAAAACCATCAGCTCTGCGAAGAATCTCTTCTGACAATCCATCTCTTTCAGTTCCAAAAAACAATGCGCTGGGTTTAGAAATATCAAAATCCTCCAGCAAACAATCATTCTCATGAGGCGTAGTAGCAATAATTTGGTATCCCTTATTTTTCAAAGTATCAATACAATTAGTAACGCTGTCATAAGTCGAAATATCAACCCATTTTTGAGCACCCATCGCGATTTCTTTATCGATTCGTTTACCATAACGTTCCTCAATAACATGCAGTTCCTGAATTCCAAAAACCTCACAACTGCGCATTACCGCACTCGCATTATGCATCTGAAAAACATCTTCTACAGCAATCGTAAAATGCTTGGTTCTGTCTTTCAAAACCTTCAAAAATTTTTCTTTTCGGTTGTCAGTTAAAATATTTTCTAAAAAATCCAGATAATCCGTATCAATCATTATGCATTGTTTTTTTGGCAAAAATACTAAAAAAGAGTAGTTTTATAATCCAGACTAACGATCTAAAAAAAATTGAAACATATAAATCATATAAGTATATTTAAGCCAAACTTATTTTAAACTCTTAAACATTTAAACCCTTAAACTTTTAATTTTTTAAACTTATATATTACACCCTCTCAATACTTTATAAAAATGAAAAAGAAACTAGTAGTTCTTACTGGCGCAGGAATCAGTGCCGAAAGCGGTATTAAAACATTTCGCGACAGCGACGGATTATGGGAAGGACATAACGTAATGGATGTTGCTACTCCCGAAGGCTGGCACAAAAACCCATCATTGGTACTTAATTTTTACAACCAAAGACGTCAACAGCTAAAAGAAGTCAAACCTAATTTAGGGCATCAAATTTTAGCCGAATTAGAAAATGATTTTGATGTTTACATCATTACACAAAATGTAGATGATTTGCACGAAAGAGCCGGAAGTTCAAAAATCACGCATTTACATGGCCAATTATTAAAAGTGCGAAGTTCCAAAAACGAAAACTATATTTTAGATTGGCAAGACGATTTAAATTTTGGTGATGCTGACCAGCAAGGAAATCAGCTTCGCCCCCATATTGTTTGGTTCGGTGAGCAAGTTCCTGCCTTGGAAGAAGCCATTACAATAACAGAACAAGCCGATTATTTTGCTGTTATCGGTACTTCGCTTCAGGTTTATCCAGCAGCAGGCTTAATTGATTTTACACCAAAAAATACGCCAATTTATTATATCGACCCAAAACCCATAAAAATTCCGAACCTTAGAAATCCTCTTGAAGTAATTCCTAGCATCGCTTCGGAAGGAGTTCTCATTTTAAAAGAAAAACTGCAAACTAATCTATAACAACTTTATCAAAAACATTTAATAAGCCCAAATCCAAAACAGTACTTCGATGATTTTCACTTTGGGAATACATCGGCTTGAATTTTGCGCCATAGACCACTTCTTCAAAAACATATGAAGTCCGTGTCGCAACTGTAGTACTGAACATATCGTCAAATGTTTTGACAATCACTATAATTTCACCTGATATCGAAGCATAATCAGAAGCTTCCAATCCATATAAAGGACTTTCGGTTGTTATAGGATGCACCAATGTCCAGCTCAACGCCAGTGAATTTATTTTTTGGTACTCTAAATCAAGAGTGTAAAACTTATTAGTCATAACTCCATTCTCCTCAATTTTCATTCCAAGCGTCACATTAACTTCGGCATCAATATAATTTGTGTTTTTATAAGGTGCGAGCCTAAACATTAATGCTTTTCCACCACCAAAGGGAGCAATGATAGCATGCTGGGAAAATTTAAGAAAAATAGAAGGCTTACTGAATCTCCCAAAAAACAACCCCGTAGCAATAGCAAAACTCAGCAATCCCATTAAGGCTTCGGCAGAAGACAAAGCACTCGTATAAAAACCTGTCGGGCTAATATGTCCATACCCAACTGTAGTAAATGTTTGGGCACTAAAAAAATAAGCCTGCCCAAACTGCACCCATTCATCATCTGTAGTCTGAATCCCATTGAGATGCTCAATCCCGATCCCAAAATAGAGTAACGCAAACACAAAATTAATCGTGATATAAAACAGCAAAAGGATCGAAAGAAATTTCCAGGAAGACATATCCAGCATGGTATGATACCAACTGATTTTATCTAGGAAACCAACCCCTTTTTTCACTGAGTTTACTGAGCCATCTTTATTAATAAAACGGCCGCCATAACTGGATGCGCTGGTTCCAAATCCTGTATTGACAAGAGATTTTGCTTTTAAATTCAATCGATTAAATAATGCCATATATCTATTCCTTATTAACTGCAAATTAGACAATAAATTCTACTTAACAATAATATAAATTCATATCGTATTTCGATAAAAAACTTAAAAAATACATTCAAAATTTAATAGGTAAAAAGTTGGAAAATAATTCCAAACAAGAATCAGATTACAAGAAAAATAAATTATGTTTGTAATCTAAACCCCAACCTATATGTCATTTTTTCTTGCCAATTGGTGGATATTCTTAATTGTTTTATCCATTCTTTTTTACAAATTTGTTTTACGCGTATTTTTTGGAATGGTCATCGTTCCAGAAAACAAAATTGGATTAGTCACCAAAAAATTCGTTCTTTTTGGTTCTGAAAAATCGTTACCGGATGGCCGAATAATTGCCACCAAAGGTGAAGCCGGATATCAGGCCAAAACACTTGCTCCCGGATTGTATTGGGCTATGTGGCCTTGGCAATTTGCCATAGACATGGCTTCATTTACCATAATTCCAGAAGGAAACATAGGTTTATTATTGAGTAAAGACGGTGCCGAAATCCCAACAGGCCGTATTCTTGCCCAAAAAGTAAGCTCTGATAATTTTCAGGATGCAACAATGTTTCTTGATAATGGAGGTCAAAAAGGAAGACAATCTGCTTTTGTTACTACAGGATCTTATCGTATCAACACTCATTTATTCGAAGTAATCATTTCCCCTCAAGTAGTCATTTCTGAAAATATGGTAGGAATTGTAACCGCCATGGACGGTGAACCAATCCCTATTGGGCAAATTGCCGGTAAATTTGTAGATGGCCACAATAACTTTCAGGATTTTGACCTATTCCTAAAAAATGGAGGAAATAGAGGTTTACAGCCTCAAGTCATGCTTGCAGGTTCCTATTATATCAACTCTTGGGCAGTTCAAATTGAACAAACTCCAATGACTGATGTGCCTATTGGTTACGTTGGCGTCGTGATTTCTTATATTGGCGAGGACGGACAAGATGTAACGGGCGACACTTTCAAACACGGAAATATTGTTTCAAAAGGACAGCGAGGTGTTTGGATGGAACCTTTTGGTCCCGGAAAATATGCTCTTAACAAATATACTACCAAGCTAGAACCCGTACCAACCACCAACTTGGTATTGAATTGGGCTGATGCCAGAAGTGAATCCCATAACTTAGATCAAAATCTTTCAACAATTACGGTTCGTTCAAAAGATGGTTTCCCTTTTAACCTCGATGTATCACAAATCATTCACGTACCTGCGAACGAAGCACCAAAAGTTATTGCACGTTTTGGAAGCATGAATAATTTGGTTTCCCAAGTTTTGGAACCTACCATCGGAAATTATTTTAGAAACTCCGCTCAGGAAAGTGACGTGATTTCATTCCTTTCGACTAGAAAAGAAAGACAGGAATCGGCCAAAAATCATATCAAAGTTGTTTTGGACGAATACAATGTCAATGCAGTTGACACTTTAATAGGAGATATTGTTCCACCAGAATCATTGATGAAGACATTGACTGATAGAAAAATTGCCGAAGAAGAACAAAAAACGTATCAGACTCAAAAAATGGCACAGGAACAACGCCAAGGAATGGAAAAGGAAACTGCCATTGCCGATATGCAAAAAGAAATTGTAAAGGCTTCGCAAAGTGTTGAAATTGCACAGCGAACTGCCGATGCTACAGTCAAAAAAGCCGAAGGGGATGCTACAAGTTTAAAATTAAATGTAAATGCTGAAGCCGAAGCTACAAAAATGAGAGCAGGCGCACAAGCTGAAGCAACCAAACTGACAGCCAGTGCCGAAGCCGAAAGAATCTCCAAAACAGGTCTTGCCGAAGCCGAAAAAATTATGGCAATCGGTAAATCAACAGCCGAAGCGTATCAACTTCAAGTTTCTGCAATGGGTGGCGACAACTTTACAAAATACAAAATCACCGAAGAAATAGGAAAAGGAAAAATCAAAGTTATTCCTGACGTTCTTATCTCCGGAAGCAACGGAACAGACGGATCCATGAGCGGCTTATTAGGTCTAAAACTTATGGAATTAATGGATACCGATAAAAAGTAAAGGAACCAATAAAAAAGGAGAATAAATTTTAATTCAATATATTTAAAAATCTGCTGTCACAGGCAGATTTTTTTATGCAAGCCTATCAACCTTTTTACATAATACACACATTCTGCAACATTCTGCAACATTCTGCAACATTCTGCAACATTCTGCAACTAAAAAAACAGAAAAATCACTATATAAAAATGTAAGACTTCTAAATTAAATTCTCACATAAAAGAAATTTAAACCCAACTTTAACAAAAAATTAAAATATTTCATTTGAAAAAAAATTAAAATTTAAAAAAAAAGTTATATTTGTTCATCCTAAATCAACTTAAAACTCAACCAAATACCACTAAATCTATGAATCTAAAATTACCTTTTAGCATTATACTGCTTGTATTTACACAAACTTTCTTCGCCCAAGAAACCAAAATTGAAACAGCAGGTACTGAAACCACTCCCACAACAACTGCACCTGATGCAGCCACAACAAAAGCTCCTGATTTTAAAAAACAAATGCAGGATTTAAAGAATCAGGAAAAAGCGTATTTAGCCCAACTGGAAGCTGATAAAAAAGCAGCCAAAATCAAAGCCGAAGCTGATAAAAAAACAGCTGAAGAAGCGCAAAAAGCTGCCGAAAAAGCAAACAGTCAAGCAAAAGCTGCCGAGGCGAAAGCTGCTGCTGAAGCAAAAGAAGCTGCCGAAAAAGCGGCTAAAGAAAAAGCTATTGCTGACAAAGCTCAAGCCGAAGCTGACAAAAAAGCTGCTGAAGCTGCCAAAGATGCAGCAAACAAAACGGCAAAAGAAGCTGCTATTACTGCTAAAGCACTAGCCGAAGCTGATAAAAAAGCTGCTGAAGAATCTGAAAAAATTTCCAAAGAAAAAATAGCGGCATTTAAAAAAGAAGCTGAAGCTGCTAAAGAAGCAGAAATTAAATTAGCAAAAGATGTTGCAAGACTAAAAAAGGAAAAAGAAGAAGCTGATCAAAAATTAGTAGAATCTGCCAAATTAGCGTTAGAAAAATCAACAATGCTAGAAGAGCAAATAGCTAAAGCAACTGCAGAAGCAGAAAAAGCTGCCGCTGCTGAAGCAAAAATGGCTGCCGAAAAAGCAGCAAAAACCAATTAATTCCCCTAACCTCAAAATAAAAACCTAACCTATTTTTAACTAACCGCCCTTAAACTAAAATCCGTTGAAAAACGGATTTTTTATTTATACCATCCAACAAAGTCCCTTTACCAGCTCTTTTTTAAAAATGTCTATCTTTACCAAAAAATAAATACCATGCAACATATAATCGACCGCTTTGTGAGTTATGCCACTATAGACACTGAATCGGATGCTAGCTCACATACAACACCCAGTACAGCTAAACAATGGGATTTGGCCAATAAATTAGTTGAAGAACTAAAAAGCATTGGACTGGAAGATGTTACTATCGATGACAAAGCTTACATCATGGCAACTCTGCCCAGTAATGTTGATCATGAAGTACCTACAATTGGATTTATATCACACTTTGACACAACTCCTGACTTTACTGGCGCCAATGTAAAGCCTCAAATTATTCCAAATTATGACGGTAAAGACATCATTTTAAACGCCGAACAAAATATCATTTTATCTCCATCCTATTTCAAGGATTTACTGCAATACAAAGGACAAACATTAATCACTACAGACGGCACAACCTTATTAGGAGCAGATGACAAAGCAGGCATTACAGAAATTGTAACTGCTATGGAATTTCTAGTTAAAAATCCTGATATTAAACACGGAAAAATCAGAATTGGATTTACTCCAGATGAAGAAATTGGCCGTGGAGCGCATCATTTTGATGTAGAAAAATTTGCAGCCGAATGGGCTTACACCATGGATGGGAGTCAAGCAGGAGAACTTGAATATGAAAATTTCAACGCAGCGGGAGCAAAAATTACTTTCAAAGGAAAAAGCGTTCATCCAGGTTATGCCAAAGGAAAAATGATCAATTCCATGCTTATTGCTAATGATTTTATCAATGAATTACCAAAAGGCGAAACTCCGCAGGAAACCAGAGGATATCAAGGATTTTTTCACGTACACCACTTATCTGGAAGTATTGAGGAAACAGTTTTAGAATTGATTATCCGCGATCATAACAAATCAAAATTTGAAAAACGAAAAGAATTAATTCATAAAATAGCTAAAAAAATAAACAAAAAATTTGCCAGGCAATTTGGATCAGCTATTGTTATCGCCGAAGTAAACGATCAGTATTACAATATGAAAGAAAAGATAGTTCCTGTAAAACACATTGTAAATATTGCTGAAACCGCAATGCGGGAACTTGGCATAAAACCAATCATCAAACCTATAAGAGGCGGAACAGACGGATGCCAGTTATCATATAAAGGATTGCCTTGCCCAAATATATTTGCCGGAGGCCATAATTTTCACGGGAAATACGAGTATGTTCCTGTAGAAAGCATGCAAAAAGCCGTAGATGTAATTATACGAATTGCTGAACTTACCGCAAAAGGTGATTATTTAAAAAAATAGAATTCAAAGCAGTGCAGTATGGACATGATCAATCATTGGGAAGCTGAATTAGATATTTTAAAAACTATTATATCCAAAACTGCATTGGTTGAAACCAATAAATGGGGAGGCTGTGTCTATGTACTTGATAACAAAAATATTGTTGGGATTGGTGGATTCAAAAACTTTTTTTCACTTTGGTTTTTCAATGGAGCTTATCTCAAAGATGACAAAAAACACTTGATTAATGCTAACGAAGGAGTTACCAAATCATTGCGCCAATGGCGGTTCACATCAAAAGAAGAGATCATTGAAAAGGAGATTTTAACCTATATTAAGGAAGCTATCGAAAACGAAAAAGAGGGCAAAATTATCAAAACAAAAAAAACAAAGGAAACCATTGCTGTTCCAGATATTTTACAAAAAGAACTCAATAGCGATATTCTGCTAAAAAATGCTTTTTTTAATTTCACTCCCTATAAACAAAAAGAATTTATTGAATATATTGAAACTGCCAAACGGGAAGAAACCAAACTTTCGAGAATTGAAAAAATAAAACCCTTGATTTTAGACAATATTGGCCTAAATGATAAATACAGGTAAAGAAGGAATTTAAAATTCCTTTTACAAAATCCCAAATTCCAAAAATACCGGAATTTGGGATTTTTTTTATTCAAAACGATGCAGTTACCCATTTTGCACAATTTCTTAATCCTTCAAAAATCAGTAAAACCTTAACATTGCAACATTAAATTATTCGCTATATTTGTTAATATCCGCTAAACATTTTATTAACATTGAAATACTTTCCTGAAAAACCTCCTATTTCAACATCAATATAAAATTATATAATTCTTAAAAATCACTAATTATGATAGAAAAAAAAGAAGAAGAAAAGGCTGTTGCCGACAAAGTGACGCCTCCAGAAGTGCCAAAAAACGAAAATCAAGAAGTGCCAAAGACAACTGCTGTCAAGGCAACACCAAAACCTGGGACAGCTAGAGCAACTGCAGTTAAACCAGCCACAACTAAATCAGTTCTTTCAAAACCTGCTGTTGCAAAACCAGCTCCGGAAAAATCAGCTGTTTCAAGAGCCGCTACTGCCAAAACATCAAGTCCGAGCAGCACCAAAGTAACCACACCTCCAACTGGGGTTGTTAAAGACACAACTATTGAAGAAATTAAAACAGAAACTGCAATTTCTCAAAAAGATAAAAAGAAGAAAAAAAATAAATCAAAAATGAAAGAAAAAGAAAAAGAGAAAAAAGCCAAAGCTAAGGCTAAAGAAAAAGCCAAGAAGAAAGCAAAAAAAGCTAAGAAGGCCAAAAAAGAAAAAGCTAAAAAAGCAAAGCTAAAAGCTAAAATCAAAGAGAAAAAAGCTAAGGCTAAAGCCAAAAAAAACAAAAAGAGTAAAAAAAAGTAATATTCGTTTACCAATAAAAAAATCCCAAATTCCAATTGCTAAATCGGAATTTGGGATTTCTTAGTTTTATACTTTCCGGATTACTCTTTTTTATTCAAAGTTGCACTCAATTCCATAGAAATTGAAGAACGCTCCATTTTCAATTTTCCAGCCATTGTTTCGATAACTACTGTAGAATCGGCAAGTTCTGAGATCTTCCCGTGAATACCGCTTTTGGTAATTATTTTATCTCCAACTTTTAAAGCCCCTTCGAATTCTCTTTCGTTTTTAGCACGTTTTTGCTGTGGTCTGATCATAAAGAAATAAATGACTACAAACATCAATAAGAACGGTAAAAACTGTTGTATCTGTCCCATAATTTTAAATTTAGTTTTTGTTAATTAATTTTATTTTTTAATGTGAAACTGGCTTTTAATTATTACATCAAACCTCTTCCAATTTTTACAATTCTTTTCTTTGTTTCCAATTCTTTTACCAAATTATCCAATATTCCGTTGATAAAAATGCTGCTCTTCGGAGTTGAATATTCTTTGGCCAATTCCAAATACTCATTCAAAGTAACTTTCACAGGAATAGAAGGAAATTTCAAGAATTCACAAATTGCCATTTTAAGGATAATCGTATCAATTTCGGCAATACGTTCACTGTCCCAGTTTGGCGTCTTATCAATGTATTCTTTAGCTAATTCAGGTTCGTTCAAAACTGTTTTTCTAAACAAATCCTTCACATAAGCCTTATCTTCGTTGTCTTTGTATAGTTTTGGAACCCTAAAATTATCGTCTTCTCCTTGTTTTATTGCTTTCAGCTGCTTGATGATATGTGTATTTACTAATGGAATATCATCAATCCAAGTCAGCTTATCATCTTCAAGATATTCGTATAATTTTTCATTTGGAACAATAATATCCGAAAAAATATCAACAATAAAAGCTTTATCCTCTTCAAAAGAATTTACCGAATTGCTCATGTATTTCGCATACAGTCCACTCTCTTTTATAGCATTAAGCAACAAAATAATGTAATCATCATTTAAAGTCCAATTGTTGATCGAACGGTTTTCTAAAGCAATGCTAAGGGAATTATTTTCGGCAAGAATTTGAAAAATACTGTTTTTAATGAATTTTTCGTTAGGATTGCGTTCTTCTTTGGTAGCCAGATGTTTCTGGCTTGAAAGATGCAAAAAGACAGTTTCTTTTTTACAAATCTCTATCAATGAAGAAAGCATGATAAGGTATAAATCTTGAATGGCGTCAATACTATGCATAAGGAATTTTTCCTCTTTCTCTAAATTATCAGAACCATTTTGATGCATAGCATAAATGGATTGCATGACTTTAACGCGGATGTGTCTTCTGTTTACCACCTTGTAAGAACTTTTAAAATTAAGTCTGCAAAATTAATACTTTCATCTCTTAAATGAAAATTTATAGCTGCTTTATTTAAAAAAAGTAATCAGTGATCAGCTATTTAGCCATCAGCATTTAAACTTTCAAAAAGAAATTTAATTCTAAAAAAAATGATCAGCTTTTTAGCATTGAGTTAACTCATTCAAGAAAACTGAACATTAAAAAACTGATCACTGTAAGCTTAAAACGACAAACTATTTTTTACTGTTTTCTATTTTTCTTAAATCAATACGATTTTGGGCAATGGTCAAAGCAGCTTGATGTGTTGTAACGCCATTTGCAATAGCATAATCAAAAATTTCTAACGTTGTGTTATAGATATTTTCGGTTTTGCGCATGATCTCCTCTTTGCCATAATGAGCCAGCTCTGCATAAACATTGATAATTCCACCCGCATTAATCAAGAAATCCGGAGCATAAAGAATACCTCTTTCCTGCAGGATTAAACCATGTGTATTCTCGTTTGCCAATTGATTATTAGCAGCACCAGCAATCACTTTTGCTTTTATTTTATTTACGGTAGCATCATTGATTGTTGCCCCCATCGCGCAAGGCGCATAAATATCAACATCGGCACTATACAAATCATCTCCGGTAAATACTTGAGCGTTATACTTAGAAGCCACCTGATATAATTTTTCTTCATTGATATCTGCAATGAAAACTTGCGCTCCTTCTTTTGTCAAATACTCAACTAAAGTTTCCCCTACGTGTCCAATTCCTTGAACCAATATTTTTTTACCTTCTAATTTATCTGAACCAAATTGTTGTTTAACCGCCGCTTTCATCCCCATGTAAACCCCAAAAGCTGTAACAGGAGATGGATTTCCAGATCCTCCTCTTTCTTCAGAAATACCAGTTACATAAGGCGTTACATCTCTTACTAAATCCATATCGGATGTTTCCATTCCGACATCTTCGGCTGTAATATATCTTCCGCTTAATGAATGTACAAACTCACCAAATTTACGCATCAATTCAGGTGTTTTTTGAGTTTTGGCGTCACCGATAATTACTGCTTTTCCTCCACCAATATTCAATCCTGTAATAGCGGCTTTATATGTCATTCCTCTGGAAAGACGCAAAACATCATTCAAAGCTTCCCATTCATTAGCATAATTAAACATACGCGTTCCCCCTAAAGCTGGCCCCATAACTGAATTATGAATACCTATAATTGCTTTTAATCCTGTATCTTTGTCATTGCAAAAAACAATTTGCTCATGATCATTAAAAGACAATTGTCCGAAAACAGGATCCATTTTTTGAAGTTCTTTCACAGTTGTAACAGTAGCATTCATAATACTATTTTTATTAGTTAAAAAATACGAATTTATCAAAAAGATACTTCAAACATACATAAAAAATAAACATATAGCAATAAAATTATTTAAAAATAAATATTTATTAATAATACTTGAAAATATTTATTTTAATACAATTGTTAAAATTTAAGCATTAAATAAAGAACACAAACAATTCAATACTGAATCCTCATAATATGAAAGAATTAAGCTATTTAAATAAATATTTTATCAAATACAAATTCAGCTTTTCACTAGGTATATTTATCACAATAATCGCACAAATATTTTCATTATTTACTCCAAAGCTCATTAGTAAATCATTTAATGAAATAGAAGCCTTTTCTAAAAGTGGCTCAGCTGACTCCAGTATTATAAGCCACCAATTGATTTCCAATATTTTATTAATAATTGCTACCACAATAGTTGCTGGTTTTTTGACTTTCCTGATGAGGCAGACTCTAATTGTAATGTCACGCCACATAGAATTTGATTTAAAAAATGAAGTCTTTCATCAATACGAAAAGCTTTCTCAAAACTTTTACAAACAGAACAGAACAGGGGATTTAATGAACCGTATTAGTGAAGATGTCTCCAAAGTAAGAATGTACGTTGGTCCTGCGGTAATGTACTCCATAAACACCTTTATCCGCTTTGCTATCGTGATTGGATATATGTACAATGTTTCGCCAAGGTTAACTTTATACACAATATTGCCCTTACCTATCTTATCGTATTGTATTTTCAAACTAAGTTCTGAAATCAATAAAAGGTCTACCACTTTTCAGCAGTATTTATCCAAAATATCCAGTTATACTCAAGAAGTTTTCTCTGGAATCAGAGTTATAAAGGCCTATTCATTAGAGAATCAGCATCAAGAAAACATTGCCGACTTAGCCAACGAAAGCAAAAGCAAAAGTTTAAGCCTAGCCAAAGTACAAGCGCTTTTTGGTCCATTAATGATTGCTTTGATTGGAGTAAGCAACTTAGTTGTCATTTACTTTGGAGGTTTAATGTACATAAACGGCACCATCAAAAGCATAGGAACTATTGCTGAATTCATATTGTATGTCAATATGCTGACTTGGCCTGTTGCCTCATTGGGCTGGGTTTCCTCTATGGTTCAAGAAGCAGAAGCTTCGCAAAAAAGACTCAATGAATTTCTAAAAATAACACCCGAAATACAAAATAAGAATCCCAATCATTCCAAAATTGAAGGAAGTATTGCATTCAATAATGTAAGTTTTACTTATGAAGACACTAATATAAAAGCACTTCAAAACGTGACTTTTACAGTAAACAAAGGAGAAACATTGGCAATTTTAGGAAAAACAGGTTCTGGTAAATCTACAATTTTAGCATTGCTTTCCAGACTTTACGATGTCACAAATGGCCAAATATTGATTGATAATAATGAAATCAGTCAGATCAACCTATTCGATTTGCGAAATAGCATTGGCGCTGTACCACAAGATGCTTTTTTATTTTCAGATACGATCAAAAACAATATTAAGTTTGGAAAAGAAAATGCTGCCGATCACGAAATAGAAGCCGCAGCAAAAAGTGCGGTTGTTCATGATAATATTATCGGCTTCAAGAATGGATATGAAACGATATTAGGAGAAAGAGGAATTACGCTGTCAGGCGGTCAGAAACAGCGTGTCTCTATCGCAAGAGCCATTATAAAAAATCCGCCAATTTTACTTTTTGACGATTGCTTATCGGCAGTTGATACCGAGACCGAAGAAGCGATTCTGAACAATCTGTACGAAATATGCAGGAACAAAACAACCATTATTGTGAGCCACAGGGTATCCTCGGCCAAGAATGCCGATAAAATCATAATTCTTGAAGAAGGCAAGATAATCGAACAAGGCTCTCATAATCAATTAATAAACCTAAACGGGTATTATGCAGCACTCCATTTAAAGCAACTTTCAGAAAAAGAATTGCTTTAATTGTTGGATAATACATATATTTTTAAGATTTTTGATTGCTATTAAATAAAAAATGACGAAAAGATTATGAGAGAAAATGATATGTTAGAAAAAGAAGAAATATTCTCAAAAGTTTTAAGAGCTGGAAGGAGAACCTATTTCTTTGATGTTAGAGCTACTAAAGCTGATGATTATTATATTACAATTACCGAAAGTAAAAAATTCACAGAAGAAGACGGTTCTTTTCATTTTAAAAAGCATAAAATCTATTTATACAAAGAAGATTTTACTGCATTTTCAGAAATTTTAGAAGACATGACTTCTTACGTTTTAAACCACAAAGGTGAAGAAGTAATCTCCGAAAGACACCAAAAAGATTTCAAAAAAGAATATGCTTTAGACAAAACAGACGAAGACAGTGTGCCAAACACTTCCAGTTTTACCGATATCGAATTTGATGATATTTAATTAAAGAAAACTTATTAAAAAAGTCCAAAAATCATGTGATTCTTTGGACTTTTTTTATGCTTTAAAACAAGCAAAAAAAATTATATCTATAAGAATCAAAAGCCCCATTTTGGCTTTTAAAATTAAAAAACAAGAAAATACCCTAATTAAAATTCAAACAAAAAATATTGACTATCAGTTATTTACATATATTTTTAATGTGATTATTTTGTACCTTTAGAAGTATTAACTTTAAATCCAGTCACAATGAAAATGTTAATTAATGTTATCTTTCCTATTGAGCCTTTCAACTCAATGGTTAGAAATGGTACAGCTGGCGAAATCATTGGTCGCGTTATTGATGATATCAAACCAGAAAGCATTTATTTTTCTGAACAAGAAGGAAACAGAGGTGCAGTTATGATTGTTAATATTCCAGATTCCTCAGCAATTCCCGCTATTTGCGAACCTTGGTTTTTAAATTTTGAAGCACATTGCGAAATCAGAATTGCAATGACACCTGATGATTTGATGAAAGCTAACCTCAACAAACTAGCTGAAAAATGGAGTGATGTTCATGTCAACTAAAAAAGGTGTGGCATATTAAGCTTAAAAACCTCTTCATATAAATTGCATGAAGAGGTTTCTTTTTTAAACGAATGCTTTACAGTGATTTCCTAAACGTTTTTCTGCGGCAATGAACCACAGGATTAAAATTTTTCCAAATCAATTGAATAGCCAAATTATCTGATAATTCGGGTGTTCTATAACAGTACTCTATTCCTTTTTCGGTAAACGTTTTGTAGTATTCATTAAAAATCACTGCGGTTACCCCTTTGTTCTGATAATCGGGACGCACACCAATAAGATAAAAAACAACATCTTTGCTATTGCGTCTTGCCTTCAATAAATGCAAAAAACCGAAAGGAAATAATTTCCCATTGGCTTTTTGAAGCGCTTCTGAAAAACTAGGCATCACAATCCCAAAAGCCACAAGATTTCCATCCTTGTCCTCAACATATTTTATGTATTCGGGATTGATGAAACTGATGTATTTTTTTTTGAAATATTCTTTTTGAACATCCGATATCGCAACAAATGAAGACAAACTAGCATACGATTCATTAAACAAATCAAACATTTTGTCTACATAAGGCATCACATCCTTGGTTGATTTAAAATTAATCGGTTTAAGCTGGTATCTTTTTTTAACCAGTTCATTCACTTTCTCAAAAAACTCAGGTTTCGCATTCGCAAATGGGAATTTATTCTCCATATATTCCTTCTCCGTTATGTACCCTAATTTTTCAAAATGTGCCGCGTAATAAGGATGATTATACCATGTAATCATGGTTCCTAATTCATCAAAACCTTCAGTTAAAACACCCACTTTGTCCAGATTTGAAAATCCCATTGGACCCTCAGCATATTCCAGATTGTTTTTTTGGCCCATTTCATATACTTTTTCCAACAGCGCTTTAGTCACTTCAATGTCGTCGATAACATCAAACCAGCCAAAACGCACTTTCTTTTTTTGCTGCTGATTTACCTCATCCCAATTGATAATTACTGCAATTCTGCCAACAACAGCATTATTCCTGTACGCCAGATAAAAAGTAGCTTCAGCACTATTAAAAGCAGGATTTTTAGTTTTATCAAACGTGGCCAATTCATCTGAAATTATTGGTGGAACCCAATATGGATTTCCTTTGTATAAAGAAAAAGGAAATTTTACAAATTCTGTTAACTCGTTTTTAGTCTTGGCTTCTTGTATGTTAATCATTGATACTTTTATGGAAAATTATTTTATTTTTTCGATTTTTTAAATCCTTCTTGAGTGTTGGTTTTTTTAGCCATTTTATCAGCAGCGGCATCCCCTTTTGTCAAAAGATATACATCTTTGTAATGTGCGTCATATCGCCACGATACTCCTATCCCTCCGTAAAACACAGAAGGAGTATCTTTAAAATTACCGCTTATTGAAGCATCTACCTGAAGGTTTCTGTTAATTAAATAAGCAGCACCGCCACGAACGATGGCATCACTGTAAAAATCACTTTTTATTCCTTGATTTTCAACAAAAGCAGACCATTTTTTATTAATTCCCTTAGTCAAGGTCAAAATATAACTCAAGCTAGGATAATCTGTTGCAATATAATTGTAAATAATATTGGTTACAAAAACCCATGAGCCATCACCTAAATGATTCTGTAAAATCAAAGCAATTTTTGGAGAGATTTCAGAATCCGGAGAAAAATAAAAAGGATTATTCTTGGCCGTAAAATTGGCTCCGGCAAAAACAGCAACTGCAGGAATAACTTGGTGCCAATTGAATTTATGGTTCGCTTTCCAACTGTAAATATTTGCTTCTCTTTTATAGCCCTTATTAGGGTCATAGAGCAAATATTTGGCTCCTAAAACTGACTGTTTAAAATCAGATTTATCCACAGTATTCATAGGATAATTAAAAGTTTCGATTACATATTGAGTATCAGCAATAAATTCTAAATTTTCCAGAAATGCTCCATACCGCATTTCCAAATCAATTCCAAAACCATAGGCATCATATCTCAACAAGCTATGATTTTCCTGAATGCCAAATACTCCAGTTTCTACCTGTAAAACTGTTTTTCCTACAGCAAATGCCGACATAGATTCTCCAGGTCTATTTGAATTTATCTCATCGGTATGCTGACCATACTGAGCTATTGGAAATAAAAAAAGGGAGGCTAAAAATACTTTTTTGATATTGAGCATACTGAATTATTTGTGTGAAAAGGTATAACGTATTTCAAATATAATATATTTTATTGTAACTATCATTCGGTTAAAAATTACTTAAGAATATAGTTTAATAATAATTAACAATAACTAGTCGGAACCTTGATTTAAAAAAGCAATTAGCTCTTGAGTAGCTTTACCACGATGACTTATGGCATTTTTTGTTTCTAATGAAAGCTGTGCAAAAGTTTCTTGAAAACCCTCAGGTTTAAAGATTGGATCATAACCAAAACCCTGATCTCCTTTTTTATCCAAAGTGATTGTACCACGGGCAATTCCAGCAAAAAGATATTGTTCTCCTTTTAAATTTAAAGCAATAACAGTCTTAAAATGGGCATCTCTATCGCTTATATTTTTTAAATTCAAAAGTAATTTATCCATATTATCTTCAGACGATTTTTGCTCACCGGCATATCGTGCAGAGAAAACTCCAGGTTCACCATCTAAAGCTTCTACTTCGAGGCCTGTATCATCGGCGAAGCAATCATAACCGTATTTTTGGGTTACATAATTGGCTTTCATAATAGCATTTCCCTCAATAGTATCTGCAGTTTCAGGAATACCCTCATGACAGCCGATACTTTCCAGACTGATAATTTCAATACTTGGAGGCAGCATGCTTTGTATTTCTTTAATTTTATTTTTATTATTGGTCGCAAAAACAATCTTCATATTGGCAATATTAAAATGAAAAGTCAAAAATACGGTTTGTAATTAACTAATACCAATTGGAAATATAAAATAGTTTTTTATTTAACCTCACCCCAGCCTCTCCCAAGGAGAAGGGGAAAGAATTGAATTATTTTATATTTTTAAATAGCATAATGAAAGAAAACCTATTTGTATAAGTCTGTATTCTGCATTATTTTTACCATTCAATTAATCCAATCTAATAGAAATTATGATTATAGATTTTATAGAAAATTCAGCCCGATACGAAACGATTCATCCGTCATTTAAAACTGCTTTTGATTATTTAAAGCAAGATGACAAAGAAGCTTTGGATGGTTTAATCGATGAAAAATCGGGAGTAAAAATGTTTGCCTACAAAGGAGAAGGAAAAAGCAAAGTGAAGAGCCTAGAAACATTTGAATGCCATGACAAAAATATTGACATTCAATTTTGTACCAGCGGGAGCGAAGGTTTTTTATGGAAACCAAGAGCAAAATGCATTTCGCCAAACGGAGATTACAATACAGAGAAAGATGTTCGCTTTTTTAACGATGAACCTGATACTTATTTTGAACTGCAGGCCAATCAGTTTGTTATCTTTTTCCCAGAAGATGTTCATGCTCCTATGATTAGCGAAAACGATTTGGATAAAATAGTAGTAAAAGTATTGGTATAGCTTATCTTTTAATATTATATCTCAAGTAATTAAACCAAAAGAAACGTCAACATAAAAGAACACGTTAAAATATAGTTAAAATACTTATTTACAGTATTTTAAAAAAAATAAGGCGTAAATTTGAATGTGGTTTTGATTAATTACTTGAGATATAATATCACAAATATTTAAATATTAGAAAAAGTATCCCAATAGTCAGCTATACCGAATTATAGTAAGTATAAGTTAGATAATGATAAATCAGAACTACAAAATTGGAGAGCCCTGAAAAGCTCTCCTTTTTTGTTTAATAACTGCTTACATTCGTTAAATTATCTGGGAAATAGCCATCTGATAAGTTTGTAAACTCATCTCCTCTCATAAAGATATTAATATCAACTTCGCTAAAACTATTTTTTCCGGCTGCCGCCAAAAGTTCGTTCGCAGCGTGCAGCGTATTTTTATGAAAATGATACACTCTTTCGGATTTATCGGTTACAACCAATCCTTTCATCAGCATTTTATTTTGAGTAGCAACGCCTGTAGGACATTCGTTATTATTGCAGCGCAAGGCTTGAATACAGCCCAAAGAAAACATAAATCCTCGAGCAGAATTACACATATCGGCTCCTAAAGCTATCGCTCTTAATATCGAATAGCCTGAAATTATTTTACCGCTGCTAATCACTCTAATTTTATCTCTAATTCCTAATCGAACCAAGGTTTTATTTACAAAAATCAAAGCGGGTTCAAACGGCATCCCTACTCCATCGGCAAATTCGAGCGGTGCGGCTCCAGTTCCTCCTTCGGCACCATCGACTGTGATGAAATCAGGATAACAATTTTGATGAATCATTTCACTGCAAAGATTTTCAAAGTCGGAAGTATCACCAATACAGAGTTTAAATCCTATAGGTTTCCCATTGGACAGCTGACGCAAATGGGCAATAAATTCAACCAACTCTTTACAATCAGAAAAAGCACTGTGGCTAGGTGGCGAAAGTATTGTAATATTAGGTTCAACCCCTCTAATTTTTGCAATTTGCGGGGTATTTTTTTGTGCAGGAAGCACTCCTCCGTGACCTGGTTTGGCTCCCTGCGACAATTTTATCTCAATCATTTTTACTTCGGGGAGATTTGCCTTCTCAGCAAACTTCTCAGCATCAAATTTACCTTCGCTATTGCGGCAGCCAAAATACCCTGTCCCGATTTGCCAAGTAATATCAGCGCCATTTTGATGAAATTCCGTCAGGCCGCCTTCACCGGTATTGTGATAAAAATTTCCTTTATGTGCGCCTTTGTTGAGTGCTACAATTGCATTCTCACTCAAGGAACCGAAACTCATAGCCGAAATATTAAATAAAGAAGCCGAATACGGCTGTTTGCAATCTGGACCGCCAACAAGAACTCTTGGCAATTCATGATTAACTACAGCGGGAAACATAGAATGCTTAATTCCTTCGTAACTTGATTGGTTTAAAACTAATTGGGTTCCGAATGGAGAAGTCGCATCAATATTTTTGGCTCTTTGATAAACTAAAGAGCGCTGATTTCTTGAAAATGGTTTCCCATCGGTAGTGCGTTCTATGAAGTATTGCTGAATCTCGGGAGCAATCATCTCAAACAAATAGCGGAAATAACCCAGAACAGGAAAGTTTCTTAAAATAGCATGTTTTTGCTGAATGGTATTATAAAAGCCAACAATTATAAGGATTATCATTATCGCCGAAAAAACAAATCCCGTTTTCAGGAAATAATTAAAACAGAGGGAAATTAGTAATAATGTAAAACTGATAAAGAATAACTGCTTTCTCATTTATTGAAACAATTTAAAAAGTTAATTAGATTTAATTTATTTTTACTCTGAACCCATTACGTATATCGCAACCTCACAAAAACATGTTTGATTCCTTTTTTATCTGATTCTCTCTCATCTATTTCTAAAATATCTGTCAGCGATTTGAGCATGGGGGTCAGTTTGGAAAAACCATAATTTCTAGGGTCAAATTCGGGTTTTTTCTTTACAATGAGATTACCCACATCACCAAGGAAAGCCCAGCCGTCATCATCGCCAATAGCATCAAGAGTATCTTCAATGAGTTCGATGGTTTCGCCGTCAATTTTATTTGGAGCTTCTTTTTGCTGCGCCTGTTCGCTATTGCTCGGGTCAGGAGCTTTTTTAGTTCCTGTAATAGCAGTAGTGGCCACTGGTTTTGGTAATTTTGTTTGGGCGTTGGTAGTTTTTCTTGTCTTTTTGATAGCACCGTCTAATACTTCTATAAAAATAAATCGGTCACAAGCACTGATAAAAGGTTTTGGCGTTTTTTGCTCCCCAATTCCTATCACTTTCATACCCGATTCCCGAAGCCGTATGGCCAGACGCGTAAAATC
This sequence comes from Flavobacterium sp. P3_A6, assembly GCF_056403035.1. Lineage (NCBI taxonomy): Bacteria > Pseudomonadati > Bacteroidota > Flavobacteriia > Flavobacteriales > Flavobacteriaceae > Flavobacterium > Flavobacterium sp. P3_A6. The sequence goes on along the minus strand of NZ_JBFUGG010000001.1, from coordinate 89,415 downwards.
GCTGTCACTGGAAACGATGCAAAACCCGTCTAATTTACCAGAATACAATAAATCCATAGCATCAATAATCAAAGCTGAATCGGAAGAATTTTTACCAACCGTGTAACTGTATTGCTGTATGGGCGTAATAGCATGTTCTAACAAAACTGATTTCCAGCCATTAGCATTTGGTTTCGTCCAATCGGCATAAATACGTTTGGTGGTTGGCGTTCCGAACTTGGCAATTTCTTCCATCATTCCTTTGACATTGCTGTAGGGAACATTGTCGGCATCAATGAGTACGGCGAGTTTTAATTCTTTAGTTGGTTGTGACATGATTTTAAAATGACAAGTTTTATTCAAAGATACAAAGTTTATTATGAAAACAACTGCCCTAGCCCCTGATGGAAATGGAAAGCCTCGATGGAATAAACCTATTTTTTCTTGTGCTGGCAGAGCGACCAGAGGAAGCTCCTGCCGGCGTAATAGAAAAATAAGGTTTATGACAGAGAGCTTGTAATGGACAGCAGGAAATGGCTCCTAAAAAATAAATTTACTTTCAAGATGCTAATACATTATAAATAATTATTTTTGCAACTTCTTAAAATTAATAGCACTACAGATATATATTATGGTAAAAGATTTATTTGAAAGAATTCAAAACAATAAAGGGCCATTAGGAAAATGGGCTTCACAAGCAGAAGGTTATTTTGTATTTCCAAAATTAGAAGGAGACTTAGGACCAAGAATGAAATTTCAAGGAAAAGAGGTTTTGAACTGGAGTTTGAATGACTATTTGGGTCTGGCAAACCATCCAGAAGTGCGTAAAGCAGATGCAGATGCAGCGATTGAATATGGTGCTGCTGCGCCAATGGGAGCTCGTATGATGAGCGGTCACACTAAATATCACGAACAATTAGAGAATGAATTAGCTGCTTTTGTAATGAAAGAATCAGCTTATTTATTGAATTTCGGTTATCAGGGAATGGTATCGATCATTGATGCTTTAGTGACTAGAAATGATGTGATTGTCTACGATGTGGATGGTCACGCCTGTATTATTGACGGTGTTCGTCTGCATAGCGGAAAACGTTTTACGTACAAGCACAACGACATCGAAAGCATGGAGAAAAACTTGGCTCGTGCAACAAAATTGGCAGAAACAACTGGTGGCGGTATCTTGTTTATTACCGAAGGTGTTTTTGGAATGCGCGGACAGCAAGGAAAGCTGAAAGAGATTGTAGCTATGAAAGAAAAATACAATTTCCGTTTGCTTGTAGATGATGCGCACGGTTTTGGAACACTTGGTAAAACAGGTGCCGGAGCTGGCGAAGAACAAGGCTGTCAAGACGGAATTGATGTTTACTTTTCGACTTTTGCAAAATCAATGGCTAATATCGGTGCTTTTGTAGCTGCTGATAAAGACATCATCGATTATTTAAAATACAACTTGCGTTCTCAAATGTTTGCCAAAGCATTGCCAATGATTCAAACTATAGGTTCTTTAAAACGTTTACAATTGTTGCGCGATAACCCAGGATTGAAAGACAAATTATGGGAAAACGTAAATACTTTGCAAAATGGTTTGAGAAGCAAAGGATTTAACATTGGCGACACTAATACCTGTGTTACACCAGTTTACTTAGAAGGAAGCGTGCCAGAAGCAATGGTAATGGTGAACGACTTAAGAGAAAATTATGGTATTTTCTTGTCGATTGTAATTTATCCAGTTATTCCAAAAGGAATGATTTTATTGCGTGTTATCCCAACCGCTTCTCACACATTTGATGATATTGCTCAAACGCTTACTGCTTTTGAAGCGATCCGCGAGAAATTAGTAAACGGAACTTACAAAGAAATCGCAAGCAGAACTAAAGTAGATTTGGACGCTTAATTTCTAGCAGTTTATTTAAATATAGAAAATCCATCAGCCTCGAGTTGATGGATTTTTTTTTAGAGCACACATTTTTGCATTTCATCTAGTTCAGTCCCGCTGTCCGCTTCAATCTTGTAAGTCTCGTCCCAAAAGACGAGGCTTACAAGGATTTCCACTTCCATCAGGGCTAAAAAAACAACTTTAGATTTTCATAAGAAGCTATGCCGACAACGCATAAAAATTCTGTATTTTTATGCCATCAAAATAATGTAAAAAATGACCCCGCACTTATTAATTATCCCAGGACTCGGTGATTCCGGCGAAAAACACTGGCAAAACTTTTGGTTGCAAAAATTCACCAATTCTACCAAAGTCATTCAAGACAATTGGGACGAACCCCAACTCCATGAATGGCTTCACAGACTTGACCAAACTATTCAAAAGATAGAAACACCAACGATTTTAATTGCTCATAGTCTGGCAGTTTCCCTAGTGATGCATTGGGCCGCACAAAATAACAATCCAAATATTGTAGGCGCATTACTTGTCGCTCCCGCCGATGTAGATTCGCCCGAACATACACCCGATTTTCTGAGACACTTTTCCCCTATTCCAACCCAACCAGTTCCCTTTCCATCGCTGGTAATTGGAACCGAAAACGACTCTTACATGTCACTCGAAAGAGCCAGGGAATTAGCCGCTTATTGGGGAAGTGATTTTATAAACGTTGGTCAAAAAGGACACATCAACTCTGATTCTAATTTGGAATATTGGGAAGAAGGACAAGTTTTTTTACAACAATTAATCGCAAAAACAAACGGCTAAAAAATGACAAATCCAATAGTTTCCGCATCTTGGCTACAAGAACATTTAAACGACTCAAATCTAATTATACTAGAGGCACGATTGGATCAAAATCAATCGAATTTAGAAAATCAAAATCCTGGTTTGCAAATAAAAGGCGCTCGCTTATTTGATATAAAAAATAATTTTAGCGACACCAGCAATCCGTTACCAAACACTTTCCCTTCTGCAGTACAATTTACTGCCGAAAGCCAGAAATTAGGCATCAACAAAAACAGTACTATTGTGGTTTACGACACTTTGGGAATCTATTCAAGTCCGAGAGCTTGGTGGATGTTCAAAGCAATGGGGCATTCAAATGTTTTTGTATTGGACGGCGGACTTCCGGAATGGATTAAAGAAGGATATCCAACAGAAAATCAACAACAAACTACTGCCTACCAAAAAGGAGACTTCGAAGCTAAATTTCAGCCTGAATTAATCAAAAGCAAAGAACAGGTTCTGGAGAATATCACAACCAAAAAAGCCGTTCTCATGGACGCCAGATCCTCAGATAGATTCTACGCAACTCACGAAGAGCCAAGAGCCGGATTGAGAAGCGGGCATATTCCTGGTTCTATCAACGTACCTTTCACCGAACTGCAGCAAGACGGCAAATTCAAATCTACAGAAGAATTAAAAAAAATCCTAAAACTAAACGACCAGCCCTTATTATTTACCTGCGGTTCAGGAATTACAGCCTGCATTGTTTTATTGGCCACCGAATTGATTTCGGACAATCCAAAAGCAGTTTACGATGGTTCCTGGACTGAATGGGGAACTAGTGATTTACCTATAGAAAAGTAAAAAAAACAATAATTTTTATAAAAAGGGTAATTTTATTTTATACAAAGTTGCCCGTTTTCAATCCGTTTTCAATCCGTTTTCAATTTTGAAATCAGATATCATTAAAATAAAACCTAACTGTTAGTCTATCTACTACAACAAAATTAACAACATCAAATTTTTCTTTCTTTCAAACCTACAAAACAATTAAAACATTAAAAAACAGCTGATTAGACAATTAAAATTATTTAAAAACGAGTTTAAATTGCTAACTTTACTTGATGTTTTTATGTTGTTTTAATTCTCACACATTAAAGAAAGATAATCATGAAAAGAAATTTATCCATTGCCTTGGGAAGAATATTTATACTCTTCCTATTATCATTTGGCGCCAAGGCGCAGGAGTGGAAAAATGTGAACCCAAAAATGAACCATGTTTTGGCGGACACAACTTTCCTACGAGCAACCGAAGTCATACTTCAACCAGGAGAAAAGAGCGATATGCATACTCACCCAGCTCATTTCTTTTATGCACTTACCGACGGAAAATTAATAGTTCACTACAAAGACGGTAAGAATGAATCATTCGATCTCAAACCCGGAGCTTCTGGAGTCAGTGCACCTGAGCGCCCGCATGTAACAGAAAATGCTGGTACCACAACAGTAAAATTTCTATTGGTAGAACTAAAGGAACACCCTTATCTAGAGTCTAAAAACAAGAAGAAATAAGAGTACTAATTAGCTATTTTCTTGTTGTCCGTTCAAGAAAGAACTGCATAAACCAGTAACAACAAATTGGCACAAATAAAATCCTGATCTTATAACTTTTATTTGTGCCAATTTGTAAAATTTCAGAAGCTATTTTCGATAATAATAGATGAGAACAACAGCATATATAGGAACTAGTCTAGACGGTTTTATTGCTCGAAAAGACGGAGAAATCGATTGGCTAATCCAATTTGAAAACTCCGAAATTAACCAAAGCTACCTAGACTTTGCTAACGAGATTGATGCTATAGTAATGGGAAGAGGCACTTTTGAAAAAGTAATCACTTTTCCTTCTTGGCCGTATCTGCAAAAGGTTTTTGTATTAAGCACACAAATCAAGGAAATACCAAATAATCTAAAAGAAAAAGTTACTATTCTCTTGATGGAACCAAAAGAGCTACTGCCTTATCTTTCTAACAAAGGATATTCAAATATCTATGTAGACGGTGGAAAAATGATACAAAGCTTCCTGAAAGAAGATTTACTGGATACACTAATAATCACAAGAGTACCTATGCTTATAGGAAATGGTATTCCCTTGTTTGGATTGCTTGATAACGATATTACTTTTAAACACGTTCAGACCAATATCTTTTCGAATGGACTTGTAAAGAGTCATTACGAAAAAACATAAAGGCAATTAACAAATACAGCTATTGATAATTTCAATAAATCAAAAAACAGAATCATGGAAAATATAAAATGGGAGATAGACCCCACGCATTCAGAAGTACTTTTCAAAATTAAACACCTTGAGATTGCTACTCTTACAGGACGATTTAATGAAATAACCGGAACTGCTGAGGCAGAAGAAGATTTTGAAAATGCGGTATTTTCTTTTACCGCAAATGTTGATTCCATTGATACCAATGATCAAAAAAGAGATGCTCACTTAAAAAGTGCAGATTTCTTCGATGCTGAAAAATTTCCAAAAATCACTTTCTATTCCACTAAATTTAAAAGAATTGGCGATGCAGCTTTTGAAATAATCGGTAAACTGACTATCAAAGAAATCACAAAACCAACCATTTTGGAAATAAAATATGGCGGTAGCAATATTGATCCTTGGGGAAATACTAAAGCGGGTTTAAAATTGAAAGGGAAAATAAATCGTAAAGATTATGGCTTGATATGGAATGCCGCAATAGAGGCCGGCGGTTTTTTGGTTAGCGAATATGTAAAGATAAATGCCAATATTGAATTACTAAAGAAATAATACAAATTGTAAAGTCCTAATGACAGTCCATAATATTAGCCTATTCGCAATCCATTTTCTATTTTGAAATCGGGAGCCAATAAAATCACGTCCCCGCCTACTGCACCAAGCACCAAACATTCACTCATAAACTTTCCGATTTGCTTTTTTGGAAAATTGACTACAGCTACAATTTGTCTTCCTGTCAAAACTTCTTTGGTATACCGTTTAGTGATTTGAGCCGATGTTTTTCGGATTCCGATAGCAGTTCCAAAATCAATTGTAAGCTGAAAAGCGGGCTTTCGAGCTTCTGGAAAATCATTAACTTCGAGTATTGTTCCCACACGCATTTCTACCCTTTCAAATTCTGACCAAGATAAATCCATATTTTGTTAAGTTACTAAGATTCTATGTGACTAAGATACTAAGTTAAAAGCAAAAAAAAATCCCAAAACGTTTTACCGTTTTGGAATTCCCTATTTATTGCAATAATCACTGATCACTAAAAACTGACCACTGCTTACTTATTATTTTACGTCCATCAATTCTACATCGAAAATCAAGATCGCATTTGGTGGAATAACACCACCTGCTCCTGCTGGTCCGTATCCTAAATCAGATGGGATTACAAAACGAGCTTTATCTCCAACTTGCAACAAAGCAATACCTTCATCCCAGCCTTCAATTACCTGTCCTTGCCCCAATCTGAATTCAATTGGTTTTTTTCTTGGATAAGAAGAATCAAAAACTTTACCGCTTTCCAATGATCCTTCATAGTGAACAGCAACTGTTTTTCCGCTTTCTGCTTTTTTACCAGAACCTCTTTGGATGAATTGGTAACGCAAACCGCTTTCTGTTTTTTCAAAACCTGCAGCTAATGTTTCCATTTTTGCTTCTGATTCTGCTTTCAAAGCTGCTTCTTTTTTCAAACGAGCACCTTTTAAACCAATAAAAGCTTCGATAGCATTCCATTTTTGAGCTTCTTCACCTACTCTGATAATTTCTAATGTATCTAATGAATCACCTTGGGCAACAGCATCAACTACATCTTGTCCTTCGATTACGTGACCAAAAACAGTATGTTTATTATCCAACCAGCTTGTTGGAACATGCGTAATGTAAAATTGAGAACCATTAGATCCTGGTCCTGAATTAGCCATAGCCAAAACTCCCGGTTTGTCATGTTTTAAAGATGGGTGAAACTCATCATCAAATTTATAACCTGGATCTCCCGTTCCTGTTCCTTTTGGACAACCGCCTTGAATCATAAAATCAGGGATCACTCTATGGAAATTCAAACCATCGTAGAATTTTTGCCCTTGAGGTTTTACTTTATTTTCCATATTTCCTTCGGCAAGAGCCACAAAGTTACCTACAGTTCCTGGAGTTAAATCGTGTGTTAATTTTACTAAAATCGATCCTTTTGCGGTATTGAATTTAGCGTATATTCCGTTTTCCATATTGTTTGTTTTTTATTGAAGTGCAAATTTACAAAAATAATTAGAGTTGGCGATTTGCAAATACTGTCATTTTTAGAATTCGCTGTTAATATGCTTTTTTCTGCATAAAATCTTCGCGAATAGGACTAAAAACATCTATCAGCAAACCATCTTCAAGACAAAGCACTCCGTGAATCACGTGAGGCGGAATGTAAAAACAATCGCCTTCTTTCATCACTTTTGTCACATTATTGATTGTTACTTCGAATGCTCCTTTGGCAACATTGGTAACTTGCGAATGATAATGTTCATGCAGCGTTCCAATAGCTCCTTTTTCGAAAAGAACATTCACCATCATAATGGTGTCATCATAACCCATTATTTTGCGCTTAATCCCATCGCCAACAGCTTCCCACTCGGATTCTTCGTCTTTTATAAATTCTTTGCTTGCTCCAAAACTTTGCATCGTGTTTTTATTTTATCAGTTAGAATGTATCTCTACGTCACATCCGTATTTTTCTATCTTTCTATGCAAAAACAACTCATAGACTGCAATTCAAACAATATTAAAATCCTTTAATTGCGGTCATGAGTATTCTTTAAAATATTATTCTGTGAGCAATAAACAAGCTCTTTTAGAATTGAATGACACTGTTTTGAGTTAACAGCATAGATTTAGCAATGCTTATATTTTATTCAAAAAGAGTTTTTACTTTTGGAGATTCTTCTCCTTTTTCAGTTAGATATAAAGCCGCACCGTCAGCATCTAAAAAGTTTAAAATGACGGTCAAAACTGTTCCCTCTTTTTTATCGTACATAATTGTAAAAAGACCAATTTCTGATTTACTGCCAGCATTTTGGTTGTGCTTTTTAAAATCAGTTTTATATTCTACAAAATAAAAATTATTGTTTTCATCATAGAACTCTTTTTTGAACTCAATGTAATATTTGTTTTCTACATTATCCTTAGTGTTTTTTTTATTGAGAGTTCCTTCTTTTACATCAAAAACAAACTCATTATTTTCTAATGAAAACTCTTGTGGCGGAACGCTTTTATACACTGTCTGCACAAAAATTTTCTGTGAATACAATTGATTAAAGAATAAGAATGTAAGTATGTAAAATGTGTGTTTCATTTAATTTATTAGGCTTCGGTGTTGTGTTTTAGAAAACCATAACGCTCTATTGATTCTAGCTGTTTGCAAGTTATGAAAACCGAATATTTTCGGCTAAACGAAAATAAAAATTAAATTCTAGTAAATTTGCAAATAGCTAGAGACATTTAATGTGAGTCGTTACTATTCTATTTTTATGAGGCAATATTTAAAGTTTATTTTCTCAATTATTGAAAAATCTTTCCAAGTAATTTCATAGTCATTTAACAAATCCAATTTGTAAAAGTGTTCTTTTTTGCATGTCCAGTGTTCTTTTAATTGAATGTTAGACCAAACATTATTTTCGTTTAATATGAATTTAGTTTGATCAATCTTACTGTAATTCCAGCTTGAATCAAAACGATTAAGAATAGTACCATTATGGAATGAAAAATGTTTATCAATATTGTCTTTTTCAAAAACATTTTTTTCAAAATATGCTTTATCATTTGTTAAAATCAAAACATATCCATATTTATAATTCAAATTCTTTGATTTATAATTTTCAATTCTAAAGATATCTTTTCTAAAACTAAATCTTCCAACATCTGTAGCCCCATGTTCCGCTAAAATGTAATTTTCTTCATTAAAGAAAATATTTGTTTTTCTCGTTTTGTATTTTAATTCGATAGGATAATAATCACCATTAGTATCAATAACAATTATATCGATTGGAGCTCTAACAGTTATTTTTTTACCATTTCTATTAATCATTTCTAATTCTACAGGTCTTTCGAGACGAATCTCAAATTCGGGATTATTTTCTTTAATTTTAAATGCTAAAGCTAATTTTAAATCATCTTCAGAATGAAATATTGGCCTTTGCTTTTGGAGTTCAATAATTGATTTTTCAAAAAAATCCATATTTATATTTTCTAGCCCGTAAATATATTAAATTTTACTTTGCACTACTTTTAAAACAGGAGTTGTGTTTTTGAGTCCTTTTGTTATGAAATGAAACAGTTTTTATGAAAACGATAATCCCACTGCTGCCTAGCCCTGATAGTAGTGAAAATCCTTTTTTGAGGCTTTTTTTGCCGAAAAAAAGATTGCAACGGATAGCAGGAAACAGCTCCAAAAAAAATGACACCCTTTCGGATGCCATTTTTATATTTTTAATTTTATTAATTACTCTGCTGATAGTCCAGCGTTTTTTAAATACGGTTCGGTTTTCATATCATGACCAATGAAATCTTTGAACGCCTTATTTAAATCCACACTATTCCCTACTGACAGTATATATTTTTTGAATCGCTCACAGTTGGCTCTTGTCATACCGCCATTGGCCTGCATCCAGTCAAATGCATTATAGTCCAAAGTTTTAGACCAAGTGTACGCATAATAACCCGCAGAATAACCGCCTCCCCAAATGTGCGCAAAATAAGGGCTATGATAGCGTGTAGGCACTTCGTTTACCAATAAACCATATTTCTCTAAAGCTTCTTTCTCGAAAACCAACGTTGGTTTAAAATCAGATTCTTTTTCGACGCTGTGCCAAGCCATGTCAAGGGTTGATGCTGCCAAAATTTCGGTCACATCATAACCTTTATTAAAGGTTTCGGCTTTCTTAATTTTATCGATTAACTCTTGTGGAATAGGTTGTTTGGTTTGGTAATGAATAGCATAGTTTTTTAGAACTGCTGGATCTAACGCTGCATGCTCATTAATTTGAGATGGAAACTCTACATAATCCCTCGGTACCGAAGTTCCGGATAACGATACATATTCTTGGTTGGCAAACAATCCGTGCAATGTATGCCCAAATTCATGGAACATAGTAGTTACATCATCAAAACTAATTAAAGAAGGATTACCGCCAACTGGTTTTGAAAAATTGTAAACGTTTACAATTACAGGTTTTTGCTTCAAATAATGTGATTGGCTCACTAAATTACTCATCCAAGCCCCTCCATTTTTATTGTCACGGGTATAAAAATCTAAATAATAAATAGCGATTGATGTTCCTTTATCATCAAAAACTTCATACACTTTTACATCAGTATTGTACACAGGCAAATCTTTTCGTTCCTTGAAACTGATGCCATACATTTGTTTTGCTGCATAAAACACTCCATTTTCCAGTACACTGATCAATTCAAAATAAGGTTTAATCTGACTTTCATCCAAATCATATTTAGCTTTACGAACTTGCTCTGCATAGAAATTCCAGTCCCAAGCTTCCAATTTGAAACCGCCGTTTTGAGCATCTATTAAATCCTGTATTTCTTTAGCTTCCACTTTGGCTTTGGCAACTGCTGGAGCTGCTATTTTGGCTAACAATTCCATAGCAGGTGTTGGTGTCTGCGCCATTTGATCTTGCAGCTTCCATTCGGCAAAACTTTTCTTGCCCATCAAATTGGCTTTTTGCAAACGAAGTCTAGCTGTTTTTTCCAGTACCTCACGCGTATCGCCTTCATCATTTTTTTCGGCGCGGTACCAAGACGATTTGTATATTTTTTCTCTGGTCGCACGGTTTTTCAAACTAACCAGCAAAGGCTGTTGAGTCGTATTCAATAATCCTATTAAATACTTATTTTCATATCCTGCCTCTTTAGCTTTTTGCTTGGCTGCTTCAATTTCGGCAGCACTCAATCCATCTAAATCGGTAGTATTATCAAATAAAACGGCTCCATTTTTTCGAGCCAGTAATAATTTATTACTGAAAAGAGTACTCAAACTCGCTAACTCTTCATTGATTTTCTTCAGTTTTTCTTTATTCGCTTCAGATAAATTAGCTCCGTTTAATTCAAATTGCTGCAAATAGTATTCTGTCAATTTTTTGTCTTCACCTTTCAGTTTATTCAAATCGATTGCTTTGAAACGATTGTACAATTTACTGTTCAGATAAATTTTGTCTGTGTGACCTGAGAAAACAGGAGCATATTCTGCCTCAATAGCTTGCAACGTCGGATTGGTATTGGAACCTGTCAGATTATAAAAAATACCAATTGCCCTGTTCAAAACTTCTCCACTGATTTCTAATGCCAAAACGGTATTTTGAAAAGTTGGTTTTGCAGGATTGTTGGCAATAGCTTCAATCTCTTGGACATTAATTTTCAAACCGTAATCAAAAGCAGGTTTAAAATCTTCGTCTTTAATAGTACTAAAATCGGGTGCCTGATACTGTAAAACACTTTTTTGCAATAGTGGGTTTTTCATTTTTATATCATTATTTTGAGCCTGCAGTGAAAAAACAAAACATAATAAACTGATAAAGAGAGACCTATGTAAAATTTTCATAATTAATATTTTTTTAACATTAAAATGTAAATATAACAAAAAAAAATATCCTCCATTTTATTATCACAAATAGTATTAAAAATTTTAAATATTTAATACTATTCATACAAAAAAAAATATATATTTGTCGTATTAGTTTAAACATAAAACATGAATTCTATATTCGACAAAATTGATAATCAATCTATTATAGATAGAATCATTATTCTTGAACCTGATAGTAAGCCATTATGGGGGAAAATGTCAGTGGATCAAATGCTTAAACACGCCAATGAAATTATTATTGTTGCATTCGGCGAAAAGAATATAAAAGTAAATTTTATTTCTAAACTTTTAGGCAAAATGTCAAAAAAGAATATCTTTAATTTTGGATTTGAAAAAAACAGTCCAACAGCCAAAGAATTTATTTTTACAGCAAAATATGATTTCGATCAGGCAAAGAGCGAATTGATAAAAAACTTCAGTCGTTTTACTGAAAAACCTGTACCCATTACAGTAATGAATCATCCTTTTTGGGGAAAAATGACCTATAAAGATTGGAACAAATTAATGTGGAAACACATTGATCACCACTTGAAACAATTTGGCGTTTAATCTCCAATCCCATAAAAGAACGCTCATTTATGAGTATAATCAGGCATAAGCATTTCTTCCTCTCCTATTCTGAAGAACACGAACAAGCTGAATGGACTGCTTATTATTTAACAGCGCAATCCCGATATCAGCATCATTACGACCGCCCTTATTTCAAACAGGATCCACTAGTCGATACCGAATCGGCTCATTGGAAAAACTACAAAGACACGGGGTACGACAAAGGACACCTCGTTCCTGCAGCAGATATGAAATTTTCGGAAGAAGCTTATGCAGAAACCTTTTACACTTCGAATGTTGCACCTCAAAACAGAGCTTTTAACGCTGGAATATGGAATCGGCTGGAACAAAAAGTCAGATATTGGGCTGATAAATACACAGCTCTCTTTATAGTAACCGGAAGCATTCTGCACGATAATTTAGTAACTATTGGCGTGGAAGAAGTTTCGGTGCCTGATTATTTTTTCAAAATTGTGGTTCGGGCAGAAAACAACAGCTTGAACATGATTTCATTTTTGGTCCCTAACGAAAAATCGGATGCACCACTCTATAAATTTGCCGCTACTATTGATGAGATTGAACAAATTACCGGTATTGACTTCAACCAAAAGCTAGTAGAAAGAATCGAAGAAAAAATTGAAAAAGAATTAAGCTACAAAGAATGGAGTTTTTAGTCAGCCAGTCTTTTAATTATTATTCATAAAGAAAAATTAACTGCAAAGTTCGCTAAGCTTTGTATGTATAACGTAATTCTTTGCCGGCTTTGCGGTTAAAAATTTTATACCTTTGCCGTTCTTAAAAAAGCAACATGAGAATTGACATCATAACCGTATTACCTGAATTATTAAGAAGCCCTTTTGAAGCTTCGATTATGAAACGTGCCATAGACAAAGGACTGGTAGAGGTTCATATTCATAATTTAAGAGATTATACGACCAACAAGCAAAAAAGTGTTGACGATTATCCTTTTGGCGGCGGTGCCGGAATGGTCATGACTGTTCAGCCAATAGATGCCTGCATTACTCATTTGAAAAGCGAAAGATCATACGATGAAATCATTTATATGTCTCCTGATGGTGAAACGCTAAACCAAAAAATGGCAAACACCATGTCAATGTACCAGAATATTATTATTTTGTGCGGCCATTATAAAGGAGTTGACCAGCGTGTTCGCGACCATTTTATAACCAAAGAAATCTCAATAGGTGATTACGTTTTATCTGGAGGCGAATTGGGTGCCCTTGTATTATCTGATGCTTTAATCCGATTAATCCCTGGTGTGTTAAGTGATGAAACATCAGCCTTGACCGACAGTTTTCAAGACGGTTTGCTTTCAGGCCCTATCTATACACGACCAGCCGATTATAAAGGCTGGAAAGTTCCCGATGTGCTCTTGAGCGGTCATTTCGCAAAAATTGACAAATGGAGAGAAGATACAGCCTATGAACATACAAAGAACAGGAGACCTGACTTATTAAACGATTAATTTTCATATATTTATACTTTACAATAAGAATTAGTTCACTTCTTAATAACTTTTAAAAGTATAAAATCATGAAAGAATTAATCTTCAAAGTAACCTTAACAGCTGCTTTTTTCATTTCAGCCATTTCTTCTGCTCAAGGAATAAATAAAAAATCCTTATTGAATGAACTCAACAAAACTTACGGTATTGCACTAAGTGCAGATGAAAAAACCTCCTTTGAAAATGCCAACAGTACATTAGTATTAGAATTGTTTGGTTTGGACGAAAAGAATTTATCAAAAGAAGATCGCGATAAAGAAATCAACAAACTATTTGATAAAAGAGACAAAACGCTGACTTCGTCGTTGGGCATAAACAAATACAGCGATATTAAATCAAAAACAGGCGAAAAAACCGCAGAAACCATGCAAAAGGTAAAACAAGCAAAAATGATTCCTTAAATTTATTCTAACAATACAAATCACAAAAAGAGCTTCTAAGTAATAAAAGCTCTTTTTTTACGGCTTTTCCCAAATAAGCTAACCAATTAAAAAAATCACAATTCATAATTCACAATTCATATTTTTTATTTAATTTTGCACCCTCATTAGACCAACCTCTGGCGAAAACCGTGAATGTTGCTCTTTTAAAACCATAAAATTAAAACAAAATGGCAGATTTATTGAAATTCGTTCAAGACGAATTCGTAACAAGAAAAGATTTCCCTGCATTCGGAGCTGGAGACACAATCACAGTTTACTACGAAATTAAAGAGGGTGAAAAAACAAGAACACAGTTTTTTAAAGGTGTTGTTATTCAAAGAAGAGGATCTGGAAACACTGAAACTTTTACAATTCGTAAAATGTCAGGAGCAATTGGAGTTGAGCGTATCTTCCCAGTTAACTTACCAGCTTTGCAAAAAATTGAAATCAACAAGAAAGGTGCTGTACGTAGAGCTAGAATTTTCTACTTCAGAGAACTTACTGGTAAAAAAGCTAAGATTAGAGATAAAAGAAGATAGTTCACTCTATTTCTTTAATGATAAAAAAGTCCCAACCGATGAAAATCGAGATTGGGACTTTTTTTTTGATAATTTTTAGGGGTCAAAAATCACAATTCAAAAATCAAAAGGTATTAAAAATAGCAAATTAAGAATATCACAGAATAAGCTTTTAATATTATTTTTTTATATTAAATTTAAAACACTATTACAACTTCATTTCATATCTTTGCCCGCCTTATCTCAATCGTTATAATTGTCCATAAGGCCTGTTTATAACTTTATGATTTAGATCAAAAAAATAAAAAAATGACATCAAAAGCTAAGATTTTTTACACACTGACAGATGAGGCTCCTTTATTGGCAACCTACTCTTTTTTACCAATTGTTCAAGCATTTACTGCTACTTCTGATATCGAAATAGAAACAAGAGATATTTCTCTTGCAGGAAGAATTTTATCAAACTTTCCTGAGTTTTTAAAAGAAGATCAAAAAGCAGTTGATGCATTATCTGAACTTGGAAAATTAGCTACTACACCTGAAGCTAACATTATAAAATTACCGAATGTTTCTGCATCGGTACCACAATTAAAAGCGGCTATTGCAGAATTGCAGTCTCATGGCTATGCAGTGCCAAATTTTCCTGAAGATCCTCAAAGTGATTCTGAGAAAGAAATTAAAGCAAAATATTCTAAAGTTTTAGGTTCTGCAGTAAACCCAGTTTTACGCGAAGGAAACTCTGACCGTAGAGCACCAAGAGCCGTAAAGAATTTTGCTAAAGCCAATCCTCACTCGATGGGAGCTTGGTCATCTGATTCAAAAACAAAAGTAGCATCAATGGAAAGCGGTGATTTTTACGGAAGTGAAAAATCAGTTACTATTGCTGAGGTGAATGATGTAAAAATAGAATTCGTTGCAAAAGACGGTTCAACTACTGTTTTAAAAGCAAGCACTCCTTTGAAAGCGGGTGAAATCATTGACAGTTCAGTATTAAACGTAAATGCCTTAAAAAGTTTTGTTGCTAAAATAATCAAAGAAGCTAAAGAACAAAACGTATTGCTTTCAGTTCACTTGAAAGCTACGATGATGAAAGTTTCAGATCCAATTATTTTTGGCGCTATTGTAGAAGTTTATTTCGCCTCTGTTTTTGAAAAATATGCTGCTTTATTTGCTGAAATAGGTGTCGACACCAGAAATGGTTTAGGTGATGTATATGCAAAAATTGCCGGAAGACCAGAACAAGCTGAAGTCGAAGCTGCAATCAGTCAGGCGATAGAAAATGGTCCAGCATTGGCAATGGTAAATTCTGAAAAGGGAATTACCAACCTGCATGTACCATCAGATGTAATCGTAGATGCTTCTATGCCGGCTATGATCCGTACTTCTGGACAAATGTGGGATAAAGACGGAAAACAGCAAGATACTTTTGCCGTTATTCCAGACAGATGTTATGCTGGAATTTATACTGCTACTATCGATTTTTGTAAAAAACATGGTGCTTTTGATCCAACTACAATGGGAAGTGTGCCAAACGTAGGCTTGATGGCTCAAAAAGCAGAAGAATACGGATCTCATGACAAAACTTTCCAAATGAAAGCTGACGGAGCTGTTCGTGTGGTTGACCAAAACGGAAACGTTTTAATGGAACAAACTGTTGAAGCTAATGACATTTTCAGAATGTGCCAGGCCAAAGATGCTCCAATTCAGGACTGGGTTAAACTAGCAGTAAACAGAGCTCGTTTATCTAACACTCCAGCCGTATTTTGGTTAGACGAAAACAGAGCTCACGACAGAGAATTAATCGTTAAGGTTCAAAAATATTTAAAAGATTACGATACATCTGCTTTAGACATTCGTATTCTTAATCCAATTGCAGCGACTGAATTTACTTTAGAAAGAATCATCAAAGGTTTAGATACTATTTCTGTAACAGGAAACGTATTGCGTGATTATTTAACTGACTTATTCCCAATTCTTGAAGTTGGAACTTCTGCAAAAATGTTATCTATCGTTCCATTAATGAACGGTGGCGGTTTATTCGAAACAGGTGCAGGCGGATCTGCTCCAAAGCACGTTGAACAATTTATTCAAGAAGGATATTTACGTTGGGATTCCCTAGGTGAGTTCTTAGCTTTAGGAGCTTCATTAGAGCATTTAGGGCAAACATTAGATAATTCTAAAGCAATTATTTTATCAGAGACTTTAGATGAAGCTAATGATAAATTCTTGGCTACCGACAAATCTCCAGCACGTAAAGTTGGACAAATTGACAACAGAGGGTCTCACTTCTATTTAGCATTTTACTGGGCACAAGCTTTGGCCGCTCAAACAAAAGATGCTGAATTGAAAGCGATCTTCACTCCTATTGCAGCTGAATTTGAAGCTAATGAAGCAAAAATCAACAGTGAATTAATTGGAGCACAAGGAAAAGCACAAGAGATTGGTGGGTACTACCAGCCAACACCTGAATTAGTTAGCAAGGCAATGCGT
Organism: Flavobacterium sp. P3_A6; assembly: GCF_056403035.1. Taxonomy (NCBI): domain Bacteria; kingdom Pseudomonadati; phylum Bacteroidota; class Flavobacteriia; order Flavobacteriales; family Flavobacteriaceae; genus Flavobacterium; species Flavobacterium sp. P3_A6. The sequence goes on along the minus strand of NZ_JBFUGG010000001.1, from coordinate 72,586 downwards.
CCAAGCGAAACATTCAACACAATTATAGATAAAATTACAGCATTGAAAACTGCTTAATTTATTTTAGTTTATATATTTAAAAGACAGTTCGAAAGGGCTGTCTTTTTTTTACTCGCTTATTTCACAGCATAATCCTGTTTTGTAAACAATTACAATTCATACCATTCCTTCTCAGCAGATTTTGAATTATTACCCAAAACAGTCTTCAGCACATATCTTTCAGCTTCCGTTTTCTTTAATTGATGCGACCAAGAAACTCGCTCTTTGGGTTTAAAACCTTTTCCATTGCATTCATATTCCGCAAAAAAAGCAGTTTTTTCATTTTCTGGATTTGACCAATTACTCCAAGCTTCTGAAGCAATTTGCTCCGGTAATTCACATCGAATAAATACTGATTTCCCCCAAGCCCGCCATGGCCGACCCAAATACATTTTGGTTACCTCATTGGCACAAATCACTTTGCACTCTATAAAAACTAAACCGAATTCTTTATCTTTTGGAGTATTCGGAGCAGTGATATAAGAATCCGCTTTGCAAAGAAGCGTACAGTTTTTATATACTGCAGTCGCTGGTCCGAATATAAAATCGGTAGTTCCCTCAATATGACAATCTACAAAAAACTGTCTGGAATATTCTCTCCCATTGAAAATTGTATCTTGGTTTCCTAGAAATTTACAGTTTTTAAAAACAGCTTTATCAGCATCAACATATAAAGCAACTGCCTGCCCCACTCGTCCCGCAGCATTTTCAAAAGTAATATTCTCAGCTTTAAATCGGTTTCCCGAAATTCTGACGGTATAAGAATCAAATGTCCCCATTTTTCCTCTACCAGAATAATCATCAAAACTAATTATCGTTTTATCGACGCTTTCGCCTATAAAAGTTACATCTGTATTATTTGCTGATAATTCTACTTTTTCATTATAAACTCCATTTTTGATATATAAAGCAATCGGTGCTAACGGAAAAACGCGCATCGCATTAATAGCATCCTGAATGTATTTAAAATCACCGCTGCCATCTTTAGCAACCACAAAACTGTATTTGTATTTTTCAGGATTGGATGTTTGAGACATTAAGAACTGCGTAGTGCTTATGAAACACAGAACAAGTAAAAGAACTATTTTTTTCATAAAAAACTATTTTCTATTTGGTAAAAACTTTAGTCAAAAAGCCATCTATATACTGAATTGTTGGCTCAAACCAAGGATTAAAAAGACAAAAAGAATGTGGCGAATTCTCAAATTCATGAACTTCTGAATAAATACCATTTTCATTCAAAACCTTTCTGTAATCATCACGGCCAGCGTGCATTCTGGCTGCCGAACTATTAATAAACAATGCTTGGAGGCGTAGCAGTACCTACATAACTCAATGGAGAAGCCGCTTCCCAAAGCTTCGGATTTTCTTTTTTGGAATATCCAAACCAATATGTTCCAGCCGATATTTTCTTGCTGTCATCACCTTCGCTTGATTCAGGATGCACAAAAGACAAAGTACCGTCGATGTCGACAACAGCATTTACTTGTGATAACGAGTCCGAATTGGTTACAACACCTTCAAAAAGCGGCATATTCCCAGTTGTCCCCATAAAAGCAGCCAATTCACCGCCTGCTGAAAATCCAAGGGTTACTATTTGATTTGGATTTATGCTGTATCGATCGGCATTTTCACGAACCCAGCGGATAGCTGCTTTTAAATCATAAATGGCTGCCGGAAAAAGTGCTTCGGTAGAAAGACGGTATTCAGGAGTAAAACACACGTACCCTAAACTTGCAAGTTTTTGAGCCATCGGATGGTGCTGCTGTCTGTTTCCAGAACGCCAGCCTCCACCATGAATTATGATGATTGCAGTTTGTTTTTTCTTTGCATTTATATCAAAAAAGACATCCAATTTCATTTTGCGTTTTCCATAACTGCAGTAAACAATATCACTTTTTTGTTTTACAAAATCAAAATACTGTTTTGAAACCATCGTCGTATTGGGAAAATATTTCAAAGTTGATTTGAAAGCACTGGCTGTTGCATAGGAAGTATCTCTTACATTAGTTATTCCTTTTAAATTTTGAGCATTTAAACCTTGAAAAGAAACTGCAAAAAACAAAGACAGCATTATCTTCAGTGCAGTATTTTTATAAAAACTTTGTACTAATCCCATTTATATTTTTTTAATTTATTTACAATTCTAAAAGATAAATTTATGAAAACCATCCTTTTCAGAATCAATCAATCCAAAAATTATTTTGTTTTAAATTCACAATAGCAGCTGATGCTCAATCCAAAAAACAAAGCGGTATTTCGACAGAACTCAAATTTAAGGCAAAAAAATATTTATAAATAAGCGAACATTCATTTATATTTAATACTTTAGCATCATAAAACTCAATCGGATGCGAACAAGAAACACCAATAAAGAAGAACTGGTTAAACAAAAAGCTATTGAAATGCTTGTAAAATATGGCATTGAAGGCTTTGGAATGAATCGATTGGCAAAAGAAAGCGGTGTTTCTGTAGCGACACTTTATATTTATTACTCGGATAAAGAAGATTTGATAAGGAAAATCGGGACAGAAATTGGACAGACCTTTTTTAGTGAAATGATTAAAGATTTCTCCCCAACTATGCCTTTTAAAGAAGGATTACGAAAACAGTGGGAAAACAGAGCACGTTTTACTTTGAAAAACCCTTTAAAAGTTGCTTGTTGGGAAGCATTAGCCCATTCGAGTTATCGGGATAATATTTTAGAGGAGAGCCTTGCGGATTTTAAAACGACAATGTGGCGTTTTATTGAAAATGCGTTAGAAAGAAAAGAATTGTTACCTATTTCTATCGAGGTATTTTGGAGTGTTGCTTATGGTCCTCTGTACGCATTACTTCGTTTTGAAAATGAAGGAAAAAGCTTTGGCGATACCCCTTTTAAACTCACCAAAGAAAAAATGGATGAGGCATTTGAATTAGTAATAAAAGCATTGACACCATAAAATAACAAAACATGGAAAACCATTTAGAAAACATATTGGTTTTTGCAACCAATATAAAAACCGAAAACGATAAACAAAAAATAATCAGCACACTAGACCAACATTCTGAAATACATGAATGGAATGTAGATCAAGAAGATATTGATTGCGTTTTACGAATTGTAACGAACACTTTGTCCGAAGAACATATAATTCATCTAATTAATCAGCATGATTTTGAATGTGCTGCATTAGAATAAATAAAAGAAAATGAAAGATAAAAATAATCAAGCCATACCGTTTACATCCTATCAAAAATTAGCCGTTTTTTTACTGGCCATCACACAATTTACAGTAATACTGGATTTTATGGTCATGTCTCCATTGGGCGATATACTAATGAAATCGTTAAGTTTAAAACCAACGCATTTTGGCCTGGTCGTTTCTGCTTATGCTTTTAGTGCTGGTATTTCGGGTCTGCTTACTGCCGGTTTTGCCGATAAATTCGACAGAAAAAAATTACTGCTGTTCTTCTATATTGGTTTTATTGCTGGAACCATTTTATGCGGTATAGTTACTACCTATTATTTATTGGTAGCCGCACGAATTATTACAGGTCTTTTTGGAGGCGTTATTGGCTCTATCTCTATGGCTATAGTTGCCGACTTGTTCAGTCTTCAGCAACGCGGACGCGTGATGGGATTTATCCAAATGGGATTTGGAGCTAGTCAGATTTTGGGTATTCCTATTGGCTTGTATCTTGCTAATGCTTGGGGCTGGCATGCTCCTTTTATTTGGGTTGCAGGAATGGCAGGAATTATTGCTTTAATTATTGCCGCTAAACTAAAACCAATTACAAAACACTTAGAGATACAATCAGATAAATCAGCTATTAAACACTTAATCCATACCATTGGCAAAAAAAACTACCGAGTTGGATTTACAGCCACAGCATTACTTTCCATCGGAGGTTTTATGATGATGCCATTTGGCAGTGCTTTTGCCATAAACAATTTACACATCACCGAAAATCAATTACCAATGGTATTCATGATTGCAGGTATAGCAACATTGGTAGTAATGCCGTTAATTGGAAAATTAAGCGACCGAATAGACAAATACAAAATATTCGTATTTGGCTCTTTATGGACCATTGTAATAATTACTGTTTATACGAATCTTGGAGTTACTCCTTTTGTAATAGTTGCTTTTTTAAATGTGCTGATGATGATGGGAATTATGGGACGCATGGTACCATCCACCGCTCTAGTAACTGCAATTCCAGATATGCAGGACAGAGGAGCGTTTATGAGCATTAATTCATCCTTACAGCAAATAGCTGGCGGTATCGCGGCAGCTTTTGCAGGAACTATCGTTGTGCAAAAAGATAAGTTGAGCCCATTGGAACATTATGACACCTTAGGAATTATAATTGTCTGTATTTCGGTTATATCCATAATACTAATGTACAGAGTGGATAAACTTGGAAAAAAGAGAGCCAAAGAAAAAACCGCAGAAGATCTTCCATTAGCTGTTCATGAAATATAGAATGCTAACTTTTAACCTACTATTTAATAAATTAAACCTTTCCTCATTAATATTATCCAAGGACTAACTAACCTTAAAAAACATAACTCATGAAAGTTATTTTTCAGCTTATTTTAGCCGCCCTTTTTTTTGCCTCTTGCTCCAAAAATGATTCAGAACCTACAACACTGCCTTACATTGACGATGATTTAGCTGGTCCAATTTCAAGACCTCAAAGCGGATATGGTGCTGATGGAGAATATACGGTAGCAAAAGTGTCCTTCCCAAGTCCATTATATTCTGGAAAAAATGTAGAAATATTTTATCCAAAAGGGATAACAACTCCAAGACCAACCATTTTTTATTCCCATCCTTTTGGCGGAGAAGAAAGCAGTTACAATATTGGGTTATATGAATTTATAGCCAAAAAAGGATATGTTGTTGTTTTTGCTCCTTATCCAACAACGGGAGTTACAGTAGATGAAAGATACAGCACTTTATGGGAAAGTTTCAAGAAAGCTGTAACCGATTATCCAAATATCATTGATACTTCAAAAGTAGGTTTTATGGGGCATTCGTTTGGAGGCGGAGCTTCGTTTGCATTAGCTCACAGAGGTTTTATAAATGAAGGCTGGGGTAAAAACGGCCGTTTTATTTTTGCAATGGCACAATGGTATGCACACCAAATCACATCCGAAGATTTACAAAGTTTTCCAGCTAACACAAAATTAATTACTCAAGTTTATGATGATGATGTAACTAATGACCATCGGTTAGCTATTGATATTTTCAATAATATCAATATCCCAAATTCGGAAAAAGATTTTATTTTAATCAAAAAAAGCATTCTTCCAACCTACACTTATACTGCCGAACATACATTACCAAATACCCAAACATCGTATGATGCATATGATTATTATGGAATTTATCGTCTTTTGGATGCGCTGATAGATTATAGTTTTAATGGTAATGCCACAGGAAAAAATGTTGCCTTAGGAAATGGTTCGGCTGTACAAATTACAATGCCAAGCTACAACGGACATGCATTAGCTCCTTTAGAAGTTACTGACAATCCTACGCCTGCCTACGCCCAGAGCAAATACCAATTTCAATGCAGTTCCATCAACAATCCACGCCTGGGAAATTGCAAATAGCAACAGAATAATTTACAAAAAAGCACTCTGTTTATAATCCATTCTGTCAAAAAAACATTTGGCAGAATGGATTTTTAATTACTCAAAATTAATTTTCGCTACTCTATATTAACGATAGATTAACACATATAAAGTACGAATTAAACTGCAATATATTGATATTTGCAGTTCAAAAACAAAAAAATGATTTTAAAGAAAATTACTTACATTTCCTTATTTCTGTTCATTTCTTTTACTGTTTTTTCGCAAAAGAAGAACAATATCGACGCTGACAAACAAAAGTTCACAATTAGCGGAACCATTTCGGATGCTAACAGCAATGAAACCCTGATTGGTGTCAATGTAGCAATTCCTGAATTAAAAATAAACACCACAACCAATGAATATGGATTTTATTCAATCACCTTACCCAAAGGAGATTATGAAATTAACATTAGCTATGTTGGTTTTGAAAGTTTTTCAGAAAAAATTTCGTCAGTCAAAAACACTAAAAAAAATTATTCTCTCAGTGAATCTGGACAACAGCTAGAGGAAGTAGTAATTACTTCCGAAAAAAATACTGCCAACATTAGAAAACCCGAAATGAGTGTTAACAAACTCTCCATTTCGGCAATCAAAAAAATGCCGGTTGTAATGGGAGAAGTAGACGTGATTAAATCTATTTTGTTTCTGCCTGGCGTTACCAATGCTGGCGAAGGACAATCTGGATTTAATGTCCGCGGTGGAGGTGCCGACCAAAATTTAATTCTTTTAGACGAAGCAACCATTTTTAATTCCTCACACGTTTTTGGCTTTTTCTCTGTTTTTAACCCGGATGCCATCAAAGATTTAAAATTATACAAAGGCGGAATTCCTTCTAAATTTGGAGGGAGAGCATCATCTGTTTTAGATATTTATCAAAAAGACGGGAACAGCAATGATTTTCACATGAATGGAGGAATCGGATTAATTACCAGCCGAATTCTTGCCGAAGGTCCTATTGTAAAAGACAAAGGTTCTTTCTTAGTGGGTGGCCGTGCTTCTTATGCGCATCTTTTTCTAAAATTAGCCAACAACGACAACTCGGCCTATTTTTATGATTTAAATACAAAACTGAACTATAAATTCAACCCCAATAACAGCCTGTACCTTTCGGGATATTTTGGCCGAGATGTATTTTCTCTAAACGAAACTTTTGCCAATACGTATGGTAATGCGACATTAAATCTGAGATGGAATCATCTTTTTAACGACAAATTATTCTCCAATTTATCGTTTATCTACAGTGATTACTATTACGGACTAACACTTGATTTCCTTGGATTCGACTGGAATTCAGGCATTAGAAACTACAATTTAAAATACGATTTCAAACATTATTTATCCAACAATATAAAACTGAACTACGGTTTCAACTCTACATATTACGATTTCAACCCTGGCACAATTGACCCAAGCGGAAGTAATTCCAGCGTTAATTTTAAACAATTAGAAAAAAAATATGCTTTAGAAAATGGAATCTATCTGGAAGCAGAACAAATTCTAACCAATAAATTGGCTGTTAACTATGGTTTTCGCTACAGTATTTTTAACCGATTGGGAAGCTCAACTATTAATCAATATGAAAATGGCCAGCCTGTAGCTTACGATTCTGATCTAAAAATTTACGAAAAGGCAAAACCTATCGGAACGACCTTTTACGAAAAAAACAAAACCATTGCAAACTATGACAATTTTGAGCCTCGTGTATCTATAGCTTACGAATTAAACAATAACCAATCTGTCAAAGCCAGTTACAACCGTATGGTGCAGTACCTGCAATTGGTTTCAAACACCGCCTCTCCTACTCCGCTGGATGTGTGGACACCAAGCGATGAGTATATTAAGCCGCAAATTGCAGACCAGGTTGCTTTTGGATATTTTAATAATTTCAAGCAAAACGAATATACCTTAGAAGTTGAAACTTTTTATAAAAAAATAAAAAACCGAATGGATTACATCGATGGTGCTGATTTAGTTGCCAATGAAGCAATCGAGCAGGTAATACTTAACGGCGAAATGCGTTCGTATGGTTTGGAAATATTACTGCGCAAAAACACAGGAAAATTTAACGGCTGGATTGCTTATACCTTATCAAAATCGCAGCAGAGAACTCCTGGAAGAACTCCTGATGAAATAGGAATTAACAACGGAGAATGGTATCGTTCTCCTTACGATAAATTACATAACTTGGCTTTTACAGGAAATTATACTTTGAGCGAAAAATGGAATTTCGGAGCAAATTTCACCTTCCAATCTGGACAGCCCGTGACATACCCGAATGGACAATATATTTATCAAGGCATTACCGTACCAAGTTATGGAGAACGAAATGGAAGCAGTCTTCCCTTTTACCATCATTTAGATGTGTCTGCCACATATATTCCAAAACCTTTCAAGAAGAAAGGATGGCAAAGCGAATGGGTTTTTAGTATTTATAACCTATACAACCGTCGAAATGCTGCCTCAATGAGTTTTAGAGAAAACGCAGATACAGGCGCAAACGAAGCAGTAAGACTTTCTATTTTTGGAGCAATTCCATCCGTCTCTTATAATTTTAAATTTTAATAAAATGAAAAACATGAAACAATATATATTATTACTAATTGCCACGCTCTCACTTGTAAGCTGCGAAGATGTAGTCGATGTCGATTTAGACACTGCTCCTCCAAAATTAGTAATAGACGCATCTATTAAATGGGAAAAAGGAACTACTGGAGCGGCTCAAAAAATTAATTTGACCACCACAACCGATTTTTATTCCAATACCATTCCTGCGGCAACAGGAGCCACTGTTGTTGTTGCCAACACAACGCCTAGCACTCCTGTATCCTTTCAATTTATTGAAAACGGACAAACAGGAGAATATGTCTGCAATAATTTCAGCCCAATTATCAATAATGAATATACGCTTACCATAACCTACAAAGGTCAGACTTATACTTCCAAATCTAAATTTATGCCCACTCCAATAATAGCATCAACAGAGCAAAGCATAAAACCTGGTATCGATGGCAAAGATTCTTATGAAATTAAATTCTATTGGCAGGACAATGGAGCCCAAGATAACTTTTATCTCGTAGGTGCTAAAAATGCTAATATTGCATATCCTGAATATGGTGTTCTTTCTGATGAATTTTTTCAAGGCAATTCGATGTTTGCTTTGTATCGGGACGATAAACTCAAAAAAGGAGATGTAATACAATTCAGCTTACAGGGAATCACAGAACAATACAGTAATTATATGAACAAATTACTTAACATTGCCGGAAGCGATGGAGGAAACCCTTTTGCAACACCACCAGCTACTTTAAGAGGAAACATTTTCAATCAAACCAATCCCAATGATTATCCTTTAGGATTTTTCCATCTTTCCGAAATAGATTCAGACAGTTATACCATTCAGTAGCTAATCCAGCTATTCATTACAAGTCCTCGTTCAAAAAATTATTTTTCTAAGCCCTAAAAGGAGCTTCCGCCGGTCGCTCTTTTAGGACAAGAAAAATTAGTTTTTTGCACTCCGGGCTTTTCATTATTATCTGGGCTATTGATTTAAGATTTAAGATTGAAGATTAACGATTTTAGATTTAAGATATTTCATAACTTTACAGAAAATCTAGATAAAATCTAAATTCAAAAATTCCATATCCTATATTCTTCATTCTGAAATCTAAAATCTAAAATCTCTATGTCTTCACACCATATCGTTCGCGACGACCAAGAACCAGCTTTAATTATTGCTAACGGCGCTTCTTGCAATCCCGAATTACTGGGACAATTGCTCGAATGGTCACCGCTGGTAATCGTACTCGATTCGGCTATCGAACGGGTGTTGGAATTAGGCATTAAAGTCGATGTGCTGTTAGGCGATTTCGACCACGGATTTGACCCAGAAGTGTACAAAGCCGCACAATATCCAATAGAAATTATACACACGCCAGACCAAGACAAAACTGATTTAGAAAAAGCTTTTGATTATCTCATCCAAAGACAGATTCCAGCCGTAAATGTAGTGTGGGCAACCGGAAAACGTGCCGATCATACCATTACGAATCTCACGAATATTGTTCGTTACCGGGATTTAATTAAAATCGTTATCCTCGATGACCATTCCAAAATATTTTTGCTGCCAAATAAATTTGAAAAATGGTACACTGCAGGAACGCCAATTTCATTAATTCCCATTGGAATTGTAAACGGAATCAATTCTGAAAATTTAGTATATCCCTTAAAAAACACTACCCTCACCATAGGATATCGAACAGGAAGCAGCAATGAAGTTGCCCAAGACGGACTCGTTACTTTAACCCATACAGATGGCGATTTATTGCTTATGGAATGTATCGATTAAAATTTTAAGGCTACTCTCGCTTTCGTTTTATCTTTTAATCTTGATTCTCATTTACACAAAAGGATATCGCTCTAAATTAAAATCCTTTTGACAATTTATCAAGAATTGTATATATATTAGCATAAGATAAAATTTGATATTTAACAGACCTATCTCTCCATATTTGGCTGTATCGGTCTTACAACATCAGACCTATATACTAGTTTGCAGTCAGCTTGAAAACTAAAAATAATAAATAAATGATTGAAGGTATAAAGAATATTATTGAATTATTTTTGGATAAATCAAAGCATTGGACTTTAAGAGCTGGTATTTTTATTTCTATTATAGGAATGTTATTTATAATTGATTTTACATTTGACATAAGTTATAATAGTTTTATTAGTAATAAATTAGAAAATCTTGAAAAAATTCAAATTATTAAAAAAGGATATGAAAAGGATTCTTTAAAACTAAAAAATGTTAATATTTTAGAGCAACAAATCATAAATAAAAAGCATTATTCAGAATTGTTATTTCGTGATTTTAATTTATCATTTAATTCTTTAAAAAACTCAATAACGCCAAATATAAATGACCAAAACCAAATAAAAATAACTAATACAAAACACACTATTAGTAAACCAAACATACGCTCATCTTTTTTAATGTTAATATCCTCAAATTTCTTTTTTTTAATTGTTTTAGTTATTTTATTATTCTCTCCATTTTTTGATAATGACTTAAAAACTCTGAAGTCTATTTCAAGTTGGTTCGCATCATTGATTTCATTTTCGATAATAATTGTTTTAACAACTTTGTTAGCATTCAAAATTCCAATTATATACAACGAACCAATTTATAATTATGCTCTAAACCTAATTTTACACACACTATTAGTTTTTATACTTGCGAAAATTTTTGCAAAAGATGGAAAAATTACAATATACTAAAGCCGAACCGCCAACAGCCACTCCTATCGATTTGGGCAATAGGCTTAATGGGAAGTGGGTTTTGTATGTGGAATGATTTGGCAAATCCGAAAATAGGGCTTAATTTAGTACCATACCCGCTGTCGAACCAGAACGTTATGCGGGAGTTGGTAAGCATTAAAAAATACTTCGTATGGAGAATGACAATTTTGAAAAAACAAAATATTGGGTAGAACTTGTTAAATGGTTCATTGTAAGTGTTGCATTGGTTTCAATATCAATGATTATCGACTGGAAATTCACTAGTAGGGATAAAAGTTTTGATGAAGTCAAGTTTTACTCTGAAAAATATATGACAGACTTAATTGTCTTAAATAACAACATTGGACCTCGATATAAATTAGCCCAATTTTTCAAGAGTGTAACTGTGGACGAAGATCAAAGAGACGGTTGGGAAAGATACTACAAGGAGGTGAAAAAAGAATATGATGATTTGAGAGCTAAAGATTCGCTGAATAGAGAGGAATCTCAAATACTTGAAAAAGACAGTTTGAAATGGGGTGAGAAAGAAAGGAAGCGTTATCAACTATTACAAAGTAAAATAGAAAAGGCAAACATTGAGTTAAACAGTGAATTACAATTACCCGATCAAAAAAAATCAAGTTATTACATAATCATTGGCGGATATAATACTCTAAAAAAAGCTGAGGATGAGAAAAACAAGTTTGTAAATTTTGATTCTAAAATAATCTACCGCAACGGAAGCTATAGAACAGTAATAGAATTTAATGATCTTGAAAGTGCTAATAAAAACCTTGCAACTATTAAAACAAAAAAATCAGATGCGTATTTAGTTAACGCTTCCAAATGGTGTTCAAACCTAGTGCCTAAGGAAAATTACTTTATCTGTAATTAAAAAACTGAAAAGACGTTTGCCAACAATGGGCATAAAACATAGGCTGTACAAGGATTTCAACAAGTTTCAGATTTTTAGCAAAATTTGACTACGTAGACAAGTACGTGGTTCCGAAATGACCTACGTTTCATACCCGAGACTGTTGTGCCGAAATTACACAGATAAAAACAATTAGAAAATAAGCACTTGTTTCCGCATGAAGTTTACAAAATAGAACCCTGAAAATTGGAATCGCCAACTGAAGTCGAAAAGTCGAAATCTGACAATTGACAGATGAAAAATGGAAATCTGAAAAAGAAGAGCTTGAAAACTGGAATTTGACAAACAGACCAACAAATTTTGGAAACCTAATGACAAACACAGTGGAAAAACACTATATATAATAACTACTACAACGGATTTGGGCAATAGTCATAATGAGAAGCTGGTTTTGTATTTTGGATGATTTGGCAAATCCGAAAATAGAGTTTAATTTAATCCCAAACACTTGTACAAGGGAACGCAAACAGTAACAAACCACAAACACTCAAAGTTCAAAAAATTAAAAAAGAAATAAAAATGATGAACAGCGACTTGGAATTAAAAACAGCTCTCCCAAAAGCCGAACTTACTGAATTTATAGGCAGTTTTTGGATGCTTGTCAATAATTCTGACAAAGACAAAGAACTTGCAGTTTTGCCAGATGGAAGAGTTGATGTGCTTTTTTCATATTCGGATACAGAACCTTTCAATGTTATGCTGATGGATTTGGACAGACAATCTTCCAGAACCATATTTTCTTCCAAAACTGCCATTTTTGCTGTTAGCTTTAAATTACTCGCCGTTGAATATATTCTTGAAACTTCTGTTGCTGACCAAAAGAATATTCCATTGGTACTGCCCGATAACTTTTGGGGTATCAGCATAAATGATTTAAATGACTTTGATCATTTTGTAAAAAAGGTTTCAGAAAAAATTCTCGATATTCTCAAAGAAAAAAAAATAGAAGATAAAAAACGTAAATTATTTGAATACATTTATGCATCAGACGGTGCGATGACCGTGAAAGAATTATCAGAAAAATCATTTTGGCCAAGCCGGCAAATCAACCGCTATTTCAATCAGTACATTGGCATTTCGCTAAAAGAATACTGCACTATTTTAAGATTCAAAGCATCATTGCCACAAATCAAAGAAGGCAAATTTTTTCCTGAACAAAATTTTACAGACCAAGCGCATTTTATTAAAGCCGTCAAAAAACATTCGGGTCTAACCCCAAAAGAACTGAATAAAAACGAAAATGACCGATTTATACAATTTTTAGATTTACCCAAAAAGTAGTTTTGCATTGTAATTATAAAACAATGTGAAATGAATTTACTACAAAATAAAACAATTGCCATTATTGGCGGAGGCCCGGGCGGATTAACATTGGCCCGACTTTTACAAAAAAAAGGTGTTACTATAAAAGTATACGAAAGAGATTTCAACAGAGATGTAAGAGCACAGGGCGCCACACTTGACCTGCATCATGAATCAGCGTTAAAAGCACTTGAAGAAGCAGGTTTGATGGATGTTTTCAAAGCAAATTACAGACCTAATGCTGATCGTCTTCGTATAGTTGACGAAAACGCCAACATTTTCTTTGATGACCATCACGAAGAAGCTAAGGGCGATTTTGGCGATGAATGGTTCAGACCCGAAATTGACCGTGGACGACTGCGCAATCTTTTATTAGATTCTTTACAGGAGGATACCGTAGTTTGGGACAGTCATATTCTTTCTCTTGAAAACGTTGATAATCGTTGGAAAATTGTTTTCCAAAACGGTAATACTGCCATTGCCGATATTGTAATCGGCGCAGATGGAGCGAACTCAAAAATCCGCCCTTTTGTTACGCCGATCAAACCTTTTTATTCGGGTGTTACCGTATTGATGGGCAATATTTATAATTCAGAGAAAAATACACCAAGAATTCACGCATTATTGCAAGGCGGAAAAATAATGGGTTTTGGCGATTCAAAAACATTGAACGTAAGTGCCAAAGGCGATGGCAGTCTGGATTTTTATGCAGGTTGGAACGCCGATCTCGAGTGGATTAAAAATGGCGGCGTTGATTTTAAAAATGAACAGCAGGTTTTAGAATGGTTTAAGAAAGAATACGCTAAGTGGGACAGCATTTGGCTTGAATTATTCGAAGCTGAAAAAAAATATCTTTTGCCAAATTCTTTGCACTGTATGCCTTTGAACCAATATTGGGAAGCACAATCCAACATCACATTGATTGGCGATGCTGCACACCTAATGCCTCCTTATGCTGGCGAAGGCGTGAATATGGCTATGCTGGATGCGCTGCAGTTAAGCGAAAGTCTGACCAGTGAAAATTTTACTGACTTAAAATCGGCAATAGCACATTACGAAAAACAAATGTTTGCAAGATTTGCAGAAGTAGGAAAAGAAACAATGGACAACACCGACTGGATGCACTCCCCTAACGGATTAAAAAACATAACCGAAATGTTTAATCAGCACTCCAGCTAAAAGAAAAGCTGAAAACGAAACCATGCTTCGTTTTCAGCTTTAATTCTTTTGCTATATTTGAATAGTATCAACGGGTGTTTTTCGCAGACTTACGTTAGCACCCTTTAAAAAAACATTTTATTTTTTTATCTTTAAACATGAAAAAACTGCTGCTGTTATTAATGATTACATGGTTTTGCTCAAATTGTAAAAATGAGAGTATTGACAAAAAAACAGAAGTCATTACAAAACCTTCCTTAGAAAACATTCAAAAAGATAAAAATTCTAAAGATAAAATGTTGGACTATTTAACACAAAAATACTCAACTGTGTATCAATTTAAAGAGGCTGAAGATCTGGATGAATCAACTCAATTTTTGGGAATTACATATTTGGAGAATAATTCTATTGATTTTTATCTTTACACTGAAACATCACCATGTGATACAGAATATTTGGGCAAAGCATTCCAAAGTAAAAATGACACTATAAACTCAGCAGAAAAAAATGATCTGAACAAAAAATCAATCACATTTATCAAAGAAGAAAAAGAATATAAGCTGTCTATAATTTTAAATCAAGAAAAAAATCAGGCAACAATAGATTACATTCAAAAGGATTCACTTGATACAGACTGCCTTCCAATAACAGAAGTTATCATGAACTTAGTAAAATAAGAATAGATATAAATGAAAGCATGAACAATTCCGACACTCATAATCAGCGTATCGCAAAAATGTTTTTTACCTCCGTCTATCCTTTATATCTGGCAAAAGTGGAAAAGAAAGGCAGATCAAAAGAAGAATTGCATCAAGTTATAGAGTGGCTAACAGGCTTTGATGACAAAAAACTGCAAGAACTCATAGCTGAAAAAGCAACTTTTGAAACACTCTTTGAACAAGCTTCTCTAAACCCCAATGCTCACCTCATCACAGGAGTAATATGCGGATATCGTGTAGAAGAAATCGAAAACACTTTAACACAGCAAGTTCGGTATTTGGATAAGCTAGTGGATGAATTAGCAAAAGGCAGGAAGATGGAGAAGATTTTGCGTGGCTCGTAGATTGTTAGAAAACTTACTGCTGCTCAGATGTTCGTTCAACACCAAAAAACTAAACAGCTGCATTCTTTTATGTGATTATCATTATAAAAACAGCTGTAAACGACTGTTATACCGATTACAAAAATGGTTTGACTATCTTTGCAGCGAAATTTAGGAAATGAAATCAATAAAAAATACAGAAAAGACAACTTTACATCCAAGAAATCTTCATCGATTTGGATATAACTTTGAACTATTAACACAAAAAAATCCAGAATTAGGAAAATTTGTTTTTGTTAATAAGCATGACATTGAAACAATTGATTTTAGTGATCCTCAAGCCGTAAAAACACTCAACCAGACCTTATTGCAAGTGGATTACGGCATTCAAAATTGGGATATCCCAAAAAATTACCTCTGCCCGCCAATTCCCGGACGCGCTGATTATATTCATTATATTGCAGATTTGCTGGCTCTGTCCAATAAAGGAAAAATTCCGGAGGGGGAAAATGTATTGGGACTTGATATTGGCGTAGGCTCAAATTGCATCTATCCTATCATTGGCAATGCAGCTTACGGCTGGAATTTTGTAGGTACCGATATTGACTCAAAAGCTATCGAAAACTGCAGTAAAATTATTGAGGCAAATCCAAAACTGATAGACGCTGTCAGCTTGCAGCAGCAAACCGAATCCCGTTTTATTTTTAAAAATATTATCACGCCCGAAGATCGGTTTACCTTCATAATCTGCAATCCGCCCTTTCATAATTCAGCCGAGGAAGCTCAAAAAAGCGCCACTCGAAAAGTAAACAGCCTGAATCCAAAAACAGCCAAAACTGATAAGCCAATTTTAAACTTCGGCGGACAAAATAATGAATTATGGTGCGATGGCGGCGAACTGGGATTCATCAAACAAATGATTTATGAAAGTGCCAAATATCCTATGCAGTGTTTATGGTTTACCACTTTAGTTTCTAAAAGCGATAATCTGAAAAGTATTTATAAAACATTGGCTAAAGTTCATCCCGCAACTATAAAAACAATTGATATGGCTCAAGGCCAAAAAACAAGCCGCTTTGTTGCTTGGTCTTTTTTAAGTGAAGAACAACAAGAAAACTGGAAGTTTTAATATTTACAATGCTCTTTTGATTAAATTTGTATAAATTCTTTTATTATGAGTACCATCGAATTAAAAAATTTATTGATTTCTAAAATTGTCGAAATTGATGATGAAGTTTTTTTGTCGGCAATAAATACAATTTTAGACAGTAAATCAAAATCCATTGATAGTGGCAATCAGGATTTTAAAAACATAATAATTCTTAACGATCAGCAAAAAAAAGAAATTCAAAATTCGAAAAAGGAATATTTGAAAGGAAATTTTATTGAGAACGATGTCTTAAATGAAGAAATGGAAAAATGGCTGCAAGAAGAATAGTTTGGACAACACCTGCAAAACTTCAATTAAAAGCTATATTTGAATATTTTAATTTTAGAAATAAAAGCAAATTATATTCCTTAAAATTAAACAGATTAATTCAAACCGAATTACAAATACTGCTCCAACAGCCAACCATTGGAAAAAAAACTGATTCGATAAATATTCGCGGTTTGTTAATTGAAAATTATTATATTTTCTATGAAATTAATGAAACTCACATTATAATTCTGTCTGTTTGGGACACAAGACAAAACCCTAAACGTTTGAAATACTAAACAATGAATTTCCAAGTTATATCCGAATACAAGCCAAAAGGAGATCAACCGCAAGCCATTGAAAAATTAACTCAAGGTGTGCTCGATGGCGAACAATTCCAAACGTTGCTTGGAGTTACTGGCTCCGGAAAAACTTTTACAGTGGCCAATGTCATTCAAGAGATACAACGTCCTACTTTAATTTTGGCACACAACAAAACCTTGGCTGCGCAATTATACTCGGAGTTTAAGCAGTTTTTCCCCAATAATGCCGTAGAGTATTTCGTATCCTATTACGATTATTACCAACCCGAAGCTTTTATGCCCGTCACAGGCGTTTTCATTGAGAAGGATTTATCCATCAATGAAGAGTTGGAAAAAATGCGTTTAAGCACTACTTCTTCCCTGCTTTCTGGTCGGAGAGATATAATAGTTGTGGCTTCTGTTTCCTGCATTTATGGTATTGGTAATCCCGTAGAATTTCAAAAGAACGTAATTGCCGTAGAGAGAAACCAAATGATTTCACGAACCAAATTATTAAAAAGTTTGGTTCAAAGTTTATACTCCAGAACCGAAGCTGATTTTACTCCTGGAAATTTTCGCATAAAAGGAGATACTGTTGAAGTATATCCTAGTTATGCTGATGATGGTTTCCGAATTCATTTTTTTGGAGATGAAATAGAAGAAATAGAAAGCTTTGATATAAAAACGTCCAAAGTTATTGAGAGATACGAAAAGCTGACAATTTACCCAGCCAATATGTTTGTAACTTCGCCGGATGTATTGCAAAATGCCATTTGGGAAATCCAGCAGGACTTGGTCAAACAAGTTGATTATTTCAAAGAAATCGGCAAGCATCTTGAAGCCAAACGCTTAGAAGAACGCACCAATTTTGACTTAGAAATGATTCGGGAATTGGGTTATTGCTCAGGAATTGAAAATTATTCCCGCTATCTCGATGGCAGAGAAGCCGGAACCCGCCCTTTTTGTTTATTGGATTATTTCCCTAAAGACTATCTGATGGTTGTTGACGAAAGCCACGTAACAGTTTCACAAGTGCATGCCATGTACGGAGGCGACCGCAGCCGTAAGGAAAATTTGGTAGAATATGGTTTTCGCTTACCAGCCGCTATGGACAACCGCCCTCTGAAATTTGAAGAGTTCGAGGCCATGCAAAACCAAGTTATTTATGTTTCGGCAACACCAGCCGATTATGAACTGCAAAAATCGGATGGCGTATATGTAGAACAAGTAATTCGCCCTACTGGATTATTGGATCCAATTATTGAAATCCGCCCAAGCCTGAATCAGATTGATGATTTAATAGAAGAAATTCAACAACGATGTGAACTTGACGAACGTGTTTTGGTAACTACTTTGACCAAAAGAATGGCAGAGGAATTAGCCAAATATTTAACTAAAGTAAGCATTCGCTGTCGCTATATTCACTCTGATGTAGATACTTTAGAGCGAATTGAAATCATGCAGGATCTGCGAAAAGGAATATTTGATGTTCTAATTGGTGTGAATTTATTGCGTGAAGGATTGGATTTACCCGAAGTATCATTGGTTGCCATACTCGATGCCGATAAAGAAGGATTCTTGAGAAGCCACCGTTCACTTACTCAAACCATTGGTCGTGCAGCAAGAAATCTGAATGGGAAAGCAATTATGTATGCAGATAAAATTACTGCCAGCATGCAAAAAACGATTGACGAAACCAATTACCGAAGAACAAAGCAAATCAATTTCAACACAGAGAATAATATAGTTCCTCAAGCATTGAATAAAAAGATTGAAAGTGCCTTTACCAATAATAAATTAGTAGAATACGAATTGGGGCACATCATGAATATAGCCGCCGAACCGGAAACAGCTTATATGTCAAAACCAGATTTAGAAAAACTCATTCGCGAAAAGCGAAAAGCAATGGAAAAAGCGGCAAAAGATCTTGATTTTATACAAGCCGCAAAACTGCGTGATGAGATTAAGGCTTTACAAGGGAAAATTCATTAATTATGCTGTTCCTGAAAATGTCCCAATAAAACTTGCGGAGGAATCATGGCATTGGGAGATTCTTTCATCAGCTTTAATATACGATTCGTAGCACTTGGATTCAATCCCATGTTAATGGCAATTTGCCGGATAGCCTCTTCTTCTTTTTGATGTAAAACGCCGTCAACATGCATCAATAATGCCAAACGGTAAAATTGCTGAACTCTCTCAAATTCAGATTTAATAACTCCTGTTGGCAATTCTTGATGAAATAAATCGTTAAAGTCATTTTTACTGATGCCTAATTCTTGGGCAACAATCCAAACAAATTGATATTCACGTTCATGCAGTCTTCCGTCAACAACTGAAAATGCAATCATTTCAGATAACAAATTGATTTTATCTTCAAGTTTTCCCATGATATTTGTATTTTTAGCTAAAATATTCTTTTTTTATAAATCAAAAAAATTAATCGCTTTGAAATTATTTTTTCTTATCCCATTATTTTTATTTCTTAGTAAAACCAATGCTCAGGAAAGTACCGCTTCCAAACAGGTTTCCTCTTTTGCCATCGAAGCGCCGCAACTGAAAACAAGCCGAAAAATTTGGCTGTATTTACCCA
This sequence comes from Flavobacterium sp. P3_A6, assembly GCF_056403035.1. Classification (NCBI taxonomy): domain Bacteria; kingdom Pseudomonadati; phylum Bacteroidota; class Flavobacteriia; order Flavobacteriales; family Flavobacteriaceae; genus Flavobacterium; species Flavobacterium sp. P3_A6. The sequence goes on along the minus strand of NZ_JBFUGG010000001.1, from coordinate 52,893 downwards.
AAAATTACGAAACTTCAACCAAAAAATATCCTGTAATTTACATGCATGACGCCCAAAATTTATTTGATGCAAAGACCTCTTTTGCGGGAGAATGGAATGTCGATGAAAAACTCGACAGCTTAAACGCACAAGTAATTGTGGTGGGAATTGAAAACGGTGGCGAAAAGCGCCTCGAAGAATTAACTCCCTATAAACACTCCAACTACGGCGGGGGCAATGCCGATAAATATCTCGAATTTATCGTAAACACCCTAAAACCTGAAATCGACAAAAAATACCGAACAAAATCGAATGCCAAAAACACGACCATTATGGGAAGCTCTTTGGGAGGCTTGACTTCATTTTATGCCGTTATAAAATATCCGGAAGTCTTTGGAAAAGCGGGCGTTTTTTCTCCTGCTTTTTGGATCAACCGCAAGGACATAAATGACTATATGACAAACAGTAAAAAGCTTAAGGCCAAAATTTACTTTCTCTGTGGTGATTCAGAAGGAGATGATGACAGCATGGTAACTGACCTTAATCACATGGAACTTTTGCTAAATACAAACCGCTGTTATTGCCTGCATCTCAACAAAAAAGTAATTGTAAAAGGAGGGCATCATAACGAGAAGCTGTGGAGAGATGGTTTTGACGATGCAATTATTTGGTTGGGAATTAAACAGTTAAATTAAACTCCTCAAACGATTAAACAATTAAACTATATTTTGGAATACTCTTTTTCCATTTGGGTAATAATGCTTTTTATCGCTTCAGAACCAATTCCTTTGGCTTTAATGATTTTGTTTTTATCAAGAATATAAATCACGGGCGTTGTCACGACATCGTATTTATCTTTGAGATTATTGATATGAACCCCGTCATAGACATTAATCCAATCCAGTTTATTATCAATGATGTATTTTTTATATTTATCAAATTCATTTTGGGTGTAAACCCCAAAAACTTTGACATCTTTCTTTTCTTTCAATAAATCGTGGTACAGTTCCAATATTTTTGGCACTTCTTTTTGGCAATGCCCGCAGTCCACATCCCAAAAAAGCAGTATCAAATAATCAGCTTTAACACTTGATAAAGTCACATAAGATTTTTCGATTTCCGGCTGATTGGCATAATAGATTTTGGTGATTTCTTCGCTTGTTTTTGCGGTGTCAAAACCCATTTTTGCAATCTTGTCATGACCAGGAATGTCTATCATATAGAGTTCTGGAGCTGGTTTTCCAAGTTGCAGCGGCGTCAAAACGTTCCCCCTGTTTATGATTAGTTTGATTACGCTGTCATCGTATACGCCTTTGGCTTTTCCCGTTTTAAAATAATTATCGACCATATAGACAAACACTTTGTCCATTCCCATAATTTTTGGTATTTCGTACGTCGAAGTAAAATAAGCCAATAAAAGCATGTTCATTTTGGTGCCTTGCTTAGTTTTTAGCATCATGCGGTCAATCTCCACGCAAATTGAATCAGGATGCTGAGCAATAACTGTATTAAAATACTTCTTAATCTTATTGGCAAAAAAGGGATTGCATAACATGGCATCGTCCTGAAAATTGACGCCGTCCCAAAAATGTTTCTTGTAATAATGATACGAAAAAATGCTATCGGGTCTTCCGTTAGTAGCTTTTGGAATGTCTTTGGCCACTTTTTCAGTTTTTAAATTAATAATTTCCGAAAGATAATTTCCTTTATTTTGTCCAATAGTATTCAAATCATTTTCCAGAATAGCCTCATCCAAGATTTTGAATTCCTTGGCTAAAAGTGCTGTAGAATCAGGATTTTTCTGTTCTTTCACAGATTTTTTAAAACTGTCAAATTCTTTGTTTTTGTCCGTGACAAAACGAATATAGTTGAAAAAATTTTCATTTTGCTTAGAATTGACTGCTTTTAAATCCTTGATCAAATTGGCTTTATCAGAATTGATTTGTTGTTTTTGAGATTGCTCATCTATTATGAAATCAAAATAATTTCCTTTTTCCTGGCTGAGCAAAAAATAAACTCCCTTGTCCAGGTTTTTCTTTCCCTTGAAAACAATATTTCCGTTCACCACCTTTTTACACGTATCAGAAACATACAGCTTGTCAAATTGGTAAAAAGCAAGATATGCAATGATATCTTTACAATTCTTTAAATTTATTTTGATTTCGTGCCCCGACTGAGCATAAGCTGATATTAAACAAAAAAAGAGAACGAAACTTAGTGCAATTTTCTTCATACCGAAACAATCTTTAATACTCTTTACAAAACAACAGTTAAACATTTTTTTACAGAACAATTCCATTATTAACCCCAAAAATAATTGAATTTATATCTAATTTCAAATAATTGGCAAAGTGTTTTTGGTGACAAAAAAACAATACGAAGAATTCATTTTGTAAATGCTTATCTTTGCGCTTTAAATACACAAAAATGACAAATAACGATATATTCAAAAAACTTCGAGTAGCATTGATGTTGCGCGATGACCAAATAGTAGAGATTTTGGAATTGGTAGATTTTAGAATTTCAAAATCAGAATTGGGTGCTTTTTTCCGTGATGAAAAACACGAAAATTATATGGAATGCGGCGACCAAGTGTTACGCAATTTCCTAAACGGATTGGTAATTCACTTGAGGGGAACCAAAGAAAACCCTAAAAACCCGAATGACGTTTTAGCTAAGCACAAAGCAGAAATTCCGAAGAAGGAAACTTCAAAAGACAGACCTGAATTTAAGGCTAAACCAAAAGACGCAGAAAAATCAAGAGGAGACCAAAGTCCTTCAAAATCGGCTTCGGACACTAAAAAATCTAGTAAAAAAGAATTCCCAAAAGGAAACGGAAAAACATCAGTAGTAGAAAAAGTTAAATACAATTTTGGCAAAAACAAAAAATCCTAAGACAACTTAGGATTTTTTTATTTATTTCAAATATTATAAAGCTGGCAAATCACCATTTCCTTTTGTTGGCAAATTGCTATACCCCATCAAGTATAAATCAACTTCTCTAGCAGCTTCACGTCCTTCTGAAATGGCCCATACAATTAAGGATTGGCCTCTTCTCATATCACCAGCAGTGAAAATATGAGGAACATTAGTCTGATAATTGGTAGCTTTGTAATTACTTCTAAAATCAATTTCTAAACCTAACTGCTCTGCTAATGTTTTTTCAGGACCTGTAAAACCTAAAGCTAGCAAAGCCAAGTCGCAAGGCCAGATTTTCTCTGAACCTTCTTTTTCGATTAATTCAGGTCTTTGTCCTGGTTTTATTTTCCATTCTACTTCAACGGTTTTTAATCCTACTAGTTCTCCTTTTTCATTAGCAAGGAATTCTTTAGTATTAATCAACCAGTTTCTGTTACAACCTTCTTCGTGTGATGAAGAAGTTTTTAATTGCAACGGCCAAAATGGCCATGGTGTGGTTTCGCTTCTTCCTACTGGAGGTTTTGGCATGATTTCAAAATTTGTAACCGATTTTGCTCCGTGTCTGTTTGAAGTTCCAACACAGTCAGATCCTGTATCACCACCGCCAATAACGATTACATCTTTACCGGTTGCTAATACTTGGTCTTCAATTTTTTCTCCGTATAAAACTTTGGTTTGCTGCGTTAAGAAATCCATAGCTTGTACAACACCTTTGCTGTCTGCACCTTTAGTAGGTAATCCTCTTCTTTCAGTTGCTCCACCGCATAATACGATAGAATCAAAAGAATTTAATTCCTCTACACTAAAATTAACGCCAACGTTTACATTAGTTTTGAAAACAATTCCTTCGGCTTCTAACACTTTTACGCGTCTGTCGATTATTCCTTTTTCCAATTTAAAGTTTGGAATTCCATAACGTAATAATCCGCCAATTGCATTGTCTCTTTCGAAAACGGTTACAGTATGACCAGCGCGGTTTAATTGTTGCGCAGCCGCCAATCCTGCAGGGCCAGATCCAATTACAGCAACAGTTTTTCCTGTTCTTTTTTCTGGAGTTTGCGGTTTAATCCATCCTTCAGCGAATCCTCTTTCTATGATGTTTTTTTCAATATTTTCGATAGCTACAGGTTCTTGGATTATTCCTAACACACATGATTTTTCACATGGAGCAGGGCATAAACGGCCTGTAAATTCAGGAAAGTTATTGGTTGATTGTAAAATTTGTAATGCACTTTCCCATTCTTCTTGGTGCACCATGTCATTAAAATCAGGAATTAAATTTCCTAACGGACAGGAGCTATGGCAAAATGGAATTCCGCAATCCATACATCTTGAACCTTGTTCTTTTTTCTTTTCTTCTGAAAGCGGAATTGTGAACTCATTATAATTTGTAACTCTTTCTTGAACAGCAACGTTATTTTCGTCGGCTCTATTATATTCTTTAAATCCTCCTATTTTACCCATGACTTATTGTGCTATTAATTCTTGAATTTGCTTTTCTTCTGCCAATCTTTGCAATGCTTTTTTGTAATCTGTTGGCATAACTTTTATGAAATGTTTGCTCTCGTTTTCCCAATCTCCTAAAATGCGTTTCGCTAGAGGGCTATTGGTGTACATAGAATGATTTTTGATTAAGTGTTTTAATTTTACTAAATCTTCCTCTTCTAATGTTTCTAGGGCAACCATTTCCATATTGCACAATCCATTTTCAAATTTCTTTTTGGCGTCATATACATAAGCAACACCGCCGCTCATACCTGCTGCGAAGTTTCGGCCGGTTTTACCAAGAACAACTACTGTTCCTCCAGTCATGTATTCACAACCGTGATCCCCAATTCCTTCAACAACAGCTGTAGCTCCTGAGTTTCTAACAGCAAAACGCTCTCCAGCCATACCATTAATATAGGCCTCTCCAGTAATTGCACCGTATAAAGCAACATTACCAATAATGATATTGTCTTCTGGGGTAAAAGTTGCAGTAGGAGGTACTTTAATAATTAATTTTCCTCCAGAAAGCCCTTTTCCTAAATAGTCATTACAGTTTCCGTGGATTTTGAACGATAATCCATTAGTAGCAAATGCTCCAAAACTTTGTCCCGCAGAACCTGTAAAGTCAACAAGAATAGTGTCTTCCGGTAATCCTTGAGAACCATATATTTTTGAAATTTCATTACTTAAAATGGCACCAACAGAACGGTCTGTGTTTTTGATGTCAAATGTAACTCTTGTTCTTTCTTTTCTATAAATAGATGGAATAGCAGCTTTTATAATTGCAAAGTCAAGTACATTTTCTAATGCGTGATCTTGAGATGTAGTATTATGATTTGGTACAGTTTTCGCTTTCTCAGGTTTGTAAAGAATAGTAGACAGATCTAAACCATTTGCTTTATAATGCTTAATCGCTTTATTAACATTCAATTTTTGAGATTGTCCAACCATTTCTTTCAATGTTCTGAATCCAAGCTGAGCCATGATTTCTCTTAACTCTTCGGCGATAAAGTACATGAAGTTAATAACGTGCTCCGGAGTTCCTTTGAAATTCTTTCTCAATTCAGGATCTTGTGTTGCAATACCTACAGGGCAAGTATTCAAGTGGCAAGCTCTCATCATGATACAGCCAGAAGCAACAAGCGGTGCAGTTGCAAAACCAAATTCTTCTGCTCCAAGCAATGCAGCGATAGCAACGTCACGTCCTGTTTTTAATTGACCGTCACATTCAAGAACTACACGGCTTCTTAAATCGTTCAATATTAAAGTCTGTTGTGCTTCCGCAAGTCCAAGTTCCCATGGAATACCAGTGTGCTGTAATGAAGTTAATGGTGCAGCACCAGTTCCTCCGTCATATCCAGAAATTAAGATAACATCAGCTTTTGCTTTAGCAACACCTGCAGCGATAGTTCCAACTCCAACTTCAGCAACTAATTTAACATTGACTCTAGCTTCTCTATTGGCATTTTTTAAGTCAAATATCAATTGAGATAAATCTTCAATAGAGTAAATGTCATGGTGAGGCGGAGGCGAAATAAGACCTACATAAGGAGTAGAATTTCTTGTTTCGGCAATCCAAGGCACAACTTTTTCACCAGGTAATTGTCCTCCTTCTCCAGGTTTTGCACCTTGAGCCATTTTAATTTGTATCTCTTGAGCATTTGTCAGGTAGTTAATAGAAACTCCAAATCTTCCAGATGCCACTTGTTTTATGGCACTGTTTTTAGAATCGCCATTTAATTCTTTTTGGAAACGTTTTGGATTTTCTCCACCTTCACCAGAGTTAGATTTACCTCCAATTCTGTTCATGGCAATCGCTAGATTCTCATGAGCTTCCTGGCTGATAGATCCGTAAGACATTGCGCCAGTTTTGAATTTTTTCACAATTTCAGTCCATGGTTCTACTTCGTCAATAGAAATAGGATCCAAATTGTTAAATTCAAATAAACCTCTTATGGTCATCAAGTTTTCACTTTGCTCGTTCACCATTTTAGAGTATTCTTTATAGCTTTCTGGGCTGTTTAATCTAACTGCCTGCTGTAATTTTGCAATGGTAGTTGGATTGAACATGTGTTTTTCACCATTTCTTCTCCATCTGTAAATACCTCCGATTTCTAATGGCAACAGATTTGCAATATTCGATTTTGGGAAAGCATTTTGATGTCTTTTTTTAACTTCTCTTTCGATTTCCATTAAACCAATACCCTCTATTCTTGAAGGAGTATAAGGGAAGTATTTAGAAGTAAACGTTTTATTTAAACCTAAAATTTCAAAAATTTGTGCGGCTTTATAGGAATGCAAGGTAGAAATACCAATCTTATTCATGATTTTAACAATACCTTTTGCAATCGCTTTATTGTAGTTTGTAATCGCATAATCTGCTTTTACGCCTGTAATGAAACCTTGGTTTACTTGGTCATGAAGAATTTCATTTACCATGTACGGATTGATCGCACTGGCGCCATATCCAAATAATAAGGCAAAATGATGTGGTTCACGTGGTTCTGCAGATTCGATTATAATACCAAATTTGGAGCGAACTTTCAAAATATTCAAAGAATGGTGGATGTAAGAAGTAGCCAATAACATTGGTATTGGAGCCATTTTTTCGCTTACGCCTCTGTCTGAAAGGATAACGATATTACATCCTTCAGAAACTGCTTTGAATGTTGCTTGTATGCATTTTTCTAAAGCACGTTCCATTCCGTTTACTCCTTTTTCTATTTTGTATAAAGTAGAAATAGTAACCGATTTGAAATCGGTATGGTCAAGGCTTCTTACTTTATCCAAATCCTCATTGGATATTACAGGATTTTGGATTTTGATTTTTTTACAGTGAATGTCAGTAATATCAAAGATGTTGTAATCTCCTCCAACAGATAAACTTGTATCTGTGATTATTTCTTCACGAATACCATCCAACGGCGGGTTAGTAACCTGAGCAAATAATTGTTTGAAATAGTTATACAGCAATTGAGGCTGATCAGATAAAACTGCAAGTGGAGTGTCATTACCCATTGAGCTTAATGCTTCATTACCTTGAGCGCCCATTGGATTAATGATAGTCTTTAAATCTTCGATAGTGTAACCGAATAAACGCTGTCTGGTTTCAAAATCAGTTTCTTCAGTTGGAATTGGATTGTTTGTATAAGGAATTTGCGCCAACTGCAGCATATTGTTATTTAACCATTCTCTATAAGGACGTTTAGTTACTACAGAATGCTTAATTTCTTCATCTTCAATGATACGGCCTTCATTCATGTCAACCAAGAACATTTTTCCTGGTTCTAATCTTCCGTGCTGAATTACATCTTCTGGTTTTATGTCAAGTACACCAATTTCTGATGACATGATAACGAAACCGCTTTTTGTCAATGTATAACGGGACGGACGCAATCCGTTTCTGTCCAATAATGCGCCAATTACGTTTCCGTCAGTAAAAGGAATAGAAGCAGGGCCATCCCATGGTTCCATGATACAAGCATTGTATTCGTAGAATGCTTTTTTCTCATCAGACATGGTTTTGTGTTTTTCCCATGCTTCAGGAACAACCATCATCATAACTTCCGGCAATGAACGTCCAGTCATTAATAATAACTCAACAACCATATCCATAGAAGCTGAATCTGATTTTCCTTCTAATATAATTGGGAATAATTTTTTTAAATCTTCTCCGAAAACATCACTTTTCATTAATTCTTCACGAGCGCGCATTCTGCTCACGTTTCCTCTTAATGTGTTGATTTCACCATTGTGGCACATATATCTAAATGGCTGTGCCAAATCCCAAGATGGGAAAGTGTTTGTAGAGAAACGCTGGTGAACCAAAGCTAAACGGGTTACCAAATCGCTGTCTAATAAATCAGTATAGTATCTGCTGATGTCTTCCGGCATCAATAGTCCTTTATATATTATAGTAGTTGTAGAACAGCTTGAAAAGTAAAACATATGACTTTCAGAAGTTCTTGAATTGCGAATCGTATGCTCAGCAATTTTTCTAGCCATGAATAGTTTGGCATTGAATTGCTGTTCAGTAATATCTAAACCGTTTTTACCAACAAATACTTGTTTAACGGTTGGTTCTTTCTCTGCGGCAATTTGCCCTAAATTAGAAACATCCACAGGAACGTCTCTCCATCCTAAAATAGACAGATTTTGATCCTTTACAGCAGATTCAAATGTGTTTTTGCAAAAATCAGCTTGGTTTGGGCTTTTTGGCATAAAAACCATTCCTACTGCATATTCTCTAACTTCCGGAATTTCAAAATCACAGACTTTTTTGAAGAAATCATGTGGGATATCAAATAAGATTCCAGCACCATCACCAGTTCTTCCATCCGAGCTTACCGCTCCACGATGTTCCAGCTTGATTAGGATGTCTAGAGCCTTATGAATGATGTCATTAGACTTAATTCCGTTCAAATTACATATAAATCCTGCGCCACAGTTGTCGTGCTCAAATTCGGGTAAATAAAGACCTTGTTCTTTAACTCTCATGCTTGATATTTTTTTTTACAAAATTAAAGATTTCATAACATATAACGAATGAATCTATAATTAAGGTTTCATTTTTGCTATAAAATTAAAAAAGGAATGTATAATTGATAATAATGTTGATTTTTTACTTTTGAATTGACATATCAGCAAAAAATATTTTTCTAATTTTTTAAAAGAGTCTCTTTTTGTAATAAATATAGGATTATACTTTTTTTGGATGATTATTTTAACAAAATACTTGATTATTTTTAAATTTTCTATTCTTTTTCAAATGGATTGCTACCTTTAATTTTTTTTCTGCTTTATGTTGGATATATAACTAAAAAAAATTTCAATTAAATTAAATTTTGCTATTTTTGTGCCACTTTTATTCTGAAATAAATTCAGAATCCAGACAAATTCTATATTATGAACATACACGAATATCAAGGAAAAGAGATTTTAGCTAGCTATGGTGTCCGCATTCAACGCGGAATTGTAGCTAATAGCCCAGTAGAAGCTGTAGCAGCTGCCAAACAATTAACTGCCGAAACGGGTACAAGTTGGTATGTAGTAAAAGCCCAAATTCACGCAGGTGGACGTGGAAAAGGCGGTGGAGTTAAGCTTGCCAAAGGAATTGACAAAGTGGAAGGAATTGCAGAAGAAATAATCGGAATGCAATTAATCACACCTCAAACTTCTGCTGAAGGTAAAAAAGTGCACAAAGTTTTGATTGCTGAGGATGTTTATTATCCAGGTGAAAGTGAAACTTCTGAGTTTTATGTTTCTGTTCTTTTAAATAGAGGTACAGGACGTAATATGATTATGTATTCTACTGAAGGCGGAATGGATATCGAAGAAGTGGCTGAACACACACCGCACTTAATTTTCACAGAAGAAATTGATCCAGCTGTTGGATTACAAGGCTTCCAAGCAAGAAGAATTGCTTTCAATTTAGGTCTTTCTGGAAATGCTTTCAAAGAAATGGTGAAATTCATCGACTCATTATATAATGCTTATATTGGTTCTGATGCTTCTATGTTTGAAATCAATCCGGTTTTGAAAACTTCGGATGATAAAATTTTGGCTGTTGACGCTAAAGTAAATATTGATGATAATGCTTTATACAGACAAAAGAAATATGCAGATATGCGCGATATTCGTGAGGAAAATCCAATCGAGGTTGAAGCTAAAGAAGTAGGATTAAACTATGTAGATCTTGACGGAACTGTAGGTTGTATGGTAAACGGAGCAGGTCTTGCAATGGCAACTATGGATTTAATTAAGTATGCTGGTTTTGAGCCTGCAAACTTCCTTGACGTAGGTGGAACTGCTGATGCAAAACGTGTTGAAACTGCTTTCCGTATTATCTTAAAAGATCAAAACGTAAAAGCAATTTTGATTAACATTTTTGGAGGAATCGTTCGTTGTGACCGTGTTGCTCAAGGTGTTGTTGATGCATACAAAAATATGGGTGATGCTATTAAAGTGCCAATCATTGTTCGTTTGCAAGGTACAAATGCTGAAATTGCAAAAGAACTAATCGATAATTCCGGAATGCCAATTTTATCTGCAGTACAATTTCAAGAGGCTGCTGATCAAGTACAAGCTGCACTTTCTTAATTAGATAAGGAAAACTTAAATACTGAAAATCCTGAGTGAAAGCTCAGGATTTTTTATTTTTAATTCAAAAGAGTTAAGTTCAAGACTATTTTTTAAAAATAGCTTCTTTGATTTTTTTACTGATACTTGCTGCGTAATCTTTAGGATACGTTCTTTCTCCCATAAACAAATCAGTCATAGCTTCGGCGGTATACTGCCCGTAATTTTTTAAAATAATATTTCTGAAGTTTTTTTTATGATAGAAATGATATGCCAACACCCCGGCTTTTTCTAGTTCAGGCAAAATCGTAGCTTCTAATTTTTCAATGTATAAAGAAGCAGCTTTTTCTGAATTTAAATTACTTTCCATAATTGCTTTTGCAGCCAGCACACCGCTCAAAATGGAATTAGAAATACCTTCGGCTACTAATGGATCAGCAAAACCTGCTGCATCTCCGGTTAAAAAAACATTTTTTTGTACAAAAGAATCTGTTCTTGGTGTTACCGGAATGACAAAACCGTGTCCTTCCTCATTTAGAATCTCAGTAATTCCCAGTGTTTTTAAATAGTCTGCATAATACTGTTTGAGATTGATTTTTTTATTGGTCTTGATAATAGTTGCAATCCCAATCGAAAGATGATTTTTTTTAGGGAAACACCATCCATATCCATAAGGGATAGCATCAATATCAAAACGGGCATCTTGAGACAATCGTTCAAAATCAGCTGCCGGAACTTCCACTTCATATTCCAATGCCGGAATTATTGTTCTCGTTTCTTTCCAGCCGACTATTTTTGCTGTTGGGCTTAATGCTCCATCCGCTGCTATAATAAATTTAGCGGTAACATCTCCTTCAGTAGTATGAATCGTTTGAATCTCTCCAAATGTAATATCTAATACTTTATGATTCTGCAGTAAGGTAACTCCGTTATCTTTGGCTTTTTCTACAATTAAATTATCAAAAGTATCACGCATCACCATGCTGACAATAGGTTCTTCTCTTTTGGTAGTTATACGGGGATATTTTTTGGAAAAGTAAATATCCATTGAATAAAACTTTTTTTCAACTACAGATGAAATATCAAACGGCATCATTTTTAGACCTCTAAAAACAAGCCCTCCGCCACAAGTTTTATATCTTGGCAAGGTTTCCTTTTCAATAATTACTGTTGAAATTCCTGATTTGGATAATTCAAAAGCTGCTGAAGCACCTGCGGGCCCACTGCCAATAATAGCTACATCAAATGATTTCATGTGTTTTTTAGCAAAACTAAATTAATAATTTGAAATCTTCAAAATTATCTGCTCATTGCATTTTATAAATATTGTTTTTTGTTTTTCTAATTTATAAGCATATTGATTTTGCGTATAAAATAAAGTTATCGTAAGGATCCAATTATGTGTTAGGGATGGAATATCTTTGCATAATATTAATTTAGCAACAAATGAAACTTCATATTCAAAATAATTTTATTACCGAATTGCCAGCCGATCCAAGTGAAATCAATATTCCGAGACAAGTGGAGAAAGCATGTTTTTCGTATGTTGAACCAAAGAAACCTTCAAACCCTTCTTTGATTCATGCTTCGGCAGAAGTGGCTAATTTGTTAGGATTGTCTCAAGAAGATATAGTGGAGGATGATTTTTTGAATGTTTTTTCGGGAAATACCGTTTATCCAGAGACAAAGCCTTATGCTTTGAGTTATGCCGGACACCAGTTTGGAAATTGGGCCGGGCAATTGGGAGATGGCCGTGCTATTAACCTTACCGAAGTAGTGCACAATGGCCGCTCGTACACATTGCAGCTGAAAGGAGCGGGGCCTACGCCTTATTCCCGTACAGCCGATGGTTTTGCAGTATTGCGCTCTTCGATTCGAGAGCATTTGTGTGCCGAAGCGATGCATTATTTGGGTGTCCCAACAACCCGTTCGCTTTCTCTAATGCTTTCGGGGGATGAAGTGATGCGGGATATATTGTATAATGGAAATCCTGCTTATGAGAAAGGTGCTATCGTGTGCAGAGTGGCACCGTCGTTTATTCGTTTTGGGAACTTTGAATTATTTGCTTCAAGAAATGATCTAACTACGCTTAAATTACTGGCGGATTATACTATCAAACATCATTTTCCAGAGATTAAAAGCGATGGAATAGAAAAATATCTTTCTTTTTTTCAGGCGGTATCCAAAACTACTTTGGATATGATAGTGAATTGGCAACGTGTTGGTTTTGTTCATGGCGTTATGAATACCGATAATATGTCGATTCACGGAATCACGATAGATTATGGACCTTATGGATGGCTAGAAAATTACGACCCAAATTGGACTCCCAATACAACTGACAGACAGTATAAAAGATACCGATTCGGTAATCAGCCCGATATTGCTTTGTGGAATTTATACCAATTTGCGAATGCTTTGTATCCCCTAATTAATGATGCCAAGCCGCTTGAAACTATTTTGAATGCTTTTGGCAGTGATTATCAAAAAGAATATCTGAATATGATGCGGAATAAACTTGGCATTAAAATAATGAAAGATGAAGATGCTATTTTAATTGAAAGCCTGACTGAACTGCTTCAATTGGCAGAAACTGATATGACTATTTTCTTCAGAAACTTAAGCAGTGTTCAGAAATCGGATTCAGCTGAAGCTTCATTCGAAAAAATAAAAGAAGCTTTTTATAAAGAAAAAGATTTAACAGAATCTATTTTGAATAATTGGCACACTTGGCTTGAATATTATAAAACCCGAATCAATGAAGAAGCACAGACGGATGCTGAAAGAAAAGAGCAAATGAATATTGTAAATCCTAAATATGTATTGCGGAATTATATGGCACAATTGTGTATTGATGATGCCAATAAGGGAGACTATTCGTTATTGAATGAATTGTTTGAATTACTAAAAAAACCTTATGGTGAACAGCCGGAGAGCCAAAAATGGTTTGCCAAAAGACCTGATTGGGCTAGGGATAAGGTTGGCTGTTCTATGCTAAGCTGCAGTTCTTAATTATTAAGGTTTAAGTCTGTTTTTTATACCATTTAGAAATATAAAATAGTTTTTTTGTTTTTCCTCACCCCAATCCTCTCCAAAGGAGACGGAGATAGAAAATGGAATTGTTTTATATTTCTAAAAGGTATTATAGTCAACTTTTTTCAGGATGAGACATTAAATTAAAAATCCCTTGATATCAACTTTTATCAAGGGATTTATTTTTTAGGCCAGATCAAAATTTCAATTCGTTAAAAATTTAATTATTCGACAAAAAAAATGTTAACGATTTATTCATTAAACCTTTTAGAATTCCCATTCTTTAGACATCTAATACAAATTTTGACAAATCCAAAAAAGTTAAAAAAATTCACAAACAAGAACTATTTGTTCAATATAAAACATTTTGTTATATTTTGTTAAATAGTATCAATTTGTTTGGTCGTAATATTAAAGAATAATAAATTTGTAAAAAATTAATAAAACAAAGATGCAAGCAAACGATTTACTACAATTAGCTGAACAATTTGGAAGTCCACTTTATGTGTATGATGCAGAGAAAATACAATCCCAGTATAATCGGTTAACAAAGGCTTTTTCTAAAGTACCTAATTTACGCATCAATTATGCGATGAAAGCATTATCCAATGTTGCTATACTACAATTATTGAGAGATATGGGATCTGGATTGGATACAGTTTCTATACAAGAAGTATTATTAGGATTACATGCTGGTTATGCTCCAGAAAAAATATTTTACACGCCAAACGGTGTTTCCTTAGAAGAAATTGAAGAAGTACACGCATTGGGTGTACAAATCAACATTGATAACTTATCGATATTAGAGCAATTCGGAGCAAAACACCCGCACGTACCCGTTTGTATCCGTATTAACCCACACGTAATGGCAGGCGGAAACGCTAACATTTCGGTAGGGCATATCGACAGTAAATTTGGTATTTCGGTACATCAGTTGCCACATTTAGTACGTATAGTTGAGAATACCAATATGAACATCGTAGGTATTCACATGCACACAGGTTCTGACATATTAGATATTGAAGTGTTTTTATACGCAGCCGAAATTTTATTCGATGCTGCCAAAAACTTTAAAAACTTAGAATTTTTAGATTTCGGAAGCGGATTTAAAGTTCCATACAAAAAGGACGATATCGCAACTGACATTGACGAATTAGGTAAAAAACTTTCAAAAAGATTCAATGCTTTCTGTGCAGAGTACGGAAAAGATCTGACTTTAATATTTGAACCTGGTAAATTTTTGGTAAGTGAAGCTGGTTTCTTTTTAGCCAAAGTAAATGTGGTAAAACAAACCACTTCAACTGTATTTGCAGGTATCGACAGCGGTTTCAATCATTTGATTCGGCCAATGCTTTATGGCTCACAGCACTTTATTGAAAACATATCGAATCCAAAAGGAAAAGAGCGTTTTTATTCTGTAGTAGGGTACATTTGTGAAACTGATACTTTTGCAACCAATAGAAGAATCTCTGAAATAAAAGAAGGAGATATTTTATCTTTCCGTAATGCCGGAGCTTATTGCTTCTCTATGTCTTCTAATTACAATTCCAGATACAAACCAGCGGAGGTTTTATGGATGAATGGGCAAGGACATTTAATAAGAGCTCATGAAAAATTTGAAGACTTACTTCAAAATCAAATTCCGTTGCCTACAGAAGTGGCAGCAACCGTCTAATACAAATAAAAAATCCCGTCTCGCCTAAACGAAACGGGATTTTTTTTAATCAATAACTAAGATTAATCGCTTTCAAATTGGCATAAATCACTTTTAAATCCTGATTCTTCATTCCGCCATACATTTTACCCAAAATCTCACAGTCTTAAAAGTTTCTTTTGATTTTTTTGGCACATAAAAATACTGTCTGCATAGAATTTAAAGTACTCCACAAAACAGCTTAAGAGCATTTTCCAATCCCTCATTATTTCATCTTGGGTAATGGACAAACGTGCAACATTCCAAATTAACAGTTTCAATTAAAATATCGCAGTAGAACAAAAAATAGACCACTAAACCACTCTGCACTGAAAGTGCAGAGGTTTGTTTTACGAGGGACTGAAAGTCCCTCAATTTCTTTCATTCGAGAATGAAATTTGAATTATCATCACTCTCTTTTCTTCTATGATGCTCCAAATATTCATTTACCATTTTATCTGTGATATTTCCAGTACTCCAAACTCCATAACCACTCGCCCAAAAATGCTGTCCCCAATAACGATTCTTCAACTCAGGAAATTCAATTTGTAATTTTCTTGAAGTCCGTCCTTTAAAATTTTTCAAAATTGTACTAACATTATGTTTTGGAGCATATTCTATATGCATGTGAACGTGATCCGAACTAACAACTCCTTTTAAAATTTCAATACCTTCAGCTTCACAAATCTGTATCAAAAGTTCACGACAACGCTGTTGAACATCGCCTTTCAAAACTTTAAATCTATATTTTGTAACCCAAACAACATGACATGTTAATCTGCTTACTGTGTGCGAATCTTTTCTTATATCTGTACTCATAAACTAAAGATAAAGATTTTTTCGCATTACTAAAGTACTGCAATAAATTGCAGGGTTTTAAACCCGATACTGTGACCAATAAAAAAAATCCCCGTTCATTAGCATGAATGGGGATTTCGCTACTGCAAAAAAAAACAGTCTATTTTTTAACGAACAACTCTTCCAATACTTCAGATTCTGAACCGTTTGGAGTAGTAATTCTCAGCATTTTAGAAAGAGTCGGGGCTATTTCCGTAATATATTCTTTTTTATTTGATTCTCCATTTGGAATGTGCCAACCGTAAAAAAGCAACGGCACATTCGTGTCATAACTATTAGGTGTTCCGTGAGTAGTTCCTGTTTCTATGCTCTCTAAATATCCCGCTCCCTGAACAACAACCAGATCTCCATTTTGCTTAGGGTCATAGCCTTTAAAAATAAAATTCAAATAATAATCCTGACCTGTCGCACCCAAAATTTCTTCTTGTGTATATACTCTTTTTACATGATCTTGAGACATCAAAAAGTCTTTGAAGCTTTGCTTCACCTTTGCCAGTTCCAGTCCTTTTTCTTTTACAAGATCTTTGTTTAAATAAACATTAAAATTAGAATAATTCAACACTAAATTAACTCCAAAAGTGTCTGTCGAGAATTTATTCAAAGCATTATAGGTATCCTTCGAAGGAACATTGGTGACATTATATTTATGATCTTTCAAATAAATTGGATTTTCGGCAACAGCATGATCAGCCGTCAAGAAAAGCAAATAATTATCTTTACCCACAGTTTTATCTAAATAGTCCAAAAACGCAGCAATAGTTAGATCCAAGCGCAAATAAGTATCTTGGATTTCCATAGATCTTGGCCCAAAAGTATGACCTACATAATCTGTTGATGAAAAGCTTACCGCCAAGAAATCAGTAATATTATCTTTACCTAACTCTTCTTTATCAATCGCTCTCATCGCTAATTCAGCCAAAAAATCATTTCCAAACGGAGTAGTTTTCAAAACCTCCATTCCTGATTCTTTATAAATTTTATTCAAATCATAAGGGAAAACAGGAGGCAAAGATTTATCCAGTCTCCCTTCATATGGATTATTATCAGGCAGACTTTCGTTATAGACATCAGCTGGCTTTAACAAACTCCATCCTTTATTGATGTATTTCATATAATTCTTTTCATCATTGAATTGAGTTATCCAATCCGGCATTTTATTGCCATAAAAACTGCTGGAAATAAACGCCCCTGATTTAGTGCACCAAAATGCCCAATTGGCAAAATGCCCTGCTGGTAAAATAGCTCCGCGGTCCTTAATGCTCAAACCAATAACTTTACCGCTAAAGTTTGTTGCCATTCGCAGCTCATCAGTAATTGTAGTGCTCAAAAGATTTTTTGGCGACATTGCTCCTTCTTTTTCAGTACCTTCAACCAAAGTTTTAACGCTCGCATCATCGGTGCAATACATACTTTTTCCTGCCGAACGAACATACCAGTCATTCCCTATAATTCCGTGAACAGCAGGCGTTGTGCCCGTGTAGATAGAAGCATGCCCAGGCGCAGTATAGGTAGGCACGTAATTATAATTCATATTGTAAAAAGTAAAACCTTTATTCATCAGTCTTTTAAAGCCATTATCTGAAAAATCATCAGAAAACCGATACAGATATTCCATTTTCATTTGATCAACAACAATACCAACAACCAATTTAGGACGCTGTTGTGCTTGACTCTGGATAGCAAAAACACTTACTAAAAACAAAACAAATTTTCTCATAGATACAATTTATATAAAAAACAAAAATACACTTTATCTTGTACAAATAGCCCAAAACAAAAAACATAAGGCAATAAAATAATCTATTCTTAACTATAAATTATTAAATTCTCAAAAATAATCTGGGCGTGACCCCATTAGGGAAAGAGGCCTGCATATTTTGCAGTCATTTGGCCTCCTTCCCTAATGAGGTCGGGCTATTCGGGCTACTTCGGTAGCTTCCTGCTATCCCTCACGCTCACTTAAATCAAGAAATTAAATGGTCTTAACATTTACCAAACTCAATATTAATTTCTAAAATTGGATTAAAAACAAACTGACGAAGTAAAAAAACAGCTTGATTTCAAGATTAAACCATCAGATCAAAACCGAAAAAAATCTATTCTATTCGAAAATGACAATATTATAGGCCAGCACTCTATCCTCATATTTAACATACAGCTGTTGTCTGTTGTGCTGGTTTTTTCGGGTAATGAACGAAAGCGTACAGTCTTCTCCACTATTGTCTTTACAGACAAAACCATAAACTAAATCCGTTTTATTTTCTTCGGTAGGAGAATATTCTACGATTTCAAACAACTGAATTACCTCAGAGTAAATAACGATTCTATTTTTTTTTGTATCTAAATTGATTACGATATCCACGGGTTTCAATTCGCTCCAATCCCCAAATTTACCATTTGTCCCTTTTACAGAAACACTTAAGCCTGTAGTTTTGAATTTATACGCCTGACTAAATCCTTGGCTCAAACCAAAAAAAACAAACAGCAGCAATAAAATATTTTTTAACTTAATCATTATTTAAAAATTTATAGAAAAGCAAATATAAGGCTTTTTAAAAATCAAACCGAACTACTTCTTGTTTTGCCTGTTCAAATTCAGCAATCATAATATCAATTATTTCTTTAGCTGGCAATATTCCTTTAATCAGCCCGGCAATTTGTCCGATTTCCAGTTCTCCTTCCTCTAAATCACCCTCAAACATACCTCGCTTGGCTCTTGCTCTTCCCAATAAAGCCATCAATTCTTCTTTGCTAGGGCATTTATCATACAACTGCTGTATGTCTTGGTAAAATTTATTTTTGATTAAACGAACAGGCGCCAATTCTTTCAGCGTCAATTGTGTTCCTCCTTCTTGAAGCTCAATAATAGTCTGCTTAAATTTTTCATGTGAAGATGACTCTAATGAAGCGGCAAATCGGCTCCCAACCTGTACTCCATCTGCACCAAGAGCCATAGCTGCAAGCATTCCGCGCCCAGTGGCAATTCCGCCTGCAGCAATTAACGGAATCGAAATTTTATCTTTCACCATCGGAATCAAAGTAAGCGTCGTAGTTTCTTCTCTGCCATTATGCCCACCCGCTTCAAACCCTTCGGCAACAACTGCATCAGCACCTGCATCTTCCGCTTTTAAAGCAAAAACAGAACTGCTTACTACATGAACAACCTTTATTCCGTTCTCCTTAAGAAATGAAGTCCAGCTTTTAGGATTCCCAGCTGATGTAAAAACAATCTTAACCTCTTCATCTACAATAATCTTCATTATCTCTTCGATATTAGGATACAACAATGGCACATTTACCCCAAAAGGCTTAGTTGTTGCTATTTTACATTTCTGAATATGTTCTCTCAATACTTCCGGATACATCGAACCAGATCCAATCAGTCCTAATCCTCCTGCATTACTAACAGCACTAGCTAATTTGTAACCGCTGTTCCAAATCATTCCGCCTTGAACGATTGGATATTTAATATTGAAAAGACTTGTAATTTTGTTCATATATAAAATAAAAATTATTGCTTGATTAGTTTGCCGGAAAACACATTGCCTTCCCAATTTATGACATAAATATACATCCCAGCGTTTAATGTTTTCAATGAAATAGCTGGAAGCGCTTTGGTAATTGCCAGCTCGAGTAATTTTTGTCCAAGAACAGAATAAACCCGAAATACTCCAGCATCAAAATTATCCGGAAAAGAAATAACACTCAAATCGCTGGTTGGATTAGGAAATAAAAAAAAATCTTTTTTTGAAAAATCATTTAATCCTAAACCGCTAGACAAAGCTGAACTGAAATCAGGAATTCCATATCCATACTGATTATTTGGAGCAGTAAATCTATCTGCTGATTTTACAATCAAATCTTTAATTTCCTTATTCGTTTTATTGGGAAACGCTTGCCATAAGCATGCTACCAGTCCTGCCGTGATCGGACTTGAAAAAGAGGTTCCGTTTGCTGTTCCGATATTCCCCGCCGAATCTGACAAAACAACCGATTGGCCTTGCGCCATAACATCAGGTTTTATTCTGCCGTCAAATGAAGGTCCGATTGAGCTAAAACTAGCCACTGTCTTTGCAGAAGTCACCGCTCCCACTGTGAGTACGGAAATTCCATCTGCAGGAGCATCAATATGAGGATTTGCAGTATCTCCTTCATTCCCAGCAGAAACTGCCACTATCATTCCACGGGAAAAAGCAATTTCGGCGCCACGGGTAATATAAGCCGTTTTACCATCCATCTCAGCATAAGTATGACTATAGCCCGCATTATCAAACTCAAAATATCCCAAAGAGGTATTTATAACATCAACTCCTAAACTATCCGCTTTTTCGCTGGCCTCTACCCAATAAGATTCCTCAACAGGGTTTTCACTCGAAGCATCTTCTGTTCTAAATAAATAATACGAAGCATCTGGTGCAGTACCTACAAGAGCATTTTCTTTATATCCTCCCATACAAGAAAGCACCATCGTGCCATGGGAATCTCCTGTATAAAAAAAATCATTTCTATTGACAAAATCATAACCTCCCAATATTTGATTATTGTCGCGGAGTCTTTGAAATGGCTGAGCCGTATTAACGCCTGGAAAACCAGCATCTATAATTGCAATTATTTTTCCAGAACCCGTGTAATTTTGTTGGTGCAGTACATCGCCATGAAGCATTTGGATTTGGTTTGCCGAACCGCCATAAGCAAAACTCACCTGAGTTTCCAAAATCTTACTGACAGATTTTGTTTTGGCCATAACAGCTATCCTTGCTGTTGGATTGAGAGTTTTATTAGCAAAATCAACTTTCTCAACAAAAGCAAATGATGTCAAGGAATTAATCACTGTCTGCGTACCTCTAACGTGTAAGGCATTCAGCCATTTGGATTTGGCCAAAACTGTAACACCAGAAACCCCTTTTACCTGATTGATAAAACTTTTATCGATAGGAACATCTTTGGAATCTAAAGCTATACTTTGTTTGGCACGTCTATCTAATGCTCTCTGAGAAAGCATCAGCAACGGATTATCAAAATAAGATTGTGAATTATTTTTGACATTAAAATATACCCAGGCATCTTCCTGAGAAAACCCAGCAAAACAGGAAAAAAACAAAATAAAAAATACTATTTTCTTCATGCTTTGCAACAATTTTAAACTAAAATTAAGAAATAACCCCAGAACCAATTAACTCATCATTGTGATACCATGCTGCGAACTGCCCTTCGGTAATCGCAGACTGCGGTTCTTCAAAAGAAATATACATGCCATTTTCAAATTGATGCAGAGTTGCTTTTTGCAAAGGCTGTCTGTAGCGAATGCGAGCCATCACATCCATCGTTTCTCCATTGGCCAAAGCCAAATCTGTCCGAATCCAATGCACTTCAGATTTTTCAATAAACAAAGCGCTTTTGAATAACCCGGGGTGTGTACTTGATAAGCCGGTATAAATAGTATTGGTTTCTACATCGGTAGCGATAACAAAAAGCGGATCGGTTGTTCCTCCTACATTCAAGCCTTTTCTTTGCCCTACCGTAAAATAATGCGCTCCCTGATGTTTGCCCATGACTTTGCCCATTGTTGGAGTATAAGGTCTTTTCTTGGATGCAAAAAACAATTGCTTCTCTAATGGCAATTCGTTCTGCACTTCATCATTATATATGGAATCATTTTTATCAATTTGAATAATCATTCCTTCTTTGGGCTGCAGTTTTTGCTGCAAAAATTCAGGCAAACGCACTTTTCCGATAAAACACAATCCTTGAGAATCTTTCTTTTCTGCAGTAACCAGCTCCATTTCAGCCGCAATTTCACGCACTTCCGGCTTCGTCAATTCCCCAATTGGAAACAACGCTTTAGACAATTGTTCCTGAGATAATTGACATAGAAAATAAGATTGGTCTTTATTGTTATCAACACCGGCAAGAAGCTGGTATACCTTTTCACCATTCACTTCGATTTCACTTTTTCGGCAATAATGTCCTGTAGCCACATAATCGGCACCAAGACTTAAGGCGATTTTCATGAAAACGTCAAATTTTATTTCTCGGTTACAAAGTACGTCTGGATTTGGAGTTCTTCCTTTTTCGTATTCGCTGAACATATAGTCAACGATTTTTTCCTGATACTGTTCGCTTAAATCAACAGTTTGAAAAGGAATACCTAATTTTTCAGCAACCAATAAAGCATCGTTACTGTCTTCCAGCCAAGGACATTCATTAGAAATGGTTACCGAATCATCGTGCCAATTCTTCATAAAAAGACCTATTACTTCATATCCCTGCTGTTGCAATAAATAAGCAGCAACACTCGAATCGACTCCACCTGAAAGACCTACAACTACACGTTTCATATACTGAATTATATTATTTCCAAAAAAACATTGGAACAAAATCACATAATCTATTGGCAATTATGACCAACTAAAATTATGATTCTTCATTTTAAAAAAATTAAATGCTCTAAATTTTTAAGCTTTTGCAAAAGTACAAATAATATGCCTAGTAATAATTACATCCGGATTTATGAAAACAATACAGCTATAAGCCAAACCAATATTAGAATCAATCCTGACGGCAACTCACAAATACTAATTTGTTTTTACTTTATCTCTTTTGAGCTGCGGTTTTTTTGGCTTATCCATATTTTCTTCACTGTCCAATTTTCCATTTATAAAAAACTGCCACTTTCCTATTTTCTTGCCATTTTTGAACTTCCCTTTTGCAATAACAAGATCATTTGGGTCTTTATAAATAGCCTCACCTTCATATTCCCCATTTTTAAAAAAACTGTTTTCCAAGACAATGCCTTTTTCAGAATATTTTTTATAAACACCTTCTTTTAATCCGTTTTTATAAATGGTTTCATCCACAATTTTACCATTCGGATAATAAACTGTTCGGGTTCCTTCAAGTTTTCCGCCTTTGTAATTCTCCAAGGTCATAATCGTTTTTGAAGCCTTATGATAGTATTTCCATTGGCCTTCACGCAATTTATTTACCTCTTTTCCCTCACTCACAATATTTTTATTCTGATCATAAAAAATGGTATAACATGAGTTATCCTTTGCATTGAAAGTTCTTGTCGCTATAATTGACTTTGCTTTTGTATCATCAAAAAAATTAAAAACACCAACTTCCTTTCCATGCTCAAAAGTTCCCTCATATCTAGGTCTCCCCGATTCTTCATAAAATCCTTTCCAAACGCCATGTTTCTTTCCATTTACATCTACAGGATTGGTATCTGTTTGAGAAAAAACAGCTTGACAACATAAAAAAAAGACTAAAATTCTAAAAATAGCTAACATATATTTCTAATTAAATTATCTAAAAATCAATACTATAACTTTAAATCACTGCTAATAGCATGATTTTCTGTTTATTTCATAAAAGTACAAAACCAAGTACTATAAATTAATACTCTTTATAAAAAACAAAAAGCTCCTATTTTACTAGGAGCTTCTGCCGTATTTTCAAATATTATTTATTTTTTTGCTTTTTTCTGAGCTTCAGCCTGATCCATAGCTTCTTGAAGACGCTGCTGGAATTTACCTGGTTTTTTAGGTTCTTTCAGCTTATTTTCTTGAATTTGAGCATGAATTTTATCTGAATCAACAATATAATTTTTGATTACAAACATGATTCCGATAGTGATCAAGTTGGAAATAAAGTTATACAAACTCAATCCAGCTCCATAACTATTAAAGAAAATCAACATCATAATTGGTGAAATATAAATCATGTATTTCATCATTTTGGCCATATCCGGCATTCCTTCCTGCTGAGGAGCAGCCATTTGCTGGTCTCCAGAAGTCATTTTCATGTAAAAGAAAATCGCAATTGCCGCCAAAATTGGGAACAAACTGATATGGTCACCGTATAAAGGAACATGGAAAGGCAATTTATAAACCGAGTCAAATGAAGACAAGTCATCAGCCCAAAGGAAACTTTTTTGTCTCAACTCAAAAGCCGATGGAAAAAACTGAAACGAGGCATACATAAACGGAATCTGAATCAAAGCCGGAATACATCCCGCCATAGGATTAACACCTGCTTTAGAATACAATTTCATTGTTTCCTGTTGTTTTTTCATTGGGTCTTTTTTGTATTTTTCACCCAATTCCGTAATGTCCGGACGCAATACTTTCATCTTCGCCTGAGACAGGAATGACTTATACGTAATAGGCGACATTGCCAATTTTATAAGAATAGTAAAAATGATAATCGCTATGCCATAAGAAATGCCCCCAGTTAAAAATCCGAATAACGGAATGAAAATAAACTTATTAATCCAGCCAAAAATACCCCAACCCAACGGAATAATTTTCTCTAAATGTTTATCATATGATTTCAGTGTTTGATAATCTGAAGGTCCAAAATACCAGTTCATTTTATAATCCACCTCTCCATTAGTAAAAGCTAATGGCATCTTGGCATTAAATTGCTTTACAAAAATAGTATCCACCTTTTCGTCAACTACCAATTTATTTGACTTTAAATCTGCCTTTGCAAATGGAGTGTTCGTCAATAAGATCGAAGAGAAAAAATGCTGTTTAAAAGCTACATAACTTACTTTCTCCAGTGACTCTTCTTTATTGTTGCCATCATTAACATTACTGAATTTTTCATCACCATGCTCATAATTCAAAAGAGTATAGCGATTTTCGTATGAGATACTTTTCTCTGTTCTAAACGTTTTCATGTTCCACTGCAAATCCATTGGTTTTGCTGTATTCAAAACTTTATTCAAACCTTGGGAGCGAACATCAAAACCAACCATATAATCCTTTGGTTTCAAAATGTATTTGTATTCTAAATACTCATTGGCACCAGCTTTCAATTTCATCGAAAGAATCTGATCAGCACCAACTTTAGTCAATGTTGGCTCAAAATACAAATCTTTTGTATTTAAAACTCTATTGTCATTTGTCTGCAGCTGAATATTCAAATCGGCATTATTGTCTTTAATCAAAGAAACCAACTGTCCGGATTTTTTCTTGAATTTTTCAAAATTCTTCAAAGTAGCTTCAACTATGTAACCGCCTTTGTTTGCAATTTTTAATAATACATAATCATTTTCGATTGTTGTAATATCATTTTTTGCAGAAGACAAAGTTGCTGAATAAGCAAAACCTCCCAATGTTTTTTGCAATTGTGCCAATTGTGTAGAATCTCCGGCAACAACAGCTGCTGCAGGAGCCACAATTTGTTTAGCCGAAGCAGCCTTAGCTTGAGCTTCTTTTGCAACCAATTCTTTTTTAGCCTTTTCCGCAGCAAGTTGCGCCTCTGAAGGTTTGTTTTGGTACATCATCCAAAAGAATATACCAACGATTAATAACATACCTATAATCGAGTTAAGGTCTAATTTTTTTTCTTCCATTTTTATTTATTGTTGTTTTTTGTCTTCCTAATTTGATGAATTAGAAACTGATTCCGTTAGTCATCAAAACATCTTTAATGTTACATTTTGACAAAAATCATTCTTAACTCTTATTTCTTTTTTCCCTTAACAGCCGCCGCTACAAAACTCACAAAAACAGGATGTGGGTTTGCAACCGTACTTTTATACTCCGGATGGTACTGCACGCCAATAAAGAAAGGATGATCCGCTAATTCAACAATCTCTACAAGACCTGTATCTGGATTTACACCTGATGATATCAATCCTGCTTTTTGCAGCTGATCCACATATTGACTATTGTATTCGTAACGGTGACGGTGACGCTCTGAAATAGACGTTTTACCGTAGATTTTATATGCTAATGAATCTGGTGTGATATCACATTTCCAAGCTCCAAGACGCATTGTCCCTCCTTTGTCTGTAACGTTTTTTTGATCTTCCATCAAGTTCACTACAGGGTTTTTGGTCTTATCGTTCATTTCAGTAGAATTCGCATCTGCCAATCCTAATATATTTCTGGAATATTCGATAATCGCCATTTGCATACCTAAACAGATTCCAAAAAACGGAACTTTATTTTCTCTTGCATAACGAATAGTTTCGATTTTTCCTTCGATTCCTCTTTCTCCAAAACCTGGAGCAACAAGGATTGCATCCAAACCTCCTAATTTCTCCGTAATATTCTCTGAATCTATAAATTCTGAATGAATAGAAATAACATTTACTTTGGTTTCATTAGCAGCACCTGCATGAATGAAAGCCTCCAGAATTGATTTGTAACAATCCTGCATTTCGACATACTTTCCAATCAAACCAATATTTACGGTATGTTTTGGAAATTTCAGTCTGCGTAAAAAAGTATTCCAGTTTTTTAAATCCGGAGCTGCTTTTTTAGGTAAATCCAATTTTTTCAAAGCAACAACATCCAGTCCTTCTTCCAGCATCAAATTTGGCACTTCATATATTGTAGAAGCATCGATTGACTGAATAACTGCTTCTCTTTTTACATTACAAAATAATGCCAATTTATTGCGGATTTCATCCGAAATTTCGTGTTCAGTTCTGCAAACTAAAATATCGGCTTTGATACCGCTTTCCATCAAGGTTTTTACGGAATGCTGTGTTGGTTTAGTTTTTAATTCTCCAGCTGCAGCCAAATAAGGAACCAACGTTAAATGAATAACGATTGCATTGTTTTCTCCTAAATCCCACACCAACTGACGCACTGACTCAATGTAAGGCAAAGATTCAATATCCCCGACAGTCCCGCCGATTTCGGTAATGACAATATCAAAATCGCCTGATTTGCCAAGCAGCTGCATTCTTTCCTTAATCTCGTTAGTAATATGAGGCACAACCTGAACCGTTTTACCCAAGAATTCCCCTCTGCGTTCTTTTTCAATTACCGAAAGATAAATTCTTCCTGTAGTTACATTGTTCGCTTGAGAAGTAGGAACATTCAAGAAACGCTCATAATGCCCTAAATCTAAATCTGTTTCTGCACCATCATCTGTTACATAGCATTCCCCGTGTTCATAAGGATTTAAGGTTCCTGGATCCACATTGATATACGGATCAAATTTTTGGATTGTTGTCCTATATCCTCTTGCCTGTAACAATTTTGCCAAAGATGCCGCTATAATTCCTTTTCCTAAAGAAGAAGTCACACCACCTGTAACAAAAATATATTTCGTTTGATTCATCTGTTGTTGTTTGTATTGTAGTTGTGTAAAAAACGTGGCAAAAGTACAAATTTAATTGGAATACTAGAGCGTTCCAATATTAGATTTTTAGACTTGCATAATTATTGGCTAATTAGCAAACAACTTTAATTTAACTATCAAAATTCTAATAAATTAACATTCCAATTAAGGTTTTGGGTACTTCTTTTTTATGTTCCGAATTAATTCTTCGAGTCCGTTGAGTTTTAACTCATAAATTAATTTCAGCTGTTCGCCCAGTTCACCTTTTGGAAAACCTTTATTGCTGTACCAGACAATGTAATACTCCGGAATATCGATAAGATACCAGCCTTCATATTTGCCAAAAGGCATTTTGGTGTGCGCTAGTTTTATGAGCTGTTTTTGGTTTTGATCCATTTTAAAAAGTAAAAGAAGCTCAATAATAGAGCTTCTTTTCATTGAATTTATTAATTTCTTCTAAATATTTTACTTCCAATTAAAACTAATCCTTTTCTCAATATCCGTATTCAGACTCAAGAAAACAGGACAAGTCATTGCGGCTCTTTCCAGAATCGTTTTGTCTTTTTCTTCGGAAACTCCTGTCATCTCAAAAACAATTTCGATAGCGCCGATTCGTCTTGGTTCGGCATTCATGATTTTAGTAACCGCTGCAGTTGAACCTTTAAAATCAATATTCAAATCCCTTGCTTTGATTCCCATAATTGTCATCATGCAGGTAGCCAAAGCATTGGCAACCGAATCCGTTGGAGAGAAAGCTTCTCCTTTTCCGTTATTATCAACTGGAGCATCTGAAAGGATTTCACTCCCAGATTGTATATGAATTGAGGAAGTTCTTAAATCCCCTAAATAAGTTACTTTTGAAGTCATTTTTTTTTTGAATTATAAATTATCTGTAATTAAACTGAATACTAAAAAACTGAATACTGAACACTTTTATTTCGCTTCTTTAACGGTCAAATCAGTGTCGTAATACAAGATATAAACCCCTTTATTGACATAACCGCCTTCTTCTTTTTTGTGATACTCAAACTTGCTTTCTACTTGCTCTGTAATCATTGTTTCGGCAGTTTCCTGATAAGTTTTGCCTTGTGACAAACGCATCATAGTATCAAAAGTAATATCAAAACCGCGAATAGCAAAGGTGCTTGGATTCACTTTATTCTTTTTTCTATAGCTCTGCATGAACATTTGAGCTTCGGGAGAATTGTTTTCGCGGGTTGCAGAAGGATACATCAAATGCAGCTTGGTTAAATCTTCGAAACTGATTTCATCGGTATCCAAAGTTTCATTAGGCTCCAGAATAACCAGCTGCACCTGATAAGCAGCCATAACACTGACCATAGCATTTATCGTATATTTTATCATGCCTGTATTACCAGTCTCTAGAATAACATAATTCATTCTGTCTTTGACCAGCTGGCTTTTAAAACCTTCAACATTTAAACCACCAGTTTCCGACAACGGAGCTATTTTTACTTGTTTTTGATTTTCTAAAATGTATTTTCTGATGGTTTCTCTTTTCTTGTCAATCACAGCAATTATGTTTCCTTGCTTTGCATTCATAAAATCAAACATAACCGATTTCAAAACAGTAACAGGAACAATTGACTGATATAAATTTGGAGTTGGATTACCCGCATCTTTTGAAAGTGGAGAAATAACCGGCACATTACTCTGACCAAGCAAATTTGCCATTTTTTCTACATTACTCTGATAAAACGGCCCTACAACTGCATCGGCACTTGCAAGGTCATTATTGGCAAAAACAGTTGCTGCGCTTGAAGTTGTTTTTGTTTCATTCGAATCAAAAATCTTAACATCCATGGAAATGCCAACTTGTTTAGCAGAATCAATCGCCATCAATGCCCCCGAATAAAAATCCAAAGTCATATTCAGAAATTTGTCATTGTTCAGCCTGCTAACAGTAGAAGCAATGGTATCTCCTCCATTTTTGGCAATATTAAAGGGAAACAATAATACTAAAGTCTTTCTATCGTTACTGTTTTTCTTAGTCAGGACAACATTTTGTTTCGCAGAATTAGATGCAATCTGGTTTGATTTTGACGGCACTTTCAAAACCATTCCTTCTTGAACACCACTCGATAAAGCTGGATTCAATTCGACTAACTGCTGTTGTGTCAGCCCATACTGTTTAGACAAACTATAGAAAGTTTCTTTGGCTTTTACAGTGTAATCAATATAGCTCACGGGCTCTGATTTGACAACTGGCATTGGTTTTACCGGAGCTGGTTTAGTTTCTGTAACAGCGGTTTTAGGCACAGCTTTTGGTCTGCTTCCTTTTATCAACAACTCATACCCTACTGTTAAATTAGTTACAATCTCAGGATTTTTTTGTTCTAATTCTGCAACAGTTATATCATATTTCTTAGCTATTGAAAATTTGGTTTCTTTTGGCAATACCGTATGATAAATTACAGCACTCTTAACAGCAACATTTGCTTTTTGGCTGTTTTTGGAAGGAATATTCAAGATTTGACCTACCTGAAGACCATTTTTTTCAAGATCCGGATTCGCTTTTTTCAAATCTACATCAGTTACATCGTATTTTTTTTCAATACCAAATAATGTTTCCTTTGCCAATACTTCATGAGTTTTTGGCTGTTGCTTAGCTGCTGGTTTCACTGGCTGTTCAGTAATTTTCCCTTTAGCTTTTGGAATCAGTAAAACACTATTGGGTTTCAATCCTTTTTGCGCATCAGGATTGAGCTTATAAATATCGTAAGGAGTAACATTAAATTTTTTAGCAATCTGATTTACTGTTTCTCCCTTACCAACGATGTACTTATCAATCTTTTCCTGCGCCGCAATTGAAGTCAGCGAAAAAAATATTGTGCAAATTGTTACAAAAAAATAGTTCATAATAGATAGGGGCATTTATTAATTTTAGTAAAAATACTGTCTTTATAACAGATACTTCCTCTAAAGATTGTTAATTTATTCTTTAATTGAATTACTCAGAAACTACATTTGCAATAAACATTTTTTCAAAAAGCGGTTTCCCCAGCTTTTGAATACACTCGTATTGAGCCTCTTCTTTAGTTGCTGCTATTTTTGAATACACATAATAGGAAAGTAAATTTATATTATAAAAGAAATTACTTTCTAAAGAACCGGAATCTGACAGTTTCTTGATAAAAGCATCTCTTTGCTTCGCATCCTGAAAGTTTCCTAACACAACATAATAACCAGCTTTCAAATCCTTCACGCCTTCTACTTTTTCAATTTTGACTGCCTTAACTTTAGCTGGCTGTTTGGCCAATTCTTTTTTCACCTGTTCCAATGTAAGCGTTTTTGAAACTACTGCTGTTTTAGTTTTTGCTTGAGCTTCGGATGCTTTATTCTGATAGCTTTGATTTTTTAATTTGGCCAAATTATCATCAAACGCTCTTGCTTGCTTGCTATAAAAACTCGCTTTACTGATATGCAGCCTCAATTCGGCTTTACTTTCATTATTCAAAGAATCCAGTTTTGTAATCAGTTTTATATTGTTTAAATCACGAACACGCTGTTGCATTTCCATAGTTTTTAATTCCGAAGGAGTCAATTTTACAGCTTTTGCAGTAGCTGGCTGTGTCTTACTGTTTTCTCGAATACTTTTCTTGTACTGCTGGTTTTCTTCAACTGCAATACGTTCTGCTTTGTCCATTAAGCCTGTATACACTTTTCTGTTATCAGCCAATTGTTTTTTGAGCTGCTGTGATAATTCATTAGTTTTCTGAATATTTTCATTTGAAATTTTTTGCAAACGAACTGACTCATCAAGATCTACTAATTCTGTCTTTTTTAGTACCGATAAATCTTTACTCATCGTACTAACCAAAGAATCTAATTTTACCAAAAGAATTTCCTGTATATTTTTATTTGCTTCTAGAACCAATCTCAATTTTTCAGCAGAACTTTCTTTTTTACTATCAATTTCTTTCAAATCCACCAAAAGACCATTAACCTTAACTACTCTTTGATTGATTTCCTGCTGTAATTCTAGTTTATCTTTTAGGCTGCTGATTTCTTTTTCCTTCGCTTTAGATTTCTCAACCACCACTTGCTTTTCTGCCAAAGCAAGCATAAGTTCTTCATTTTCATTGGAAGGTTTCACTTCCTTAACGTTAATTGCTAACTTATTTCCTTCAGTCAAACCATTAACGATTTCTGGATTTTGAGATTCCAATTGTTCTACAGTGATTCCAAACTGCTTAGCTATAGAATATTTA
The DNA here is from genome assembly GCF_056403035.1 of Flavobacterium sp. P3_A6. NCBI lineage: Bacteria > Pseudomonadati > Bacteroidota > Flavobacteriia > Flavobacteriales > Flavobacteriaceae > Flavobacterium > Flavobacterium sp. P3_A6. Next base: position 21,525 of record NZ_JBFUGG010000001.1, on the reverse strand, counting down.
GTTTCTTTAGCTTTTACCACATAAAAAACGGTTTCAGCATTGATAACTCGTACTCTTCCGTCAAGTGTTTTCTTTTTATTTGGAATGGTAATTTCCTGTCCGATCTGCAGTCCGTTTTTCAAAAGAACTGTATTAGCTTTATCCAAATCTTCAACAGATACATTGTAAAGTCTCGCAATGCTGAATAATGATTCTTTTGGCTGTACTAAATGAGTGTTTTTTGAGGATACAGTTTCTGTTTTAGAATCCTGCGGAATAATCAGCTGCTGACCAACCTGCAGTCCATTAGCTAAAGCTGCCGCGTTTGCATTTTGAATAGCTTCTGCTTTAACATTATACTTTGCAGCCAATCCAAACAATGTTTCTTTTGGAGCAACAGTATGAGTAACCGAATTTGAGGTTTGAGGAAGTAATTCAGGAACATTCAGTATTTGGTTTTCTGAAATTCCGTTTTGAGCTTCTGGATTTAATCTGTAAATTTCAGAAGGTGTAGTTTTGTAGTTTTGAGCGATTTGGGAGATTGTTTCGCCTTTTAAAACTGTATGCTTAGCTGCTGATTGCTGTCCAAAAGAGACATTTGATACAAAAGCAACAAACAATAAAAATTTTGAAAATTCTTTCATAAATAAGTAGGTTTAAACAATTAAGTCGTTACAAATGTAACGACTTAATGTTAAAAAAATTACTATTCCCACTCAATTGTTGCAGGCGGTTTTGAACTAATATCGTAAACGACACGATTCACACCTTTCACTTTATTGATAATGTCATTAGATACTTTCATTAAGAATTCATAAGGCAAATGTACCCAGTCTGCAGTCATTCCATCAGTAGATTCTACTGCGCGAAGTGCAACCACTTTTTCATAAGTACGCTCATCGCCCATTACTCCAACGCTGTTTACCGGAAGCAAAATTGCTCCTGCCTGCCAAACTTTATCGTACAATCCCCAAGATTTTAATCCGTCGATAAAAACTTTATCTACATCTTGCAGAATTTGCACTTTCTCTAAAGTAATATCCCCTAAAATACGGATAGACAATCCAGGTCCAGGAAAAGGATGTCTTCCTAATAATTCCGGATCAATTCCTAAAGTTGCTCCTACTCTGCGCACTTCGTCTTTGAAAAGCATGCGCAAAGGTTCAACAATCTTCAATTTCATATAATCTGGCAAACCGCCAACATTATGGTGCGATTTGATAGTTGCCGATGGTCCTTTTACCGAAACCGATTCGATTACGTCAGGATAAATAGTTCCTTGCGCTAACCAGGTAACATCTTCAATTTTGTGTGACTCATCATCGAAAACTTCGATAAATGCGTTACCAATGGCTTTTCTTTTTAATTCTGGATCACTAACTCCTGCCAAGGCATCGTAAAAACGCTGAGAAGCATCAACTCCTTTCACGTTCAGTCCCATTCCTTCGTATTGATCTAAAACGTTTTGAAATTCATTTTTACGGAGCAATCCGTTATTAACGAAAATACAGTACAGATTTTTACCAATCGCTTTATTTAATAAAACCGCTGCTACAGTTGAATCAACTCCTCCTGAAAGGCCTAAAACAACTTTGTCGTTTCCGATTTTTTCTTTCATTTCTGCTACGATTTCTTCAACGAAAGCATTTGGCGTGAAATTTTGAGGAACCTCGGCAATTTTTACCAAGAAATTCTCCAGCATTTTTGATCCGTCAGTAGAGTGAAAAACTTCTGGATGGTATTGAATAGCATAAGTAGTTTCTCCTTCTATTTTGTAAGCGGCAAATTCTACATCATGTGTACTTGCCAATTTTACTCCATTAGCTGGCAAGGCTTTAATACTATCACTGTGGCTCATCCAAACCTGGCTGTTTTCAGAAACGCCGTCAAAGAAAGTTTCGCCTTCTTTAATATAAGACAAATTAGCTCTTCCATATTCTCTCGTATTTGAAGCTGCAACTTCACCATCGCTAAAATGGGCTAGATATTGCGCTCCGTAACAAACGGCAAGCATAGGGAGTTTCCCTCTGATTTGTGATAAATCTGGATGTGGTGCATCTTCTCCTCTAACAGAAAAAGGACTTCCTCCAAGAATTACGGCTTTATAACTTGATAAATCACTCGGAAAATGATTGTAAGGAAAAATTTCGCAGAATATATTTAATTCGCGAACTCTACGCGCAATAAGCTGTGTATATTGCGATCCGAAATCTAAAATAAGTACGTTGTGTTGCATGCGCAAAAATACTTTATATATTCGGAATTGAAAAATGGTATTTTGAAAAAATTTTTATTTTATTTTTATCCAATAACTTTCGTTCATTTTAGCCCAAAGAATTAAATAAATTCAAAAAAATCAATCAAAAAAACAATAATTATCAAGGTTAAAAGAATCTTGAAACAGACAGATGATATTCTGTATTATAATTCTAAAATAAATCGTTGCTTACATTCAGCCGCTTGTTATTTAATACTAATTCAAACATTAGCCCGTTAAAGTAAGCAACAGAGTCTCTATTGGATTCTGTTAAAAAAGCTCAAATCTTAATTTTTAAAAAATGAAAACAAAAAAAATCACAATTTTAACAATGGCAATTTTATGCTTATTTTCAGTTTCATGCGGTGAAGTGGATAAATTACTGACCTTTACAATTTCTAATGAAACCACATTCAAAATCAATGGCGGACTATTAATGAACACACCGTTCGATGTAGCAACTCCAGATGTTACGACCAATTCGTCAGCTGAATTCAAGAATAATAATACTGATGCGGATTTGGTCAAAGATGTAACGCTGAAAGAAATAAAACTGAGCATTACAACCCCTGCTGATAAAACATTCAGTTTTCTAAAATCAGTTCATATGTATATTTCTACAAATGCAGATGATGAAATCGAATTAGCCTTTCTCGATAATATCAATTCATCCGCAAACTCAATCAACCTAACCTGTACATCTCAAAAACTAGATAAATACATTAAAGCTTCCAGTTATAAAATACGAACCAAAATAATAACGAAAGAAACAATTACCCAAGATATTGAGATAAAAGCAAATATGAAATTTAGGGTAACGGCTGACCCTTTTTAAGTAAAAACAACTAGCTATTCCTTATTCCTTAACAATAATAATAGTGGCTTTAAAGCCAGTACCCAGATTCCATTCACTAGCCGAAATCAGTTGTTTTTTATCATCATAAACTTTGAATTCGGCTGTGTTGGGACCTGAATCCCCTTGATTTAATGCTTCAAAATCAATCTTGTTAAATCCTTTTTTCAGCGTAATTTCAAAACCTTTAAAATTGCTGTCCAAATACACTTGGGATTGTATGATTACTCCGTTCAGATACACCCGAATCAAATCACCGTCAACATATTGGGCATCTCTGTACATAACTGTGGCAGCATCGGCAGTGGATTTGAAAGTGCCTAAATTTTGATTACGGCGATAAGCCAGTCCTTCTTGGCGGTCTGTTTTTTTATTCAGTCTGTCTCTCACTTCATCACCAGGATTGATAAACTCATTCTTGGGAATCATTGACATTTCACTTTTGGTTTTTACCTTATAATCGTCAACAGGATTCGGAGGCGATTGAATTATATTTGGGCTTTTATAAACATTGGGAGGAATAATTACAGGGACATTGGGATCCGTTGGCGGTATGTCCTTCTTTTCTGGTTTAGGTTTGATATTTGCAGGGGGAATCCCTTTAAACTTACCGCCAAACTCTACTTGAGCCTGCGAACAAGTTATAAAACCTATTAGAAAAATAAATAAATATATCTGCCTCATAATATTAAAAAAGTAGGTTTTTTGCCTTAAAACATATTTCAAAAATAAAAAAACAATACTTATAGAATCACAAAACTAACATAATTTATTTTTACAGAGCTGTTAAGAAATTCTAAATACCTAAGTTACATTATTTACAATTATACAATTTTGTTTTTTTTTAAAACCATTAAGGCATTAAGATTCATTAAGCATTATGTTTAAATAAACTTCATACAAAGTTAGGTTTCTATGTAAATAATCCGAAGAAATTAAAATATCTTAACGATTTTGTGATAAAACGCAAAAATCAATCACAATAAGACTGCTGTCCCAAAAGCGGCTCTATTTTTAATTCTAATTTTTATAAATTCGCACTTTAATCGAAATTCATCCGTATTAAACGACAATTAAAAAAATTAAAAAACTAAATAATGAAAAGAGAAAACATCTTAACCGGATCGCCTTGGGAGGACAAAATGGGATATTGCCGCGCTGTACGTATCGGAAACATCATCGAAGTATCTGGAACTGTTGCAATAGTAGATGGTGAAAAAGTAAAAGCAGATGACGCTTATGCACAAACATTAAATATTCTTGAAAGAGTTGAAAAAGTATTGGAAGATCTTAATGTGGGAATGAAAGATGTAATCCGCACTCGTATTTTTACAACAGATGTATCAACATTTGAAGCGGTTGCAACTGCACATGCCACTTTCTTTAAAGACATCAAGCCAACTACAGGATTTTACGGCATCAACCAATTAGTTGCACCAGAATATTTAGTTGAAATCGAATTTACTGCAATTGCATCAGAATAATTCTAAATCACTGCAATTTTTAATACTTTAGCATGACAGTAATTAGTGAATAGCTTCAAAAGTTAATCACTATTCATTAATCACTAAGGACTTAATAGCTACAGAAATTAGTTTTAAAAAAGTATTGCAGTTAATGGATTTTCAAAAAATAAAACAAATAATGCCTATCACGCTCAAATGGTTTTTCATTTGCTGTCTGATAGGCATTTTTTCCGGATCGGCATCAGCCTTGTTTTTAGTTTCATTAGAATTTGTAACCCAAATTAGAATTCAAAATACCTGGATTATTTGGCTATTGCCCTTTGGAGGATTACTCATTGGATATCTTTATTTTATATCAGATTCCAAAATTGCAAAAGGAAACAATCTCCTTTTGGAAGAATACAACAAACCCGAAAAAAAGATTCCTTTCATGATGGCTCCTTTAGTTCTTTTGGGCACATTAATCACTCATCTGTTTGGGGGATCGGCCGGCAGAGAAGGAACAGCAGTACAAATGGGAGGTGCAATTGCGGATGTATGCACATCTATTTTCAAACTCAATCATTCCGAAAAGAGAACCATAATCATTCTGGGAATCAGTGCTGGTTTTGCATCCGTTTTTGGAACACCACTAGCGGGAGCAATTTTCGCCTTAGAAATTGTATTTTTCAGCAAAATTAATTTCAAAAGCATTCTATTATCTTTTGCGGCAGCCTACATCGCTTATTTCACGGTTGAATTCTGGGAAATAAAGCACACTCATTACAGTATTTCTGCAGTTCCCGACATGAATTTCACTGCTTTCTTTTGGATAATTATTGTCAGTATTTTATTTGGATTTACAGCTTTGCTTTTTTCCAGAAGCACCCATTTTTGGGGAAAATTATTTTCGAAGAATATAAAATACCCTCCATTAAGGCCTTTCATTGGAGGAATCGTTCTGGCAGTTTCGATTTATTTTATTGGCACTACAAAATATATAGGACTGGGAGTTCCCATGATTGTTGATGCTTTTACAGTTCCTAATGCACCGTTTGATTTTCTTTTAAAAATACTCTTTACAGGTTTTACACTTGGGGCAGGATTTAAAGGAGGCGAAGTTACCCCGCTTTTTTTTGTAGGCGCTACTTTGGGCAGTGCTTTGTCAATTATTATTCCTTTGCCAATAGCTTTATTAGCCGGAATGGGATTTGTGGCTGTTTTTTCGGGGGCAACCCACACACCTATTGCCTGTACAGTAATGGGGATGGAGCTTTTTGGAATTAATTGCGGCGTTTATATTGGAATTGCCTGCGTTATTGCTTACTTTTTTTCAGGAAATGTCGGAATTTACAAATCGCAAATTGTGAAAGGCCCTAAATCTATTTTGTACCAAAGCATTAGAAAAAAAGGATTGAAATACCTCTAACCTATATTTCTTTATAATTTCTTAAAAGTTTTCAACTATTACTTAAAAAATGTAATTTCGCAGACTATGAATATACAAGACATACAAGCGATACAGTTGTTATTATCAACGCCAAAAAAGATTGCCATAATTCCGCATAGAGGTCCAGACGGAGACGCCATGGGTTCAACATTAGCATTATATCATTTTTTGCTAAAAAACAGTCACTTTCCAACAGTAATTTCTCCAAATGATTTTCCAGATTTTCTAGCTTGGATGCCAGGCTCTGAAACAGTTAAAATATATGAAAAAGACAAAGAAAACTGCACCAAAATCCTAGAGGATGCAGAACTTATTTTTACTTTAGATTTTAATGCCCTTCACAGAGTGGGCGAAATGGAGCAGGTTTTAGAAAAACTTTCTGCACCGTATATCATGATCGATCATCATCAAAAACCGGATAATTATGCAGCTTATACCTATTCGGATGTTGCATTTGGATCAACCTGTGAAATGATTTATAACTTTATTTCTTTTTTGGATAAAAAGCAAGATTTAGACAAAACGATCGCAACCTGCATCTACACTGGAATATTGACAGATTCTGGTTCGTTCCGATTTCCAAAAACTACAGGAACAACACACAGAATCGTAGCCGAATTAATTGACCTTGGAGTCGAAAACACATTAATTCCTGCTTTATTGTTTGATAATAGTTCTTATAACCGTCTGCAGCTGCTAGGTCGCGCTTTGCAGAATATGAAAGTTATGATGAATCATAAAACGTCATACACTGCATTAACACAAGAGGAATTAAACAGTTTTGATTACATAAAAGGCGACACCGAAGGCATTGTCAATTATGGCTTAAGCATAAAAGGCATTGTATTCACTGCCATTTTTATCGAAAACAAAGAAGAAGGAATTATCAAAATTTCATTCCGATCTCAAGGGGATTTCGATGTAAACCAGTTTGCCAGAGATTATTTTCAAGGTGGGGGACACAGTAATGCCGCAGGAGGAAAATCAGAAGTTTCTATGGAAGAAACCATCAATAAATTTGAAAGTTTAGTACAAAATTTAAAAATATAGCCCCTATGAATTATTTTAAAGTATTATTAATTGTGTTTTTTTCTGCATTTTTGGTATCAAGCTGCAAACAGCCTCAAGAAGCGAGAAAACCTATTTCGCATTCATCAGGAAGCTTCATGAAACAATCTATTGCCCGAAATAAAAAAATGATAGCAAAAGAGGAAGATCAAATTGAAGCTGTGATTAAGAATGACCCAACCAAACAATACATTGCATCCAAAAAAGGATATTGGTATTATTATGAGACCAGAAACCTTAATGACAGCCTTAATCCAAAGAAAGGAGATATTGCATTATTTGATTATGAAATAAAAGATTTGAATGGAAATATTATTTATTCCAAAGAAGAATTAGAGCCTCAAATCTACAAAGTCGACAAACAGGAGATCATGATGGGATTGAGAGATGGAATCAAATTAATGCGAAAAAAAGAAAAAGTGCATTTTCTTTTTACCTCACACATGGGATATGGATATCATGGAGATAATAACAAAATAGGAACTAACCAGCCATTATTATGTACTGTAACCCTTAATGATTTCATGCCGGAATCCGAATATAATAAACAAATACAGCCAATAACAGCAACTGTCTCAAAAGCAAATGCCTCCGTAAAATCTAATATAAAAGACACCTTAACAAATTAAAAAGATTCAGAATGAAAAAAAATATTTTATTTCTACTACTGCTTATTACAGCGTTAATTTCCTGCAACAAAGAACATGATAATTTACCCGATGGTTTATATGCAGAAATTGAGACTAACAAAGGCAGCATCATACTAGAATTAGATTATAAAAAAGCGCCTGTAACTGTTGCTAATTTTATCACATTGGCAGAAGGTGAAAACGAGTTTGTTGTAAATGACACTCTAAAAGGGAAACCATTTTTTAATGGATTAAAATTTCACAGGGTAATTAAAGATTTTATGATTCAAACCGGTGATCCTTTAGGAACAGGGTCTGGAGATACTGGCTATAAATTTAAAGATGAATTTTCTGATTTGAGATTTGATAAAGGAGGAATTTTGGCAATGGCAAATAACGGCTCCGGAACAAACAGCAGTCAATTTTTTATCACGCATTTAGAAACTCCCTGGCTTGATGGAAAGCATACTATTTTTGGACATGTAGTAGATTATAACCTAGAAGTTGTCAATAAAATAGAGCAAGATGATTTTATAAAAAGCATAACCATCATTAGAAATGGTGAAGACGCCAAAAAATTTGATGCCAAAAAAACTTTCTACGATTATTTCAAAGTAGAATCAGAAATTCAAAAACAAAAAGTAGCTGCTGAGGCGGCAGCAAAAAAAGAATACGAAATCAAATATAAAGCCGTTTGTGATCAAAAATCGGCTTTGTTTACAGCATTAAAAAGCAAGGCCGTCAAAACTGCCACAGGACTTCAATATGCAATTACTAAAAAAGGCAATGGTAAAAAGCCAGCTGTAGGATCTACCGTTTATATCCATTATGCCGGATTTTTAGAAAACGGCACTTTATTTGATGCAAGTATTGAAGATGTTTCTAAAACTTTTGGGAAATTCGATCCAGCAAGAGCTGCTGCAAAACAATATATTCCAATTCCTTTTCAAATAGGAAAAAAAGACGGTTTAATTCCTGGTTTTATAGAAGGCATCGAAAAAATGGCAATTGGAGACAAAGCTGTACTCTTTATTCCATCGCATCTTGCTTACGGTGAAGCAGGAGCTGGAGATGTAATTCCGCCAAACACTAATATTATTTTCGAAATAGAATTAATGGACAAAATGCCTAATTAAAAAAGATATTGAACTACTAAGAATCTAAGCAACTATTTTTCAAACTATAAATATTCTAAAAAATGAAATCTAAAATCATATTATTACTCTTTTTAGGAGTATTCAATTTACATGCACAAAATACTAAGAAAAAAGCTGTATCAAAAAATCCTGTAGCCACAGCTGCAAAACCAGCCGTAGCTGCCGAAGGTATTTTTGCTACAATTGCAACCAATAAAGGAAATATAACTGTTCAATTATTTTATCAAAAGACACCTGTTACTGCCGCAAACTTTATAAGTCTGGCCGAAGGGAAAAACCCATTCGTAACTGTTGAAAAATTAAAAGGGAAACCTTTTTTTGATGGTTTAAAATTCCATAGGGTAATAAACGATTTCATGATACAGGGAGGAGATCCTGAAGGCAACGGTTCTGGCGGACCTGGTTATGATTTCAAAGATGAGTTTAATGATTCCAAATTTGACAAAGCAGGAATTTTAGCTATGGCAAATTCAGGACCGGCAACTAATGGAAGCCAATTTTTCATTACGCATAAAGACACGCCTTGGCTTACAGGAAAACATACTATTTTTGGCCAGGTAACACAAGGAATGAGTATTGTTAACGCCATTGTTCAAGATGATGTTATCACAAAAATTACCATAACCAGAAAAGGAGATTTGGCTAAAAAATTTGATGCTGTAAAAGTATTCTCTGATTATTTTAACAATAAATCAGAAGATCAAAAAAAACAGGCAGCAATAGATGCAGAAAACAAGAAAAAACAAGCAGCCATTGATGCTGAAGCCAAAAGAGTATATTTAGAAAAATACAGCCCGGTTATTAAAGCAAAAGTGGCTTATTTTGCAGCTGAAAAAGCCAAAGCTACCACTACTCCATCCGGATTAGCTTATACCGTAGTAACAAAAGGGAATGGCATTAAACCTGCTGACGGATCTACTTTCTTCTTCCATTATGCGGGTTATTTTGAAGACGGAACACTCTTTGACAGCAGTTATGAAGAGGTAAGTAAAGCTTATGGAAAATTCGATGAAAATAGAGCCGCTCAAAACGGTTACAAATCATTTCCATTTACAGCTGGGAAAAAAGAGGGCTTAATCCCGGGATTTTTAGAAGGAATTGCCACCATGTCTTATGGCGAAAAAACAATTCTCTTTATACCACCTAATCTCGCTTATGGAGAGAGAGGTGCCGGAGGTGTAATTCCACCAAATGCCACTTTGATTTTCGAATTGGAAATGTTTGAAAAACAACAATAAATTTAACTTCTGTATAAAAAAGCCACGATAAATATCTAATATATCGTGGCTTTTATCTTTTTGAAGAAGTCAAAAATTATTTTTTAAACTTCCATTCAAATTCATCTTTGCTGTTGATTATTGCTCCTATCTCAAATTTGACAACTTCATCAAATTCAGTTTGAAAAATAATCCAATTCTCCTCATTAAAGTAATTTTCGAAAGTATCAAACTCTTCTTGGGTAAATTTGGTAATTCCTTTTTGTGCCAAATCTTTTTTGACATCCGTTATTTTTTTTGCTATTATTTTGTTGCCGAATAATTCTAAATTTGGGCTGGAAGCCACTAGATATCCTAATTTCAACTCTTCATCTTTGTAAAAAGTCATTCGGATTTTAAGGTTATTGTAAACAAAAATCACATTATCGTCTTCGTCATTATAATTTTTATTTGGCTTACCATAAATGGCAATAACATCATTCTGCTTCATTCCGAAAATGAGTTTATCAATACCGCTTTTAAGATTTATTTTCATGCTTTTCTTTTTATTTCTTTGTCTGCAAAGGTATCTATTTTTGAATCAATTCTATTTTTTGCCTAAAACAAAATACATCAAAAAAAGTCATTATAAAAACACTGGGCAAAGAAGAAACTAACAACGCAATTATTTCAATTTGTGATGCAGGCATAGGAATGAATGCCAAGATGCTGCAGAACATTTTCCAGCTCGATGTAAAAAATAACCGAAAAGGAACTGAAAATGAACCAAGCTCAGGCTTAGGATTAATTCTTTGCAAAGAATTTATCGAAAAACATGGAGGGAAAATTTGGATAGAGAATGAAGAGAATAAAGGCTCCTGTTTTTATTTTAATGTTCCCCATATTAATACATAAATTAAATGTGTATTTTTGAAAAAAAATATTGATGCTTCAAAAAAAAGCCCTTTTTTTAATTCTTATTTTAACTTTTTGTACCAGTAATATTCAGGCACAGAATGATAACAATAAAATTATTGATTCATTAAAAACAGCATTGAAACAAGCAAAAAGCAAATCTCAAAAAATGGCTGTATTAATAAAACTTTCCTCCTATTCAGAATATATCGGCCCTGATAAAGCAATCAAATATGCAAAGCAGGGACTAACTTATGCTCAAAAAATAAATGACACCGAAGAGATTGGTTTAGCCTACACCAATTTAGGTATCGCTTATGAAATAAAATCTGATTATCCCCATGCTTTAGAAAATCTGTATAAAGCTCTTGAAATTAGCGAAAAAACGAATGACCTCAAAACACTCACCGCTTTATATAATAATATTGGATTAATTTATATTGACCTAAAAAATCACAAACAAGGTCTTGTTTTTTACAACAAAGCATTAAAATTAAGCTATCAGACAAAAAAAGACAGAAATATTTCTCTTCTTTTAAATAATATAGGAGATGTTTATCTACAGCAAAAAGAATATAAAAAAGCACTGATTTACTTTTACAAAGCCCTTATAATCAACAAAAAAAGCAACGAAACTTCAGGCATTGGCATAAATCTTACCAATATTGGCATTTGCTACATCAACATAAAAAATTATGAAAAAGGAATTGAAATGCTGCATAAGTCCATAAGCGCTTATAACGACGATTCAAATCTGTATAATACATATAATAATTACGAACTTGGCCGTGCCTATTACTTAATGTCTCAAGATGAAAAGTATGCAAGCAATAAAAATAAATATCTTGAAAAATCCATTAACCTCCTTGAGAATGTTTTAAAGAAATTTATAAAATTCAACTCTCTAAAAGACACCCAAGACACCTATTTTTATCTGTCAAAAGGGTATAAAATCAGAGGTAATATTAAGTTGGCTTTAGACAGTTTTGAAAAATATTCAACAATAAAAGATTCAATATTCTCAAAGGACAGCGAAAAAAAATTAGCCAATCTTGAATTTCAAAGAGAAATTGATTTAAGAGACAAACAAATAGAGATACAGACTCTTAAAATAAATAGTGATACCCGAAAAGTCTATCTGTTAATTACAACATCTATTTCTGTTGCCATATTATTAGTGCTGTTTTTGTATTTATACATTTCCAAAAGAAAAAACAATGAACTGCTTAAAGAAAAAAACACAATAATTTCTAATATCAATTTGCAAAAAGATAAATTTTATTCCATTATAGCACATGATTTAAGAGGTCCTTTCAATGGTTTTCTCGGACTCACAGAATTAATGGCCGAGGATATCGATGACATGAGTAATGAGGAAATAAAATTTGCCGCCGCTAATATGAGGAGCTCTGCAAAAAATCTTTTCAATCTTTTGGAAAATTTATTGGAGTGGACCCGTATGGAACAAAACTTAGTCCCATTTGCCCCAAAAGAATATCCATTAGAATCTATTGCTTTAGATAGTATTATCACATTACACGACATTGCCGAAAAAAAAGAAATAAGCATCCAAACTCAAATTCCAAGCACTCTTGCTGTATTTGCAGATAAAAATATGTGCCAAGCCATAATTCGCAACATTGTTTTGAACGCAATAAAGTTTACGCCAAAAAAAGGAACAATCCACATTCATGCGTTAGAAAATCCTGAGAATATAATCATCACTATCAAAGATTCAGGAATTGGAATGCACCAGGATTTGATTAATGACTTGTTTAAAATAGACACAAAAAACAACCGAGTTGGAACCGAAAATGAACCAAGCACAGGTTTAGGCCTAATTTTATGCAAAGAGTTTGTCGAAAAACACAAAGGCCAAATTTGGGCTGAAAGCGAGGAAGGAAAAGGAAGTACATTTCATATTAGTTTCCCCAAAAAACAAAATGCATAAGAATATCTATAAAAAACAGCAACTCAAAATTCTAAAGCTTTTTGATCAAATTCTCTTTAACCCCTCCAAACCATTCCTCTTTTAGAATACTCAATATAATACTGTCTCGGCGTACATCGCTTTCATACGTTGGCATGTGGCTTCTCATAACGCCTTCCACTTTGCATCCTATGCTTTTCATCGCTTCAATGCTTGGCTGATTGTTATTATCGGCACGAAATTCTACGCGTTCCATTCCAAGAGTTTCAAAGGCAAAACACAGTAAAAGATATTTGCAGTGCTTATTAAGTCCTGTTCCTCTAAAATCTTTTCCATACCAAGTATAACCCAGCTGGACAGTTTTGAAAGCCAAATTGATATCATAAAAACGAGTGCTTCCCGCATATTTCCCTGATTTTTTATCATATACAATAAAAGGGAATTCCGTTTTATTTTCTCTAGCTTTTATAGCAATCTGAATATAGTTTATCAGGTTTTCTTTTCCATTGGCGGGAACTAAGGAGTATTTCCACGTTTCGGGTTCATTGAGGGAAATATCCAAAAGATTATCAACATCTGTCAATTCTAAAGGGCGCAGTAAAACGAATTCGTCTTCGAGGATTGTATTTTGGGGAAATTGCGGAGCGGTCATTATTTTTTTGAGCTAATTTACAAAAATAGCAACAACTTTTCTTTCAAAACTTTAATATCATTTAGACATATAAATTGGTCTTATTATCGATTCTAGCACAATGTTATTAAAGAATTTGATTTAATATAGGTCTCGCAGAGGTGCGAAGACGCAAAGAAATTGGTCCCGAATTTTGCGTCTTGGCGTCATGGCGAGAAAAATTATTGTTTAAATTAATGAGATCACATTCGCTGTATCAAAAAAAAATTAGACTTTTTTATATTTCTAATTGGTATAAATAGCATCAAACTTCTTAGACAGTTAACTATCGTTCTTATAAAAGTAAAAACCCGCAGTATAAATTTATATTGCGGGCTTCAAATATTTAAACCAAATAGCTTCTAAAACTATTCGTTCATTTCATCATAACGTACTGGAATCTGTGGATCATACAGCGGGCATTTGAATTCTTCCAAAGTATCTGCCAGAAGATTCATCGTTTTGCCTTCGGTTCCATAACAGTCGATCTGTATGCTTTGCGGAGTTGTTTTTACCTGAAAAGCACCTTTTCCTTTGGTATTTTTCCAGCTGTTTTCATCTACTCTATCCCAGCTTGAAAACACACTGTTAATCCTGTTTAAAATAACATCGACAGGAAGCGTTTCAAGACCTTCTACTTCTTGCTCTTCTGCCAAAGCTTCATAAACCAAATGATGATTAAGATAGATTCCGTCCTGATATTGCCAAAAAAATAGTTCGTACATTTTGAAAAAGTTTAATTGTTTAAATCGTTTAATCGTATAAATGATTAAACCTTTAAACGATTCAACCAAAAACGATTCAACAACCTTTAATATTCGAAAGTACCGTATTCGCTAGTGATTGTTAATTTTTTAGAATCAGAAGCTTCGACCCTGCCTACAATCTGCGCATCAACATTGAAAGATTTTGAAATATCGATAATATCCTGAGCAATAGCTTCGGGCACATATATTTCCATTCTGTGTCCGCAATTGAATACCTGATACATTTCTTTCCAATCTGTTTTTGACTGTTCCTGAATCAATTGAAACAAAGGCGGAACCGGAAATAAATTATCTTTTATAATATGAAGATTTTGAACAAAATGCAAAATTTTTGTCTGAGCTCCTCCACTGCAATGCACCATTCCGTGAACCTCCTGTGAAGTATATTTATCTAAAATTTTCTTGATGATTGGTGCATACGTTCTTGTTGGAGAAAGCACTAATTGCCCCGCATCGATTGGCGAATTTTCAACGGCATCTGTCAATTTTACTTGTCCTGAATAGATAAGTTCGCTTGGAATAGCCGAATCATAGCTTTCTGGATATTTGGCTGCCAAATATTTCCCGAAAACATCGTGGCGCGCAGACGTTAATCCGTTGCTTCCCATTCCTCCATTATAGCTTTTTTCGTAAGTTGCCTGACCAAAAGAAGCCAGCCCAACAATAACATCTCCTGCTTTTATATTAGCATTATCAATTACTTTGGAACGTTTCATTCTAGCAGTTACAGTAGAATCTACGATAATGGTTCTCACAAGATCACCAACATCAGCTGTTTCTCCTCCTGTTGAGTGAATCGTTACTCCAAAAGAATCCAATTCTTTTATCAATTCCTCAGTTCCATTGATAATAGCTGACAAAACTTCGCCTGGAATAACATTTTTGTTTCTGCCAATGGTTGAAGAAAGCAAAATATTGTCGGTAGCGCCTACACACAATAGATCATCAATATTCATGATTAAAGCATCTTGAGCGATACCTTTCCAAACTGAAATATCTCCAGTTTCTTTCCAGTACATGTAAGCCAAAGAGGATTTTGTACCTGCACCGTCAGCATGCATTATCAGACAGTAATCATTGTCCTGCGTTAAATAATCCGGAACAATTTTACAAAATGCTTGTGGAAATAAACCTTTGTCAATATTTTTAATGGCATTATGCACATCTTCTTTGGATGCCGAAACACCGCGCTGTGCATATCTTTTTGAAGTATCTGAACTCATTTTCTAGTTGTGTGTATGTGGGGCAAAGATAATTTTAATGTGACAATTATACAATAGCAATATTAATGACAAAAATCAATGGCAATAGCAATGGCAAAATTCAATATCAATTTCAATATCAATGACAAAAATCAATGCTAATAGCAATAAAAATCAATGGCAATGGCAATTTTATAAAATCTCAATTCTGAAATCTGAAATCTTATTTCTGAAATCTGCAATCTCAATTCTTTCCTTTAATTGGCAATGATTTCAATTTCAACACGGCGGTTTGCTTCGCGTTCTGCTTCGCTTTTTTCGGGTAAAGGATATAAAGGTCTTGTACTGGCAAAACCAACAAAAGTCATTCTGCTTTTATCAATTCCGTTAAATTCTAAAAATTTATAAATAGCTTTAGCCCTTTGAGTGCTCAGATCCCGAAAATCTTTTTGCACACAGCAAATATGTCCCTGTATTTGTATTTTTAAATCTGGAACATTTTTCATGACTGTCAGTAATTCATACATTACTGATCTGGATTGAGGCATTATCGCAAAAGTGTCTACAAAAAAATTCATGTTCTCTAACTTGAGTTTTTCACCAACATTAGCCACACTCACTTTTTTCATAAAAACAGTATCCACTTTTATATTAACTGTTGAACCGTCTGGATTTTCATAAACATAAGTATCCGAGAATTTAATATTTGGTTTCTTCTTCTCTACGGCAGCTTCTTTCTTCTCGTCTATTATTTTTTCTTCATTTACAAAATCTTTTGGCTGAATATAATACAAAGTAACTTTTCTGTTTTCGGCTTTAATGGGAGATAAAGAATGTAATTTTCCAAAACTTCTTGTTTTGAAATCCTCTCTTATTTTTACTTTATTTTTAATGATATTGAATACATAATCGATTCTTTTTTTGGCCAAAGTATCATTGTACCCAACAGTTCCTTCCTCATCGCAAAAACCGTAAACCCCAACCACTTTAACTTCTTTGTTCGAAGACATCCATTGGTTTAACTTCAATAATTCTGTCTTTTTCAATACAAATTTATCGCTGTCAAAAAAAAAGGAAACTTGTTCCTGAGCAATAGCAGAAGAAGCTATACAACTCAACAGCAATGTGATAAAAAACTTCATGGTTTGGGAATTTATTTCCTCAAATTTACAATAAAACTTAATCTGTTTGCGCCAACTGGGAATTAAAATAAAAACTAAATTAAACATTGACATCTCTAAAATTATTCAATTTAGCATATCTAATCAATTGAGTAAAGATTTCATCATTAAATAATGGAATTTCAAGAATAGAATTCAACAGCTTAGTATTAAACTGTTTTGCACTAGACACTAGATAAGGTTTGAGGTGTTTACCAATGCTTTCGTAATATAATTTTTCGGTGGTGTTTTGATATTCAAACTCTGGAGAATCTGGAATTATTGTATAATTAGAATAACCAACTTCTTTCATAATCAATTTCAATCCCTTCACTAAATTTAAACTATTGTGGCTCACAATATTAAGCTGATGAATATCATCTCTTCTAAAAACAGACACAATCACTTTGGCAACATAATCGACTGGGATGATATTTAAACCTGACATTTGACCAATTGCAAAACGTACATTTTCCTGCTCGGTTTTTCTTTGAGCCACAAAATAAAAAAATTTAGCCAAAAGATAGAAAACCATATATTTAGAAATGAAATATCTATTCTCATCTCCTAACATTTTTCCGCAGATAACACTTGGACGCAGTATTTGATAAGGCAAATCCAAAGCTTTGCATCGCTTGGCAACAAATTTCTCAGAATGAAACTTGGCATTTTCATATGCGTTGCGGTGTTTTGGAACAAAATCCAGATTATGATAGTCATTATCAACAATTCCTGAGCGTTCTCCAGAAGAAAAAGCAGTTCCTATGTAAATGAATTTTTTAATGTAATGATGAAAATTTTCTAAAATAACTTTGGTAATCTTGGTGTTTTCCTCAAATATTTTTTCACGATGCGCCTCGTCAGTAGATAAATTTACATATCCTGCTGAATGAATAAAATACGCTCCCTCTATTTTGCCTAAAAAATTTTCCTTTAGAGAATCTAAATCAGCATCAATAACTTCGATGTATTGATCCAATTTTTCAACGCCTATATCTTTTAAGAATTTGGGAGTATAACTGCTTGAGAGCAGTTCGTTTATTCGATCTAAAGCGGTTCTTTTTTTCTTGCCTCTGGAAATCAAAATGAGTTTGCCGTCGATTGACTCTTTTATGAATAACTCTAGAATTTCATACATAATCTGAGATCCCAAAACACCTGTTCCACCTGTAAGCACTATTTTCATCGAAAGTGTTATTTTAATTGAAAACTGAAGTCGATTAATTAACTACGATAAAAATGGGGTGGCAGAAATAAATTATTGATGTTCAATTAAAAAACAATCTCACATCCAAAAGTTTAGTAAAGTTAAGTCTTTTTTTTCCTCTTAACTATCACTTTTTCCAAAATTTTAACTAAAACACCAATACTTTGTACTATAAAAATCTTTAAAATATTTAGTTTTTAATCAACGCTTTCTGAGATAATTTCAGCTGCAGTTTTACCCTTAGAAAAAGTCGATTTTAAGACAAATCGTTACTCATTTTTAGCTAAAATGCTATCTTTATTAATTATAGCTGAAAACATTAGGTATTTTATGCTTTTCACAACAAAACATTAGTACGTATTTAGTTGATAATTAGTAAGTTATGTTAATTTTTTAATTTAAATCGCATCTCATAATCATGTACGCTTATTCGTATTTAGGGTGTTTTTTATCGATTTTTATTCAACTTATATCGTTCTTTTTACTATTTATGAGGCATGCATTTTTTAAATTAATTAATTTTACACAGTCACTTTTCAAAGTGATTTAGCTGTCCTAAATGATGGCTAAAATTAAAATAGCGAATTGGTCATACACTTCAGTATTTCATTTTGAAGTTTGTCATTGTATTGAATATTGTATTTTCTCTAAAGGTACATTTTCAATTTTTTAATCTATTTTAAAAATTTATTTTTTAATATTTTTTTATATTAAAAAGCCCCATTTTTCAAACCTTCTTTCTTTTTGTAATAAAAGAATTTAATTATTGATCCCCTCAATAAAAAATTCTTTCAGACCCTATATACCTCATAAATGCATTTTATGAGGGTGTGATTATTTCCCTAATTAAAAGTTACAGTCCAGACAGGTTTGTTTCTTTTAAGATATCCCTAACCAAACTTCTTCACAACATGGAACAACACTCATTGGTTTCTCGAAAACCCAATTTCTACTGATCTTTTCTTATTGATATTGTGGTCTAAAAACCATATTGATATGAAAAAAATTATTCTTTTTACGATAAAAAGCATGCAAGAATTTTGCATTTCTTTTTCCTGTTTCCTCAAAACAGAGATTTCAAAATTTAATTTCACAATTCCTTTAAATCAGTCACTAAAACTATGGGCTTTCTATTGGCGCCAAAGCCTTGCCTTGCCTATAGTCTTTTTAGTAATTCTCATGAACAGTTATACTGTTGTACATGCACAAAACATTAAAGGGATTATCCCAGTCGTATCACCTGCAGCAGGAGATGCAATTGATGGAGATTTTTGGGCTCATCAGCCTATTGGAACTAATTTTGAAAAAGTTGGTGATTTATTTGACGATCGGTATAATCCTGGCAGTCCAGCTTATGATCCCAATAATCCAACTAATATGCACAACATCAATCATGGATTGATTGATCCTGTTACAGGTAATGTACTATACAAACCAAATCCTATAACAGATCCTCCCACTCCTCAGAGTATTCCTGTAACTTATCAGATAAAAGATCGTTATATAGATGATCTTACGATATTCACGCTTTCCAATAAAATAAACGACAATCCTAACACCTATTCATGGGGTCCTGGATCATCTCCAAACAAAAATGAAATCCAAAACTGCGGAGCTCATTTTAGTTATGGCGATCCAGCTATAAAAGGCGGTGTAACGAATGAAGTTGGTAACTTTATCAGCCCTTCACCAGCTGGAGGAGTTTCTGGTTCAGCGACTGATTTATGGTGTATGTTTGCTGGTGACCGTCAGGTAACTAATGGTAGCAGCTACATAGATTTTGAATTTCTGCAAGCTCCTTTAACTATGACAGGTGCCACTTACGGCCCTCCTGATCCTTTTACAGGCGTAGCTCCAATTACTGGGGGCAGCGGTGTATTTCATACCGCAGCACCTGATGCAACTGGTGGCCGTACCCCTGGCGACATATTGATTACCATTGAGTTTACCCAAGGTGGTGGTGATGCAACTGTTGTAATTCGGCAATGGAAACTAGTTGGGTCAGCTTATGAATATGTTGTTATTCCCAACACAACTTTTCCTGGATTAATTTTTTGTACCAATAATAATGTAACCACTACAGTTCCATTTGATGCTTATGGCGTTAATCCAGGTGTTTATGCTCCAAATCAATGGGCTGAAGGAGCCATAAATCTTACTCAGGTTTTGACATACTTAAATAATCCGTGTACATCAATTAGCACGCTGTTTATTCGAACCAGATCTTCTGGAAGTTCAGCTCAATCTGAATTAAAAGATTTCCCTGGAGCTCCTATTCAATTGAATTTGGATTTCAGACCAAGCCCACCAACTACAACTGGAGCAACAGTTTGCGGTCCTGGACCTGTACAAGTAAATCTTTCAGCCAGTGGCTGTCCTGGAGGAACATTAAAATGGTATGATGCAGCTACAGGCGGCACAAAAGTAAATGAGGGACTCACCTATAGCCCAACCATTTCTGCAACTACCAGTTATTGGGTAAGCTGTACCAGTGCTTCAGGTTGTGAAGGTGCAAGAAGTCAAGTTACTGCAACTGTAAACACTGTAAATCCAGGCGTAATAGCCGGAAATCAGACACTCTGTACACCATTTGACCCTGCAGCATTTACCAATACAACAGATGGCAGCGGCAGCGCAGGAGGAGTAATTACTTATCAATGGCAAATGAGCACAACAGGCTGTGCCGGCACTTGGGCAAATATCCAAGGAGCAACATCTGCAACTTATGATCCAGCAGCGGTATCTGTGATTACCAATTTCCGAAGAGTAGCAACAGCAACACTCAATGGAGTTGCCTGTTCTGCAAACAGCAACTGTTTGACAGTAACTCCTAATCCTATAAATCCGGGAGCAATCGCTGGAGACCAAATCGGCTGTTCACCATTTGATGCAGCAGCCTTTACCAGCACTACACCGGGAAGCACTACAGGAGCTGGAGTAATCTCTTACCAATGGCAAATGAGCACAACAGGCTGTGACGGCACTTGGGCAAATATCCAAGGAGCAACATCTCCAACTTACGATGCACCTGCGGTAACAGTGATTACCAATTTCCGAAGAGTAGCAACTTCAACGCTCAACGGCGTTGCCTGTTCTGCTAACAGCAATTGTTTGACAGTGACTCCAACCGGAATAGTTTCTGGTGAAATTGCAGGAAGCCAAACACTTTGTTCTCCTTTTGATCCTGCACCATTTACCAGTGTTACACCTGGTTCTGACCATGGTACAATTACCTACCAATGGCAAAGCAGCATTATAAGCGGAGCAACCGGTTTTGCAAATATTCTTGGCGCGACATCTGAAACTTATGATGCGCCTGCAGTAGCAGTTAAAACTTGGTTCAGAAGAGTCGCTTCTTCTGATGTTAACTGTGCAGGAAACAGTAATGTTTTGGTAGTAACTCCAAATGACATTGCCCCTGGCGTAATCGCGGGAGATCAAACTCTCTGTACTCCATTCGACCCTGCAGCATTTACCAATACCACACCGGGAAGCACTGCAAATGGAGGAGTTATCTCTTATCAATGGCAATGGAGCACAACTGGATGTGACGGCACTTGGGCAAATATCCAAGGAGCAACATCTGCAACTTATGATGCAGGAGCGGTATCTGTGATTACCAATTTCCGAAGAGTAGCAA